>CATWUX010000213.1 GCA_958354085.1 uncultured Oscillospiraceae bacterium | reverse complement strand
TGGTTCCAGTCGTCGCTGCTCACCGCCGTTGCCTGGCGCGGTGAAGCACCGTATAAATGTGTGCTCACACATGGCTGGACGGTGGATGGCGAGGGCAAAAAAATGTCCAAGTCCCTCGGAAACGTCATCTTGCCCGAGGAGGTCGTCAACGAATACGGCGCGGATATCCTGCGTCTGTGGGTAGCGTCGCTGGATTATCGCGTGGATGTGCGGTTGTCGAAGGAGATCCTCAAGCAGCTGTCGGAATCCTATCGGAAGATCCGTAATACGGCGCGGTTCATCCTCGGCAATATTTCGGATTTCACACCGGATACGGATAGCGTCTGCGATGAGCAGCTGGAAGAAATCGACCGCTGGGCGCTCATGCGGCTGAACGATCTGGTCGGCGAGGTGCGCGCGGCGTACGAAGCGTTTGAATTCCACGATGCGTTCCACCGTATCCACAACTTCTGCGTGGTGGATATGTCCAACTTTTATCTGGACGTACTCAAGGATCGCCTGTATGTAGAAAAAGCAGACAGCGCTACCCGCCGTGCCGCTCAAACGACAATCTACCGCGTGCTTAACGCGCTGACGCGGCTGCTCGCGCCGATTCTGGCGTTTACCTCGGAGGAAATTTGGTCGTTCCTGCCGCACGGCAAGGAGGAGGATTCCCGTTCGGTGATGTTCAATGAGATCCCTGCTGTCGATACGTCTGCAAAGGATGAAGCGTTTGAGGCGAAATGGGAGCGCATCCATGCCGTGCGCGAGGATGTTAAAAAAGCGCTGGAACTCGCCCGCACTGCAAAAACGATCGGCGGTTCCTTGGACGCGGCGGTGACACTGTATGCCAAGGGCGAAACGCTGGACTTCATCCGTTCGGTTGCTGCCGCATTGCCGGCTGTTCTGATCGTGTCCAAAGTGGACGTTGTTGAGGGCGAAGGCGGCACGTTTACCGGGGATGTGGCTGATCTGTCTGTCACGGTCACCCATGCAAGCGGCCAAAAATGCAGCCGCTGCTGGATATACAGCGAGACGGTCGGCAGCCATGCGGAACACGCGGATCTGTGCGATCGCTGCGCAAAAATTTTGGAATAGAGCCTTGGAGGGCGGCGACCGCGTGTGTGGCTCGCCGCCTTTGGCGGTTCATACGGAATACCTGCGCAATCTGCGCGGAAAGGCAGGGAGTTTATGCTTCAAATCATCATTCTGGCGGCCTCCGCTGTGCTGATTGGTCTGGATCAGTGGACAAAATGGCTGGCAGTCACTCATCTGAAGAAGCAGCCGCCGGTTGTGCTGTGGGATGGCGTGTTTGAATTTTTTTATACGGAAAATACCGGAGCCGCGTTTGGTATGCTGAAAGAACAGCGCTGGATTTTTATCACGGTTACGATCGTGGTGCTGCTGGCAGTACTAGCGGTGCTGATGAGCGGTCGTTTTCGCAAACATCCGCTGGTCAATATCAGTGGTATCCTGATTATCGCGGGCGGCGTGGGAAATCTGATCGATCGTATTGCGCTCGGTTATGTGGTAGATTTTCTGTATTTTAAACTGATTGATTTTCCTATATTTAACGTTGCGGATTGCTGTGTTGTGATCGGGGCAATTTTGCTGCTTGTCTACTTTTTCTTTTTCTATAAGGAAGAAAAAACAGCAGTTCAGGCGGAGGGTGAAGAACACGATGGAAACGAAAACACTGTATCCGACGCCGGAACAGACGGGCACACGGCTTGATTGCTTTGTCGCTGAAGCCATGGAGGTTACGCGTTCGGCGGCACAGGGCTGGTTGGAACAGGGTTTGATTTCGGTAAACGGAAAGCCGCAAAACAAGAACTATAAGCTGCACGCGGGGGATACGGTCGTGGTGACCGTGCTTCCGCCGGTCTCTTATGAAGCGCAGGCAGAAGAAATCCCGCTGGACGTTGTATACGAGGACGAGGATTTGCTGGTGGTCAACAAGCCGAAAGGGATGGTGGTGCATCCGGCGGCGGGAAATTACAGCGGCACGCTGGTCAACGCCCTGCTGGCGCATTGCGGCGACAGCCTGTCCGGTATCAACGGCGTGCTGCGTCCCGGCATCGTTCACCGTATCGACAAAGACACCAGCGGATTGCTGATCGTCGCCAAGAACGATTTGGCGCATCAAAGTCTGGCACAGCAGATCAAGGAGCACAGCTTTACCCGTCAATATGAGGCGGTGGTATGCGGGCATCTCAAGGACACCTCCGGCACGGTCAACGCACCGATCGGTCGCCACCCGGTGCAGCGCAAAAAGATGGCGGTGGTCGAGCGCAACTCCAAGGAGGCCGTTACGCATTACGAGGTGATCGCCGCATACCGGCAGTACACGCATGTGCGCCTGACGCTGGAAACGGGGCGCACGCACCAAATCCGCGTGCATATGGCCTATTTGGGGCATCCTGTGGCCGGAGACACGGTATACGGCTCTTCCAAGCCGCTCAAAGGGCTGGATGGACAGTGCCTGCACGCGCGCGTAATCGGTTTTCGCCATCCGCGCGATGGACGGTATATCGA
>CATWUX010000212.1 GCA_958354085.1 uncultured Oscillospiraceae bacterium | reverse complement strand
ATCTGCATCACCGCCAAGGGCCGTCCGGTCAAGCCGAAAACCTTGGGGCAGAAGCGCTATGTGGAAGCCATCCGCAGCAATACGATCGTGCTGGGCGTCGGCCCGGCGGGCACCGGTAAAACCTATCTGGCGGTGGCGATGGCGGTGAACGCCTTCCGCGCAAAAGAGGTCAACCGCATCATCCTGACCCGCCCTGCGGTGGAGGCCGGCGAAAAGCTGGGGTTTTTGCCAGGCGATTTGCAGTCCAAGGTGGATCCCTATCTGCGGCCGCTGTATGACGCGCTGTTCGATATGCTGGGCGCCGAAACGTATCAGAAATATCTCGAACGCGGCAACATCGAGATCGCGCCGTTGGCGTATATGCGCGGACGCACGCTGGACGACAGCTTTGTGATTCTGGACGAGGCGCAGAATACCACTCCGGAACAGATGAAAATGTTTCTGACGCGGCTGGGCTTTAACTCGAAAATGGTGGTCACCGGCGATATCACGCAGGTGGATCTGCCGGACGGCCGCAAAAGCGGTCTGCGCGAGGTAATGCGCGTGCTCAAAAACGTGGAAGACATTGCCGTGTGCACCTTCAATGAAAAAGATGTGGTACGCCACCAGCTGGTGCAGCGCATCATTCAGGCCTATGAAAAGTATGAAAAAACTGAGGAAAGGAAACGTTATAAGAACTATGGAAAAGATCAAAGTAGTCATTGAAAACAAGCAGAAAACCGTGAAAATCCCCACCGGCATCCGCCTGCTGATGCGCCGCTGCTGCCACGCGGTTCTGGAGCTGGAAGGCTTTGAAGGCTCCGCTCAGGTGGATATCTCCATCGTTGACAACGATCAGATCCGCGCCATCAACAACGAACAGCGCAAAATTGATGCGGTCACGGATGTGCTGTCTTTCCCGCTGGGTGAAAACGGCGTATACGATGTCAACCCCGCCAACGGCGCCTATATGCTCGGCGATGTGGTACTCTCCATCGAGCGCGCGGTGGAGCAGGCGAAGCAATACGGACATTCCCTGCAGCGGGAGGTCGGCTATCTGACCGTACATTCCGTGCTGCATCTGCTGGGCTACGACCATGTGAACGGCGGACTGGAGGCCGTTCGGATGCGTGAGCGCGAGGAGGCGGTCATGGCTTCGGTCGGTTTGCCGCGCGGTGCAAGCTATGTGATGGCGGGCGATCAATAAGAACATATGAAAGCGTTTTTAAAGGGGTTCGGTTATGCCGGACGCGGGCTGTGGTTCTGCATCCGGCACGAACGCAATTTCCGCATTCATTTGGTGACGGCTGCCTATGTGCTGGCGGCCGCGCCGTTTTTTTCCCTGTCCCGCGGCGAATGGGCGGCACTGCTGCTGGTGATCGGTCTGGTCGTCGCGGCGGAGGCGCTCAACACGGCCGTGGAACAAACGGTCAATCTGGCGTCCCCGCAACGGCACACGGTCGCTCGTATCGCGAAGGACGTTGCGGCGGGCGCCGTTTTGCTATGTGCGCTCACGGCGGTCGGCGTGGCGGTCTGCCTGTTCACGCAGCCGGAGGGATGGCGGCGCATCGGACAAGCACTGCTTGACGCACCGTGGCGTATCGGTCTGCTGCTGCTTTCCGCCGGTTTGTCTTTTTGGTTTGTATGGGGTGCGCAAAAGCGGGAATCCTAATCCGGTGTATGCCACACACAGCGGGACTGTCCGCGAAAGCTATCCGGCGCAAATCGACAATACCACGCTTGTACGCGTGAAAAACTGAACAATCCGCTTTTGAATCGTTGGTTTTATGCCCTTTCCGGGCGATAAAGCCCCTGAAAGGATCGAAAATTTATGTCAGAATCCACCCGTTCCGCCTTCGTGGCGATCGTCGGCCGCCCCAACGTGGGCAAATCTTCTTTGTTGAATGCGATGGTCGGCCGCAAGGTCGCCATCGTTTCGGACAAGCCGCAAACGACCCGCAACCGTATTATGGGCGTGGTCACGCGCGGCGAATCCCAGCTGGTTTTTCTGGATACACCGGGCAATCACCGCCCGCGCACCCGTTTGGGCGATTTCATGGTCAAATCCATCGGCGAGGCCGTTTCCGGCGTGGATGCGGCAGTGCTGGTCGTGGAACCGAAGGCGGCGGTGCGCCCCGAGGAGCAGGAGCTGATCGACCAATTCCGCAAAAACAAGCTGCCCGCCATCCTCGTCATCAACAAGATCGACACGCTTGCCGACAAAGCGGCCCTGCTTGGCTGTATCGACCGCTGGCAAACGGAATACGCTTTTGACGCGATCCTGCCGGTTTCGGCGTTCACCGGCGAGGGCGTGGAGGAGGTTTTGCATGAGCTGGATGCCTACACCTTCGAAAGCCCGCACTTTTTCCCCGATGACATGGTCAGTGATCAGCCCGAACGCGTTCTCGCAGCCGAACTGGTGCGCGAAAAAATGCTACTGAACCTGCGGCAGGAGATCCCGCACGGTATCGCGGTCGTCGTCGAAAACATGAACGAGCGGGAAACCGAGGCCGGTACGATTCTGGATATAGAAGCC
>CATWUX010000211.1 GCA_958354085.1 uncultured Oscillospiraceae bacterium | reverse complement strand
TCCGACAGCTCGGTGAGCATATCCGACATTCCGGAGAACTGATCGGTAACCACGCCGCGGATCTCCGACAGCCGCCGCCACGCACCCTCACGGATGGTATATTCACCGTAGCCGCGATTCACATACCGAAGCACATCATCCAGCCGTCCGCAATGCCGCGCAAGATGTCCCGTCACCTGCGAACGCTCGATATGCCCCTTGCGCCGCAAAACCGGCGTCATGTCGTTGAAAGAGGACATGGTATCGGAAAAGGCGTTATCCCAGCAAAACATACGCAGTCCGCAGCTGCGGCAGACATCATCCGAAACACCGCGGTAAACCGAGCCGAGATCCGGCGCACTCAGCCCCGACAGCTTTTTGGAAACCGCATCCACGGTCGTTGCCACCTCGTCCATAGCTTTGGCGGCAAAATCCAACCGCATGACGACCGAGCGACGCAGGCCCTCCACCGCCGGAATATCCTGCGGATGGGCAAAAAAGCGGTTGATCTTCCGATCCAGCGACGGCGGAAGCACCACAAAAATGATGCTGGCGGCCGCCACTTCATAAATCCCGACGATTACGGCGAGACTTGTCCCAGCGCTCATAACCACGATCGCGTTCGCCACCACCAGCGCACCGGCGGTCGCAAACCGACCGAAGCGGGAGAAAATCCCCGCCATCAGGCCGCCGAATGCATAGGCTGCCGCCAGATGCGCCTGTTCGGGATTTCCCAGCGCCATGGTCACTCCCATAACCACTCCCGCGATACAGCCGCCCTGCTCGCGTCCGCATCGCGCCATCAGCAAAATCACGATCACCGCCAACACCCGGCCGGGCGCGATGCCGCTGAATTGGACGGTGGAAATGGCCATGAGTACGACCGCCCCTACGACGATCGCGCTTGCCTGTTCCTGCGCGGTCAGACCGGTCGTGCGAGCTGGCCCGTCCCGCAGCAGCGGGATTGTGGCACCGCAAAAATATGCGAATCCGCCTGCCAGCATACCTTCCGCTGCGATGATCAGCAGCGTATACGCATCCGGCCCGTTGACCAGCGACATTGCAGCGCCGGTACTGACCGTTGCCAAAAACGCCAGCAACGGCGCAAAGGCACGCCCGCGTGTTGCCGACTTCCATCCGCTGAGCGACCAGCGGATACCCGCGACCGCCGCGACGGCTGCCATATAACGCAGCGGGAACAGCGTCCCCTGCGGCAGCAAATATCCCACCATCGTCGCCAGATAAACAACGATCGAACCCGGGCCGCTGACCGCCGCTGCTACTCCGACGCCAAAGGGAGACATCCCCCCATATACGTTCGCACGCGGCACCAAAATGCCTATCAACGCCCAAACCGTGACCAAAATCACCTGTCGCAAAGCGCCGTCCCCCATAACGGACGGAAGGGCCGCTGTCTTTTCTGTATGCCCGCCGGCATATACCCGTTGTCTCAACGTCTTCACCACCATTTTTCACATTCCGCAGAGTAGAAATTACTTTCTACTTCCAGTATTACCATTATATGGCAGTTCTAAACATATTTGTGTCGCAACAAGGGTGCGGATAAATGGAATATGCGTGCGAAAACCGCCGAAAACCGCCATCAAATCGAACTTCGCGCTCGATTTTTCCGCTTTATGGCAGAAAAAAAGCCTTCGGTTCCTGAAGAATTTTCCTCCAAAACCAAAGGCTTTTACCGTATAGGCGTCTCGGCCGCTGTACGCACACACTGCCACTGTTCCACCAGCCGCGGAAGTGTCCACGCTGCATTGGCAGGGCTTGTGGATGGGAGCACTTGAATCTTACGGCCGACCGTCGGCTCCACATAGCGGTGATACAGGGCTTCGGCTGTTTTGCCGTTGGCAAACAGTCTGCCGACCGGCGCCTGCGAAAGCAAATGTCCAATATCATTCGGCACCACATCTTTAATGCTGCTGTCACTGGAACCGATAATATCGCAGCGCTCCACCACGTCCCACAAAGCAATGGAATGCCGCAAAAGAAATGCCGTCTTTCCCGGAATAGTCTCCGGTGTCGGCTCCTGCCACAACGCGGCCAGCACCTTCCAAAAGCGATTTTGCGGATGCCCGTAATAGAAGGCGTTTTCCCGTGATTTCACCGAGGGAAACGTTCCCAGTATCAGTATACGCGAGCGGTCGTCAAACACCGGAGCAAAGGTATGAACCTGCTGCATTCTTCTCACCTCGTTGATTCCTATTATAATCGAGCGAAAAAAGAAAAACAACCTGCGTATGCTACTATCAGCCGTGGAAAAATGTACTAATAAAAAATCGAAATAATTTCAAAAAAATGCTTGCTTTTTTGAAAAAGATACTGTATAATAATGGAGCACTTTGAGAAAAGACAATTTACATCGCGGGATGGAGCAGTCCGGTAGCTCGTCGGGCTCATAACCCGAAGGTCGTCAGTTCAAATCTGGCTCCCGCAACCAAAAGCAAACCGCCAACCCTTTGTTTTGAGGGGTTGGCGGTTTCTTTTTGTCCTTTGTCACACATCATGGCAGCATTGAAGTGACCCCAAAAAGTTAGACAATATTTTGAAGTAAAAAATATTCAAGCAA
>CATWUX010000210.1 GCA_958354085.1 uncultured Oscillospiraceae bacterium | reverse complement strand
GGCGTCGCTGGACGATCTGGGGCTTGCGGAGCGGTTTTCCGCCGTGCGGGCGCTCGGCTGCGCGCTGGCGTATCTCTATGCGACCCAAATGAACGGGCTGGAACGGCTGGGGCAGCTGGATGTGTATTCCGATGTCCAGTATATGCGGCTGGATATGACTGCCCGCCGCAATCTCGAACTGCTGGAAACGCTGCGCGCCAAGGAAAAACGCGGCTCGCTGCTCGGCGTGCTCGACCGTACCAAAACCGCGATGGGCAAGAGGCTCATCCGCAGCTGGATTGAGCAGCCTTTGATTAATCCGGCGCAGATTTCCCGCCGCCAAGGCGCGGTGGAGGAGCTGCTGCGCGATACTGTTCTGCGCGGCGACCTTACGGCGCAGCTGGCGGATATTTACGATCTGGAGCGTATTATGACGCGCATCGTTTACGGCAGCGCAAACGCCAAGGAGCTGCGTTCGCTGGCGCACACCATCCACTGCATGGCGCCTATCAAAGAACGTCTGGCGGAGGTAAAAGCGGGGCTGCTCGGCGATATACGCGACCGGATCGATCCGCTCACCGACGTATGCGAGCTGATCGAGCGCGCGATTGTGGACGATCCGCCTTTCTCGGTGCGGGAGGGCGGCATGATCCGGCAGGGCTATAACGCGGAAATTGACGAGCTGCAATACGAAATGACCGACGGCAAGGGCGTGATTGCCCGTGTGGAGGCGGAGGAAAAGGAACGCACCGGCATCAAAAACCTGAAGGTCGGTTATAACCGCGTGTTCGGCTATTACATAGAGGTGTCCCGCGCGTATACAGGCGAGGTGCCCGAAACCTACATCCGCAAACAAACATTGGCGAACGCGGAACGTTACATTACGCAGGAACTCAAAGAGCTGGAGGCGCGCGTGCTGGGCGCGCGCGACCGGGTGGTGGCGCTGGAGTATCAGCTGTTTACCGAATTGCGCACGACTGTTGCGGCGGAGCTGCATCGGATTCAGGCGACCGCGCAGGCGATCGCACAGCTGGATGTACTGTGCTCGTTTGCCGATGTGGCGATGCGCAACAACTATGTATGTCCCAACGTGGATATGAAGGGGCGTATTTCGATTAAAAACGGGCGGCATCCGGTGGTGGAATCGCTGCTGGACGCGCCGTTTGTGCCAAACGATACGCTGTTGGACAACGGCGACAATCAGGTCGCACTGATTACCGGCCCCAACATGGCGGGAAAATCCACGTATATGCGGCAGACGGCGCTGATCGTGCTCATGGCGCAGATCGGCAGCTTTGTTCCTGCGGACAGTGCGGATATTGGCATTGTAGACAGTATTTTTACCCGTGTCGGTGCGTCGGATGATCTGGCGGCGGGACAGTCCACCTTTATGGTGGAGATGAGCGAGGTCGCGTCTATTCTCAAGAACGCAACGGCGAAAAGCCTGATCGTATTCGATGAAATCGGACGCGGTACGTCTACCTTTGACGGCATGAGCATTGCCCGCGCGGTGCTGGAGCATGTGGCAAACCATAAAAAGCTGGGAGCTAAAACGCTGTTTGCGACGCATTATCATGAATTAACCGCCATGGAGGACGAGATCCCTTGCGTGAAAAATTATAACATCGCGGTGAAAAAACGCGGTGATGATATTACATTCCTGCGCCGGATCATACGCGGCTCGGCAGACGACAGCTACGGTATTGAAGTCGCCAAGCTGGCGGGCATCCCGAACAGCGTCGTCAGCCGCGCCAAGGAGATCCTGCGGCAGCTGGAAACGGACGGTGCCGCGCCGCGTGAACCGCGCGTGCCGGAAACGGAACAAGACAGCGGGCAGCTGTCTCTGCTCGGCGGGGCGGATAATCCGGTGATCACACGGCTGAAAGCGCTGGATGTCAACACGCTTACCCCGATTGAGGCGATGCAGATACTGTACGAATTGAGCAAGGAAGCGGCGACTTATTGAGACAGGAGGGGACGTTATGCCGAAGATTCAGGTGCTGGACAAGCACACAGCGGAACTGATTGCCGCGGGAGAGGTGGTGGAACGCCCCTCGTCGGTCGTCAAGGAACTGCTGGAAAATACGATTGACGCGGGCGCCACTTCCGTGACCGTGGAGATCAAAAACGGCGGTATCACCTATATCGGCATCACGGACAATGGCTGCGGTATCGCGCGTGAGGACGTGCCGACGGCATTTTTACGCCACGCTACCAGCAAGGTGCGCACCGAGGCGGATTTGGACGCGATCGGCACGCTGGGCTTCCGCGGCGAGGCACTTGCCTCCATTGCGGCGGTCGCGCGTGTTGAGCTGACCACCTGCGCCGCCGGCGAGGTGGTGGGAACACGGTACATTTTGGAGGGCGGCGAGGAAATTTCGCTGGAAGATGCCGCACGTCCCCAAGGTACGACAATTGTTGTGCGGGATTTGTTTTATAATGTACCGGCGCGTATGAAGTTTTTGAAAAAAGATGTGGGAGAGGGCAATTCGGTCGCCGGTGTGGTGGATCGTATCGCGCTGTCCCACCCGGAGGTGTCGGTGCGCTTCTTGCGCGATGGACGGGAGGAACTGCTGACTCCCGGCGACGGCAA
>CATWUX010000209.1 GCA_958354085.1 uncultured Oscillospiraceae bacterium | reverse complement strand
ACGAATTCCGGCTGTTCCAGCATCGCGATCAGCAACGTCTCGGTGCCGACCATCCACGAATGTGTCACGTCAAAGCCGAACCAAAAATTCGCGGAGATCCAGCGCCCGTCCGCAACCCAGCGATCATAATTGGCGGCGAGGTGCGCCCACGGGATCCGGTCGTCATCCACCGTCATGCGTGCTTTGGCCTGTTCCCACGCTTCCGGTGTCGTGACGGTGAAATCCAGAAATTCCGGGGTGGCGTCCTCCTCCTTGAAATGCTTCATCGTCACGCCCCACGGCGAGGTGCGAATGACATACCGGTCGGTTTCTTCCAGCGTTTTTTCTTCAAACCGCGGAGAAATATCAATTCGGATCGATTCCACCTTGTCCACATCGAAAAAATCGCGCCAATCGGCCGTTTCCGGCATCCCTTCCCGCCGCCAGCGGCGAAGAGTACCGCTCCACGGTGAGTCGATGATCGGGATACGGTCGGCTTCGCGGTGTTCATACATACGGGTAAAACGTTCCTTGGAGGTCATACAGCACACAGCCCCTTTGAAGATTGATAGATTTCTTTTATACTATTCCGTTGACAGAAAAAAGAAAATATGGTTTGATAATGAGGATAGAAGTGTGCTATAAAAGAGCATTTTTATGCTATTGCGAATCGGAGGAAAGTGTATGTATGACGCGGACGGCAGCTTTGGACAGGTGCGTATGGTCAGCTTGCTGCCGACACAGCCGGCGGACAGCGGCTTGTTCACCTTGGCAAGCGCGGGCTGGCACCGCTGCAACGAGCAATACCGCATTTCCCGCCCGCAGGGCTGCGCGCACGCGTTGCTGCTGCTGACGGTGAAAGGCGAGGGGCGGCTGCATGTGCATGGAGTGCGGTATACGTTGGGTGCGGGCACCCTCGCGGTCGTCCCCGCCGGAATCAGCCATGCCTATTTTACGCCGCCCGGCGGATGGTGGGAGTTTTATTGGCTGCATCCCGCGGGACACATGGCGCAGGCGTTTTTGAAAACCGCGCTGGAGGGCTGCCCGGTTTGCGTCTCCGGCAGCCCGCTATCGGAATATGCCGAGCGGCTGGAAACGCTGATGACCGTGTGCCGGGACAAAAAAAGCGGCTATGCGCTGCGTGTGTCGCAGCTTGTGAGTGAGCTGCTGCATCGCGCGGCGGCGGAGCTGGCGGCCGGCGGGCAGGAAAGCGCGCGGGTTTCGGAACGGGTAATCGCCTATCTGGAACGGCATTATGACCGTCCGCTGCGGTTGGAGGAGGCGGCGAACGCCTTGTATCTCTCTACCGCGTATATGATCCGGCAGTTTCGGAAAGAGACCGGCCGCACCCCACACGCCTATCTGAACGAATACCGGCTGCTGCGTGCGGAGCAGCTGCTGCAGTTTACGGATTGGCCGATCGGGGAGATCGCCGCGCAAACCGGCTTTTCCTCCGCCAGTCATTTCATCCGCCTTTTTCACGAAAGCCGCGGCATGACGCCGGCGGCCTGCCGAAAGCGGCAGAAAGGATGAACAATTTATATTGAGAACGTAAAACGAGGTGTATTTTCGATGCCGAAGGTTTTGAGAAATTATCAAAGGGAAGATTTTTCTGCGCTTTTGAACGAACTGAAAAGCTCGGTAGACGACGATATCATGCCCGCAAATCTTCAAGAGAAGCGAGAAACCGAAAATATTCCATGTGTAATTTCCAAGAAGGAGCAACAACGGCGTCTTCGAGCCAGCTATATGGCGAATAGGCGGTTGCGCTATGTACGCAATAAGTCGACCGGCATGGTACATGATAAAGCCTGTCCGCTGGTGAAGCATATACCGTACGCCGATTTTGAAATGTTGGAAGATTTAACGAGCGCGGCGTCTATTTGTCCAAAATGCCGTCGGGCAGCATTTCTCCGCTGTGGTATAGGGGAAGAGGAAGGAAAAATACATGCATATGTAAATTTTTGTACACGCTGCGCAATTTCTACCGGTTCTCTATACTATTTGATGGTGCGGCATAATGCGCATCTGCATTTGGACGACGTGAATACTCTGACGATCAAGGTGAACGAAGATACATGGCAATTATGCCTGACCGAATCGGGAGTATTGTGCTTGAAACACAATAATTATCTGGTGCTGGAGGATGGCACACGATATATCTATAAAGATTTTCATATTCAGAAGCTTTTCGATAAAAAAATACCGCGTTCCGATGCGGCAAAATTTGCGCTGACTATCTTGTGCAATTACTCTTGGGAGGAACATTTGAAATTACGGGAATGCGCCGCGCAAACCGATAAGAACACACAGCTTCAAACGGTTCCGAAAGAAACCGAAGAAATCGGCAATCGTACAACTCGTTTGAAAAGAGGTTGGAAAAAGTTTTTGTCAGTGTGGAGTCGATTTTTTCATAAAAACGCCGCCGATTCTTAAGCAAATTCTGGATTATCCTAATTTTTCCCGTTGGACAACCACAGAATTGCCTATAATACTTGACTTAATTGGATATATATAGTATTGTATAAGTGGTAATTAATGGTGGGAAATTTGGCCGTTAAATCCTACCGCCGCTAATGGCGCGCCGTTATGCACGAGTCGTGCCAATATAAAAGAAACGGAGCGCAAATTGCAAGTGCAAGTTGGACACCCGCATGAATAAAAATAGTTCGGCGTA
>CATWUX010000208.1 GCA_958354085.1 uncultured Oscillospiraceae bacterium | reverse complement strand
CGCAGCCGGCAGCCGATCCCGCCGCGCCCGCCGCGCCGCAGGGTGCGCCGGAGACGGCTCCCGCAACACACGCCTGCCCGCGCTGCGGCAGCGTCAATCCCGAATTTGCCGAATTCTGCGCCCATTGCGGGCAGCCGCTGGAAACGAGCGACTGGAGCAGCGCGCCCGGCGGCAGCCGCGTGCCGCCGTATGCCAACACGGCGGGGCAGCCCTATTCCAGCCCTGCCGGTCAGCCGCCCTATTCCGGGGGCTACGGCGAATATGCACCGTTTCATATGCCGGTGATGGATCCCTACGGCGGCATCCCGGCGACCGAAACGATCGAGGACGTGCCGGTCGAGGAGCTGGCCAGCACCGTCGGGCAAAATTCCGCGTATTACATTCCGAAATTTTTCAGCATGTCCCGCGGCGGCTCCAAGCAGATCTGGAATTGGCCGGCGTTTTTGCTCACGCCTTATTGGCTGCTGTTCCGCAAAAATTATCTTTCCGGCGGACTGGTACTGCTGTTTTTCGCGTGCAAGCAGGTCGTCATGGATGTGCTGGCGTACACCTATGTCGCGCCGCTGCTGGAGGCTTCGTCCGGCGTGACGATGTTTGACGCCATTCAGAGCGCGATGCTGCGGGGCGAGCTGACGTCGTATATGTGGATCACCATGCTACTGCTCGTAGCCGATCTGCTGCTGCGGGTGGTATTTGGGTTGATCGGCAATCGGCTGTATATGCGCACCTGCATCCGCCGCGCCAAAAAGCTGCGCGCCAAAAATTCGTATACCTACCGCACCGATCTGATGACCGCCGGCGGTACCTCGTTTATGCTGGGCGCGGTCGCTTATGCGATCCTGCAATTTATCTCGATGCTGGTGTACGCGTTTTTCGTAGTATAACCGGCGGACGGGGCGCATAAAAAACAACAGGCGGGTTTCCCGCCCGCGGCGGACGACAAATACACAAACCGGAGGAGGACGGCTCTCATGCTGGATTACACACGCTATACTTGCCCGGTCTGCGGGCAGCCCTTCGCCGAAGGTGAGGATGTCGTCGTCTGCCCCCTTTGCGGTGCGCCGCACCATCGCGCCTGCTGGAAGCGGCTCGGCCGCTGTGCGCACGCCGACACGCACGGCACGGCGCAGCAATGGAAGCCCCTTCTTGTGCGGGAGGATGATGGGGCGGTTTTATGCGGGAACTGCGGCACGCCGAATGCGGCGGATGCGCTGGTGTGCGCCAAATGCGGGCATACACTGGAGGAGGAGCTTCCGCCCGGCCCGGCAGAGCAGCAGCCGCCCATTGACCCAAGCGTTTTTTATTCCCAGTTCAGTCCCTACATCGGGATCGCGCCGGACAGTCTTGTGGACGGCCATCCCGCTATGGAGGTTGCCACGTTTTTGGGGCCGAACTCCGGCTTTTATCTTTCCCGGTTCCACTTTATGAAAATGCAGAAAAGCAAGTTTTCGTGGAACTGGGCGGCGGCGTTTTTTCCGGTGGAATGGCTGCTGTATCGCAAGCTGTACAAACCATTTTTGGTGGTGCTGGCCATCTCGACGGTGCTGCTGATACCGTCGCTGATGGCGGTGGTGCTGACCTACGCGCAGGTGGCGAAGGATACCGCCGTGCTGCAGCAGTTTTTGCGCAGCGGCGTGCTGCCCTCGGCGGAGCTGCCCACATGGCTGGTGGTCGTTTCCAATATCGCCGCCTCCGCCACCTTTATCCTGCGGGCGGTGATGGCGACCATCGCCAACCACCTTTACCGCCGACACACGGCGGCCTCCATCACCCGCATCAAGCAAACCTGCTCCGATCCGCTGTATTACCGCTACGCTCTTTCCAAAAAAGGCGGCACCAGCGTGGCGGCGGTCGTGGCTTTTCTGGTGGCGGTTGCCATTGCGGCGGTCACCGGTTCGGTAATACTGACATTGACGCTGTTATAAAACGCTATGCGGATGAAGGCGGTCAACCCCGTTTTCATCCGCACTTTTGAAAGAAGGAGAGGATGTTTTTCATGGCACAGAAGGTACGCAAGGCGGTGATTCCCGCCGCCGGTCTGGGAACGCGGGTACTGCCGATTTCCAAGGCTATGCCCAAGGAAATGCTGCCCATCGTAGACAAGCCCGCCATCCAGTATATCGTTGAGGAGGCCGTGCGCGCCGGCATAGAGGATATCCTCATCATCACCAACCGCGGCAAAGGGATGATAGAAGACCACTTCGATCATGTGATCGAGCTGGAACAGCGGCTTCAGGCAAACGGCCGCACCGAGGTGCTGCGGCAGGTGCAGGAGACCGCCCACTTGGCGAATATTTATTTTGTGCGGCAGAAGGAAACCCGCGGTCTCGGCCACGCCGTGAACTGCGCGCGCTCGTTTGTGGGCGATGAGCCGTTTGCCGTCCTGTACGGCGACGACGTGATCATCGGTGAGGATCCCGCCTGCGGTCAGCTTTGCCGCGCCTATGAAGAATACGGCAAAGGCGTCGTCGGCATCAAGCAGGTCACGCCGGAGCAGATCCTGAAATACAGCTCGCTGGCGGTCACGCCGCTGCGTGATAATCTGTACAGCGTGACCGACATGATCGAAAAGCCCGCGCCGGACAAGATCCTGTCGCTCTTTTCCATTCTCGGCCGCTGCGTGCTGCCGCCGTCTATATTCGATATTCTGGACAACACGGCGCCGGGAGCGGGAGGCGAG
>CATWUX010000207.1 GCA_958354085.1 uncultured Oscillospiraceae bacterium | reverse complement strand
ATCGGCGAGCGGCCGGGCGCGATCCCGGAAAATGTGGATTTCATGTTCATCGCCAAATACATCGAACGCATGGCGGATCACGCCACCAACATTGCCGAATGGACGATTTTCGTAAACACCGGCGTACACCCCGATCTGAATTCGCTGCATCCCGCGGCAGAGTCTGGACAAGACGGCGAAGAGCCGGTATAATAAAGGAAATAGTAACCGTATTCAAAGGAAAGGCGATGACCGGCGATGGCACTGGTATATATCGTGGACGACGAGCCCCACATCCGCCGTTTGGCGGCGATCGGGCTGAAAGACGCGGGATTTGAAACGGCGGAATTTTCGGACGGCGCTTTGCTGCTGCACGCGCTCCGTCAGCAGCTGCCCAGCGCGATCCTGCTGGACTGGATGATGCCCGGTCAGGACGGGCTGTCCATTTTGCGGCAGCTGCGGGAAAATCCGGCGACGCGGCCGGTGCCGATCCTGATGATGACCGCGCGCACGGACGAAGTGGACCGCGTGCTGGGCCTGGAGCTGGGCGCGGACGATTATATCTCCAAGCCGTTCAGCGTCAAGGAGCTGGCAGCGCGCGTGCGGGCGGTGATCCGGCGGCAGGACTATCTAGCCTCGGCCAACGCCGAGATATTGTCCGGCCGGGGGCTGACGCTGGACGCGGTGCGCCGCCGCGTGACGCGGGACGGCGTGCCGGTCGAGCTGACGCAGCGGGAATTCGACCTGCTGTATACTTTGATGAAAAATCCCGGGCGCGTATTTACCCGCGAAATGCTGCTGGACACAGTGTGGAAGGTGGACTTTTTCGGGGATACCCGCACCGTGGACGTACATATCCGCTATTTGCGGCAAAAGCTGGAGGACGAACCGGACAACCCGAAGCGCATCCTGACCGTGCGCGGCGTGGGCTATCGGTTTGCCGATGACGAATAGGCGGGAACGAGCATGAGAAAACGTTTTTTTCGCGCGGCAACCCTATCCATTCTGGCCGGACTGCTCATCGCGTTTCTGTTTGCCGTTCCACTGATGGAACAAGTGGTGATCGAGGAAACGGAACAGCAGCTGCGGCTGGCGCTGACGCTGGTGAACGGTTATCCGCAGGCCGAGGACAGCGAAACGCTGGTGCGGGAGGTCGCCGCGCAGCTTGAACAATCGGAGCAGAACCTGCGGCTGACCATCATTTCCGAGGACGGGCAGGTGCTGGCGGACAGCGAAGCGGCGGCCGTCCAAATGGAGGGCCACGCCGACCGGCCGGAGGTGCGGCAGGCGCTGACCGGCGCCGTCGGACGCAGCATACGTAAAAGCGAAACCACCGGCCAGCGGCAGCTCTATCTCGCGCAGCTGCGCACGCTGCCGGACGGTACGCGCCAAGTCGTTCGCGCGGCCGTACCGCTGGAACGGATGGGTTCGACCAGCCTGCTGCTGTGGGGCTGCGGGCTGATCGGCATCAGCATGGGGCTGGTGGTGGCGTTGTTTGCCGCCAACTATTCGGCCGGGCGCGTCATGGAACCGCTGCATAAGCTGACGCAGGCGGTTCGTTCCGTCTCGGTCGGCGATGAGCCGGTTCACGTGGCAGACGCGCCGGACGAGATGGGCGAGCTGTCCATGGCGTTTAACCGGATGTCCGAACGGCTGGCGGCCGCGCACCGTCAGCTGGCGCGCAGCAATGAACAAATGGCGGGTATTCTGCAAGGCATGGACGACGGCGTGGTGGCGGTGGACAGCGACGGCACCATCTCGCTGATCACCAATCGCGCGCGGGAGCTGTTGGGCCCCAGCGCCGGCACAGCGCGCCGCCTGTCCGACTGCGGCGGGGATTACCGGCGCTTGCAGGCGCTGCTCGAGCAGGTCATGCGCACCGGCAAGGACGCGCGGGACGTTTGGCTGCTGGGTGGCGCGGAGGAGCGCATGGTGCAGGTGTACGCCGCGCCGGTGCAGGAGGAACATGTCCGCGGCGGGCTGGCGGTGCTGTCCGATATCACCCGGCTGCATAAGCTGGAGGTTATGCGCAGCGAATTCGTGGCGAATGTGACGCACGAGCTGAAAACGCCGCTGACCTCCATCCGCGGGTATATCGAGCTGCTCAAAAGCGGCGAACGGGACGCGGAAACCGCGCGGTCCTTTTATGAAATCATCGAGATTGAGGCGGAACGCCTGCAAAAGCTCACCGACGACCTGCTGCAGCTGTCCGACATTGAAAACGGCGGCAACGACACGGAGGTGCCGCTGACGCCGCTGGCGGACGTCGTGGAGCGCGTGGTGAACACGCTGCGCCCCGAGGCGGAGCAAAAGCAGGTTGAACTGGACGTGACGGTGGAACCGGGGCTGAAGGTGCGCGCGCATACGCGGCGGCTGTACCAGCTGGTGAAAAATCTGATGGAAAACGCGGTGAAATACAACCGCGCGGGCGGAAACGTCCGTCTGACCGCCGGCGTGGAAATGGGCGTCGCGGTCATCCGGGTGCAGGACACCGGCATCGGCATCCCGCCGGAGCATCTCGACCGCATTTTCGAGCGGTTTTACCGCGTGGACAAGGGGCGCTCCCGCGAGCTGGGCGGCACCGGGCTGGGGCTGTCCATCGTCAAGCACATTGTCAGCCTGTACGGCGGCGATATACATGTGACCAGCCAGCCCGGCGAGGGCACGACCTTCACCGTGCGGCTCAACTGCACATGAAAAGATGCCGCGCCGTTTGGCAAAGTATAGAAAACCGGCAGCCATCAAAAACTGAACTGCACCCCATTTGTTAGACAGTATGATATACTATCTAATAAGTGGGGTG
>CATWUX010000206.1 GCA_958354085.1 uncultured Oscillospiraceae bacterium | reverse complement strand
GGCATTTCATAAATAATGATCTCGCCGGGCTTTGCATAGCCCTGTTCACGGGCTTCCTGCTCCAAATATTGATCGAGGTTCTGGTTTTTGGTTTCCAGATCCTCATTGACCCGCTGCTGCGCCGCGATCTTGTCGTTGACGTCCTGCAGCTGTTTTTGGCTGGCGCTCAGCTCCAGCTGGAGCTGCACCATCATAATGACAACGTATATCGAAAAAGCGATCAGCGCAACACGCAACAGAATACTCTTTTTCTTCTTCTCGTTTTTTCCGCGGGCTCCGCTTCCGGAAACTTTCATGCTGCGCCAACCTCCTTCCGCAGCGGCAATCCACGACCTTCTGAAAGAACGTCCCAAAGACTTTCATGACTTTCCATGTTGATTATACAATAGGCGGCGAGGAAGTTTCAAGTGGTTTTTCAAAAAATCTCGGCGTTTATGAAAAAAAGTCCCGATTTTTTCGCCGGTTTTTCTTCCAAGTCTTCCGAAAAATTCCAAAGGACGCTTCAGCAGACGAAAGATCAGACGGAACGGAAAGAAAATCCCGGTCCACAGCCAATGCCAAAGCTGTAAAATGATGGCAGCCGCCGTTTCGGCGCAGCGTATGACGACCCGCCCGATGGTAAAATAATAGGCGGCGAAACCGGTGAGCAGGCCGATGAATAAATATAGCCGGGGCGCTCCGCCGGTAACCGTGAGGGAAAACAAAAAGGCCACCGCGCCGGAGGAGAAAAAGAAAAAGACGTCCTGCACAAAAATGACGCCTTTGCTTGGACGCAAGATGAGCCGGGCTACGCGGAAGACATCGTAATAGGCGCCCAGCAAGAAGCCCAGCCCGCCGCATAAAAACAGTTCATAGAGCTGTTCGCTGTTGGTGAATTGCATCTGGATGACCGTCCCTTTCCTGAAAATTGCACCTTGACAGCCGGCTCTTACCGTCAGAGCGCAAACCCGCTTGAAAAAAGGAATTTTTGGGGGTGTCCGGCCGGCATCATTTGAACAGCTTGCCGAAAAAACCGCCGGAACGGGAATGTACTTCCGCATAGGTCAGCGACTGGATAGTGCCCTCCAGCATCAATTCGCCGGTTTCGATATTCAGCCGGTTGATATGCAGACCGTCTCCTTTGACCGTCAGCTCGCCCAGATCGGTATAGACGACGACCGTCAGCTCATCAAAGCTATCCACATCCGATACACCGGACACGGTCAGCGCGCGACGATCCTCTAAAATCAGATGGTGGGGCATCTGCACCGCCCGTTTGTCCTCTGTCATAGAGCATTCTCCTTTTCATTGGTGTCCTGTTCATTTTATGAGCCGCACAATCAAAATATGCCGGTTGCACAAACGACATATTTGTGATTTAATAGGTTCAAGGCAACAACCGGACAAAAGGAGGAGCTTCATGATCATGAATACGAACGAGTGGATAGCCTGCGCACTGGACAGCGGGGCCTATAAGGCGTTTGTTTTGCCGGTGGCGGACATTCCCTTTGATGAGCATCTCCGTCGCTATTGCGAGGTCAATGCGTGCGGAAGTTTCGGGAAAAACTATGCTTGCCCGCCCGGCGTGGGGACGACGGAAGAGGTGATGGCCAGAGCCAGAACTTTTCAAACGGCGCTGGTATTTCAGACCGTGACCGCGCTGGAAGATTCCTTTGATTTTGAAGGGATGCAGGCGGCGGCGGAAAAGCATGCGCAGGTGGCCAAAGCCATCCATGCTTTCGTCCGCAAGCAAAATGTTCCGTATTTGCAGCTGACCGCCGGCGGCTGTACGATTTGTCCGGTTTGTGCGCAGGCGAGCGGTGAGCCGTGCCGGTTCCCCGACGAGGCGATTTCCTCGCTGGAGGCGTATTGCATGAATGTCGCGGCGCTGGCCGAACGATGCGGGATGCACTATATCAACGGCGCGAACACTGTCACGTATTTCGGCGCGTTTTTGGTGAGGAATACGTAATGCTGTTTTCGCCAACCTTTTCGACTTTTTAATCGGGGAATCACCTGAAGCCGATAACAGAAAACGGCCGTCTTTTCAAAGACGGCCGTTTTCTGCGAAGAAAATCAGAATTGCTCCTGCTGATTCTGTCTGTTCTGCTGATTTTGTTTGTTCTGTTTGTTTTGCTGACTCTGCTGGTTCTGTTTGTTCTGCTGATTTTGCTGATTCTGTTTGTTTTGCTGGTTCTGTTGGTTTTGCTGATTCTGTTGGTTGGCCATGTTTGACACCCTCCATGCGCAGCTGCGCGTTTATATTTAGGATTCCATGCAACACAGTGCGGACTATTTCTTCCCGCCTGCAGTCCTATTTTTTACGCTTGGCATAGAGATTATACATCCTTTTTAAATTTGCCGTTAAACACGGCGGATCTCGCCGCAAGCGATTTTTTTACCGGAATCGCCCGAGGGCTGGGTTTTGAAATCGTCCGGATGGTCATGGATAATGACGGTGCGTCCGAGAATATCCTCGATGGTGAAACGATCGGTGACAAATGCGGAATAGGCATATCCGTCATTGCCGAACAGCGGCGGCATATCGCCGGCATGATAAGGGTGTAACGTTTCGCCGGGATTGAAATGGCCGCGCGTATCGGCAAAGGGATCTTCCGCGGTGCCGCTACAGTGATTGCCGGCATGGATGTGGTAGCCAAACACGCCGAAGGCGCCGCCGGCATCCGGCTGAACGGGTAATCCGAAAACTTCGGTTACCACCAGAACACCGCCGGACACCGGATAAAAATACGCCGTGCCGTGCAGATTTTTATAGACGGCGCTCCCTTTGATATTGGCTTTTGCGGCCGGACGGCGCTCCAGCATGATGCGCGCGTACTGTTTATAGTTTTGTCCGAATTCAAAGAACACATGCTCGCTTCCT
>CATWUX010000205.1 GCA_958354085.1 uncultured Oscillospiraceae bacterium | reverse complement strand
CCCAGCAAGGAGGATAACGCATTCTGGTGCAATTCAGGCCGGAAAGAATGAAAGTGTTTAATCAGATTTTAGTATTACACCGCATAAGCGGCCGCCCGAACCCGGCGGTTGGATTTAACTCGGGTGAACCGTTATAGACAACTTGGTATTTCCCGCATAAACGGTTACCCAATAAACACAATTCTTGAAACCGCCAAAAGAGAGTTCGATTGTTTGTGCCTTCCCCGCTTCCAATTCCAGCTTTCGGAAATCTCCGTCGGCCCGGTTGTCCTCGCTCTGCTGACACGTTAAAGAAACGTCTATTGCCTGGTCAACGGAGGACACCAACTCTATACACATAGAATTTTGCGGATCGTAATCATCTGTAATATGCATATTTTTGACTGTCGCCGTAACATCCGTGTTAGCGGAATACCGATGCGTCATTTCCAGAACGCCGTTTTCATATACGCCATCCCAGCAGTCATAAGGCCAACAGTACCATGCATCCTGAAGTTCCTTGCGGCATTGCTCTGTAAAAGACAAAACCGTACCCGCTCCGAGATGGGACTCTGCCAAACAAAGCTGGCTGTAATCCGGCTTGACCCGATAGATGTTGCCCTCTGCTTCGATCCAAATTGTGCCGCGTTCCGCAGGGATATCCGGATGAGAATATTCATCTATGACGATTTTGGCATTCGATATCTTGGCCGCCTTCTCTCCTGTTCGCTCCGCATTTTCAAGCAAATCGATAAGCGATTGTGCGGCGTCTCCGGATACTTGTTTCGTCGCGATACCCCATCCGTCCCAAGTATATTGCTTGAGCGTTAATGTTGAAGAAACGGCCTCACCGTGATCGACCGAATTACCGGAACTCGAGACCGTATAGGTTGCATTTGTTCTGGAATCATCGCAAGCACACAATGTCAGCAGCGCCGCAGCCGCGGTAGCCAGAAAACGGGGAGCGTACTTCATTTTCATTCCTCCTATATGCCGGTACCGGCTAAAAAATCCTTGCTTCTTTTATAACACATTTATCGTTATAAGTCAATATTAAGAAGAATGAAATCCATGATTTTTTGTGCGTTTATGCAGATTGCGGCGTATGAATATCCTCGGCGATCTTTCCATCCTGAATACGGATGATCCGCGCTGCGCTCCGCGCAATCTCCTCGTCGTGCGTAATCAGGATGATGGTGTGCCCCTCGGTATGCAGCTGCTGCAATACGCGCATAATATCCTGACCGGATTGAGAATCGAGATTGCCGGTCGGCTCATCCGCCAGTAAAAGCGGCGGCCGGGCAGCGATTGCCCGCGCGATCGCAACCCGCTGCTGCTGTCCCCCGGACATTTCCGCCGGACGGTGATGCTGTCGGTTTTCCAACCCCACCTGACAAAGGCTGTCTATCGCCATACGGCGGCGCTCTTCGCGGGCAATGCCGCGGTACAGCAGCGGCAATTCCACATTTTCCAACGCATCCAGATTCGGAATCAGGTTGAACCCCTGAAAAATAAAGCCGATGTGCTGATTCCGCACAACGGATAGTTCTTCGTCTTTCATTTTGGACACATCGCGTCCATCCAGAAAATAACTGCCCGACGTCGGCGTATCCAGGCATCCCAGCATGTTCATCAACGTGGATTTTCCCGAACCGGAATGCCCGACGATCGCGACAAATTCGCCTTCCTGCACGGATAACGAGACGCCGTCCAGCGCCCGCACTTCATTGAGCCCCGGATTGTAAATTTTGTAAAGATCGGTTATCCGAATCAACTCGTTCATGTGTCCTTCTTCCCTTTCCGCCTGATCTCCCGTTTATCATGCCCGTTTTTGCTTCAATGCTTGCAAAAATCGAAAAAAAAAGGTATACTGTGTCTTTGGATTATAATGGGAAACGGGCGGTGTGCAGCCAGCCGGTTGTATCGTTCGGTTGTGGGAAAATCGGAAAGGATGAAAAACAAATGGTAAACGAATTCTGGAAACATTTTAAAAGCGGCACGGACATCCGCGGTGTGGCGCTGGACGGCGTGGAGGGAGAGCCGCTGGATCTGACCGATGAGGTCGTGGAAGCCATCGCCGCCGCTTTTGCCGTGTGGCTGGCGCGTCGGACAGGCAAAGCCTGCGATCAATTGTCCATTTCGGTCGGCCGTGACAGCCGTCTGTCCGGCCCCCGTATCCGCGATGCGGTCGTGCGTTCACTGACCGCCGGCGGCGTACAGGTGACGGATTGCGGCCTGATTTCCACGCCCGCCATGTTTATGACGACTGTGGACATAGATCTGTGCTGCGACGGTGCGATCCAGATCACAGCCAGCCATCATCCTTTCCATCGCAACGGACTGAAATTTTTCACCTGCGACGGCGGCCTGGAGGGCAGCGACATCACGGCTCTGCTCGAGCTGGCACAGGACAGCGTGCGTCCTGCCGCCGCTGCCGGCAGTGTACGGGAGCGGCCGTATCTGGCCTCCTATGCCGCCCGGCTGCGCCGGATGATCTGTGAGCAGGTGAAGGACGAAAACGACTATGACCATCCGCTCGCCGGTTTTCACATCGTGGTGGATGCCGGCAACGGCGCCGGTGGCTTTTATGCCACCGAGGTGCTGCAAAAGCTGGGCGCCGATGTGAGCGGCAGCCAGTTTTTGGAGCCGGACGGGCGTTTCCCCAACCACATTCCCAATCCGGAGAACGAGGACGCCATGGCGTCCGTTTGCGCCGCCACCCTGCGCGCGCACGCGGACTTGGGCGTGATTTTCGACACGGACGTGGATCGTGCCGGCTGCGTGGACGCGGCGGGACGAGAGATCAACCGCAACCGGCTGGTTGCGCTGGCGGCGGCCATTGTACTGGAGGACTGAGCACAGAAAAGCGCCCTCACCGGAGCAAA
>CATWUX010000204.1 GCA_958354085.1 uncultured Oscillospiraceae bacterium | reverse complement strand
AATATTTCCTACTTGGGAGCTCTTTTGTGCTGTCCGCACAATCTGGGGCAGTTCACTGCACCGGCAACGCACAGGGATTTTCTCTTTGAGCATTCCACTATCAACCGAACTGCTGAATCAGATTAACGGCCAGCGTGCCGAACTGATAAACGACCAGCGATGCAACCCATGCCACGCCGGTCTGGAACGCCACCGTTCCCAGCGCCCATTTCCACGAATTCATCTCACGGCGAATCGCCGAAAAGGCCGCCACGCAGGGCATATACAGCAACACAAACACCAAGAACGAGAGCGCCGACACCGTGGTAAACACCCCTTGCAGCACAGCGGACATGGCGGCGTCGGTGGCAGGATTATACAAAATAGTCAGTGTACCGACTACGGCCTCCTTGGCGACAAAGCCGGACAGCAGCGCCACGGCCGCCTGCCAAAAGCCGAAGCCGAGCGGCACAAACAGCGGGGCAATCCCTTTGCCAAGCGCCGCGAGAATACTGTCGCCCGCCTGTTCCGGTGCGAGCATCCGGAACTGCAGATCAAACGACTGCAAGAACCAGATGACGATGGAAGCGGCCATCAGGATAGTGCCGGCGCGCACCGCGAAATCCTTCACCCGCTCGTACAGGTGCATCCACAAAGTTTTCAGTGTGGGCAGCCGATACGGCGGCAGCTCCATCACGAACGGCGCATGACCGCCCTTGAGTACCGTCCGTTTGAGCAGCATCGCACAGCCGATCGCGACCAGCAAGCCGGTCGCATACAGTCCGAACACAACCAATCCGCGGTATCGCGGAAAAAACGCGGTGATGAACAGCGCATACACCGGCATTTTGGCGGAACAGGACATAAACGGTGTGAGAATGATGGTCATACGCCGGTCACGTTCGTTTTCCAGTGTACGCGCCGCCATGATGCCGGGAACGGAACATCCAAACCCCATGAGCATGGGGACAAAGGAGCGCCCGGACAAGCCGGTCTTGTGCAGCAGCTTATCCATGATAAACGCCGCACGCGCCATGTATCCGCTGTCCTCCAACACCGACAGGAACAAAAACAGCAGCAAAATCTGCGGAAAAAAAGAGACGATCGAACCGACGCCTTGAATAATGCCGTCACACACGAGGCTCACCGCCCACGCCGATGCGCCGATCGCCTCGAGCCCGCTGCGCGCCCACGGCTGCAATCCATTGGTGATCCAATTGTCCAAGCCATCCGTCATCCAGCTGCCCAACGGTCCGAAGGTTATGTAAAACACCAGCGCCATCACGCCGATAAACAACGGCAGAGCCAAATATTTGTTGGTGACGATCGCGTCCACCTTATCCGACCATGTCAACTCACCCGGCGCTTTCAGATGCGTCACGCATTGTGCGCAAACGCGGCAAATGAATTTATATTTCTGATCGGCAATGATCATATCGCGCTCGCCGCAGCGCTGCTCCAGCGAACTGACCACCTCTTCGATCAGGTGACATTCACCGTCCGTCAGCTCCAGCGCTTCCAAGGTCGGCACATCGTCGTCGATGATTTTGACCGCCGCCCAGCGCAGTGCCATCTTCTTTTTCATGCATTTCGGTTCAATGATATCCTCGATGCGCAGAATGGCCTCCATAACCGAAGCGGAATATATCTCGTCCATCATATGCGTCGAACGGTATTCCTGCGAATGATGATCCCGCCGCACGCTCAATTGATGGGCGATATAAGCGTTTGCACCGTAGCGCTTTTCAATGCGCTCCGCCAGCCGCTGTTCATCAAAGGACGAAAGCGCGCCGTTGTCCCGTTCCTCGCCGTCGTGATGCGCCCGCTCAATCAGCTCTTTGATCCCGCGTCCGCGGCTGGCCGCCACCGGCACAACCGGAATGCCCAGCAAATGCTCCAGCTTCTGCACATCAATTTCAATACCACGCCCCCGCAGCATGTCCATCATGTTCAGCGCGATCACCATCGGCCGCCCCAGCTCCGCCATTTGCAGCGACAGATACAGATTTCGCTCCAGATTTGTCGCGTCCACGACGTCAATGATCACGTCGGGGTGCTCGTCCAGCAAAAAATTGCGGCTGACCATTTCCTCTGCGGAATAAGGCGACAGCGAATAGATGCCGGGCAGATCCACCACCGTGACATCCTCGCCGTGGCTTTTGAGTTTGCCCGCTTTCTTCTCGACTGTTACTCCCGGCCAATTGCCCACATATTGATTCGACCCGGTCAGCTCGTTAAACAGCGTCGTCTTGCCGCAGTTCGGGTTGCCCGCCAACGCGTACACAGCGCTCATATACGTCTCTCCCTTTGTGTTGTCAGTCCGCGTTATCATCCACGACCGTAATTTCCTTTGCCTCCGAACGGCGGATGCTTAATTCATATCCCCGTACGTTCAGCTCCAGCGGGTCGCCCATCGGCGCGACCTTCCGCATGATCACCACCGCGCCCGGTGTGATCCCCATATCGATAATGCGGCGGCGTAGCGCGCCTGAGCATCCCAAGCCTGTCACGATCGCCCGTTCACCGATGGCCATATCGTTTACCGTTTTCTCCAAAACAGCCCATTCCCCTTCCAGAGTTAGTCTAGACTAATTCTAACATTCTCCCCTGTATATGTCAAGAGAAAATCGGAAGAAAACTGTCACAAATCGCGGCCGGCTTTGGTGAGAAAACGGTTACAATTGCCAGCTGCCTCCAAGCAGAATCCGCACAGCTAAGACAGACAAAACCACCCCCGCCACATCCCCCATGGCGGACGCCGCCAATGTGTGCCTTGTGCGCTTAATCCCCACGGCGCCGTAGTATACGGCAATGGTATAAAAGGTGGTTTCGGTGGACGATTGCAGGACACTCGCCACCAGCCCGGCTAAGCTGTCCGGCCCATGGGCGCTGT
>CATWUX010000203.1 GCA_958354085.1 uncultured Oscillospiraceae bacterium | reverse complement strand
CGCCAGCCGATAAAGCGGCGCGAGCCGCTGCCTCAGCTGCGCCTGATCCGGCACCGCCAGCTCGGCGGCGGCGGAGGGCGTAGGCGCGCGCACAGATGCGGCAAAATCGCAGATGGTAAAATCCGTTTCATGACCGACCGCGGAAATCACCGGGATGCGGGACGCCGCCACCGCGCGCGCCACCGCCTCGTCATTAAACGCCCACAGCTCCTCGATCGAGCCGCCGCCGCGCCCGATGATCAGCACATCCGCGGCTTTTTGTGCGTTGAAACGGCGAACCGCGTCCACCAGCTGGGCGGGAGCGCCCTCGCCCTGCACCAGCACCGGCGTAAAAATCACCTGCGCCAGCGGAAAACGGCGGCCGAGCACATTCAGAATGTCCCGTACGGCCGCGCCGGTCGGCGAGGTGATCACGCCCACACGGGTGGGGTAGCGCGGCAGCGGCAGCTTGCGGCTTTCGTCAAACAGCCCCTCGGCGCTCAGCCGCGCTTTCAGCTGTTCATACGCAATCTGCAGCGCGCCGACGCCGTCCGGCTGCATTTCTTCGATATAGATCTGAAAAGCGCCGTCTTTTTCATACAGCGATACCCGTGCTTTGACGATGACCTTCATGCCGTTTTCCGGCTTGAATTGCAGCTTGGACGCATAGGCGCGGAACATGACCGCTTTGACGACCGCGCCCTCGTCCTTGAGCGACATATACAGGTGGCCCGACTTATAGTGATTGGTAAAATTGGAAATTTCACCGCCTATATACACGGCGGCGAGATTCGCGTCGCCTTCCAGCAAGGACTTCACGTAGCGGTTAAGTTGGGTGATGGTAATAACCTTCGTCGCCGGCATAGCCATTTCCTTTCGTGGTTTATCGATCGCCGCCTGCCGTCCAAGCGGTCAGCAAAGCGATCCCGGCGGCGTTATCCGCCGAAAACGCGGGCGGCGCAAACCGTCCGCCGTAGGCTTGTTCCAATTCGGTGCGCAAAAAGCGGTTGGACATCACGCCGCCCGCGTACAGCAGCGGCAGCTCCCCATAGGTTTTGCGCAGCGCCGCCGTCATGCCATCCAGCGCCGCGAGCACACTGCACAGGCAAAAGCGCGCAATCTCCGCGGGCGCCTCTCCCTTGTCCAGCAGCGCGCGGCACTGATTTTCCACACCGGACAGGTGGCAGCCGCCCTCCCGAAGCGTGGGGCGCGGGCGATAATCGCCTGTTCCCTGCTCCGCCAGCCGCTCCAGCGCCGGGCCCGCGGGAAAAGCCAGCCCCAGCATACCGCCCACGCGGTCGATCAGCTGCCCCGCTTTCAGATCCAATGAATGTGCCACGGTCTCACAATGCAGGATGCGCTCGGCGTCCGGACGCACCAGCAGCGCGTCGGTCGTACCGCCGGACACATGAAACGCCAGAAACGGCTGCTGCCGCCATGCGGCACACCCCGCGCCGAACAACGCCGCCGCCACGTGCCCCTGCTGATGCGTGAAGCGGTACAGCGGCTTATGCGCCGCCGCCGACAGCGCGCGCGCCGTGCCGCAACCGGCTAAAAAGCAGGGCATATACGAACCGTCCTGCTCCTGCGGGCGGTCGGACACGCCGAACGCGGCAATCTCCGCAGACGACGATCCCAGCAGCGTCTCCAACAGCTCCGGGAGCTGGCGCACATGATGAAACACCGCGTCGCTCTGGCGCAGCCCCAGCTCCCCCTCCCGCACGGGCAGCAGTTTTTTCACCTGCGTGATCTCTCTGGTTTCGCTGTCATACAGCGCGGCAGAGGTTGTATAATTGCTGGTGTCGATTCCCAAATACACGCTCATGGCTTACTCGTTCGCACCCGTGCCGTCGCGGCGGGAAATACCGCCCAGCACGCCGTTGATAAAGGCGGGATCCTCGTCGCCGCCGTATTTTTTCGCCAGCTCCACCGCTTCGTTGATGGAAACGCTGACGGGGATATCGTCCACATACAGCATCTCATAGACCGCCAGGCGCATAATGGACAGCGCCACGCGGGAGATCCGCTCCTTATTCCATTTATGCGAATATTGCGAGATCATCTCATCGATCGCTTTCAACTGCTGCTCCGCGCCCTCGGCCAGCTTGAGCGCAAAAGCGTCATGCTCCAGCTCCCGCGCTTCGCACGCATTGCACAGAATATCTTTTACCGCTTCCTGTGTAAAGGTTTTTTCAAACAACAGAACAAATGCCAACTCCCGCGATTCACGTCTTGTCATGAATCCACCAGCCCCTCTTTGTCACTTTCAAGTTACAGACACACTATGCGCTTAGCCTACAAATTCCGACATCCCGCATAGCAAAAAAGCCCTCCACAAACCCTGCGGAGGGCTTTTTGTTTACGCGTTTGTTTTTTCGTCCTCGAGCACAATACCGGCTACATGGACATTGACCTTCGTGACCGGCTTGCCGGTCATGGACTGTACCGCCACCTTTACGTTGTGCTGCACCTCGCCGGCCACATCCGGGATCCGCGCGCCCAAACGCAAATTGACATATACATCCAGCACAGTTTCATTCTCGTTGTTCACCACGCGCACCGACTTGGCCGCCGGCGTGCCGATGAACCCCCGAATATCCGCAGGACGCGGCGCCATCTCCGCCACCCCGGCGACCTCAAGCGCCGCCGTGCTCGCGATCGTCGCGATCACATCCTCCGATATAATACAGCTTCCTTCGGAAGGCTTATATCCTTTGTCATCCATATAAGAAACCTCCTTCGTGTTTTCCGCCATCCATACGCCGCACAGCCGAACCGTTGCGGACATCGGCGGGAAGAAAATCATCACCTGTTTCTTATTATACCACAAAGTATCGGCGGAGCAACACTTTTTTTCTTAATTTTTCTTATTGAACGGTTACAATCTTGACATTTTGCGCGACAACTTTCG
>CATWUX010000202.1 GCA_958354085.1 uncultured Oscillospiraceae bacterium | reverse complement strand
ATAGCAAAATACTGTCCGCCAGCTTTTCGCCGATACCGTTTACCGTCATCAGCTGCTCCCGCGTGGCCGTGTTCAGATTGATGCGCTCCGAAACGGCGGCGGTGGACGACGCGGACGCCGATGCGCCGCCGTCCGGATATACCACGCTTACCGGCGCAAACGAGGGTGCGCCACAGACGGCAGCCACGCATACCAGCACGCACAGCACACCGGCCAGCGCCCACAGCTTCCATTCCGTCTTATCCACCGCATTCCCTCCCCGGCTTCGCTCCTTACTTCCAGTATAAAGAGAGAGATCGAAAAAGGGCAAGTGAAAATTTGCCACAATTTGGTGAGAAGATGCAACAAAGCGCTGCGATCCCGCTGCTTTATCAATTGCCTATTTGGCGCTGGGGAAAAAGGAGCGCAGAGAACCGGCTACGGAACTGATCGGCATGGTTTGCAAAATAATGCGTCCGGGACCGCGCACCACCGTATTAAAAATGCCCTCGCCGCCAAACAGCATATTCTTCACGCCGGGCACCGTGACGATCTCCAGCGAGCAATTGGCTGTCATAGCCGCCAAATAACCGGTATCCACAATCATGGACTGCCCCGCCTGCAGCTCATACTCACAAGCGTATCCGTCAATTTCAATAAACGCCGTACCGCATCCGGACAGCTTCTGCATAATAAATCCTTCGCCGCCGAAAAGACCGGCGCCGATTTTTTTCTGAAAATGTACGGACAGCGTCACTCCGGATTCGCTGGCTAAGAATCCGCTTTTTTGCACGATCATGGGGTTTTCCGGCGTAATTTCCAGAGCACGGATCGAGCCCGGAAAGCTGGAGGCAAATGCGATCTGTCCAACGCCGCCCCGCGCCGTATAGCGATTCTGGAAAATGGCTTCTCCGGCAAACATACGTCCGAGCGCTTTGCCGACACCGCCGTTGCTGGTGGTTTCCATCTGCATGTTCGGACTCATCCAACTCATACTGCCGCGTTCGGTAATCATCGTCTCGTTTGGGGCAAGGTCGCAAATAACCACCGGCAACGGTTCTCCGATAATGTTGTACTGCATAAAACCCTCTCCTCATTTTCTAATATTCGGCCGGCATGCGCCGCTCTCCGCTGCAAAGCGCACACTTTGCCTAAAAAGAGTATGCGGCTTCCGGCAAAGCCATTACCGAAAGCCGCTTACGGATTTATTATACTACATTTTTTGGAACGAATCAACAAAATCCGGCAGAAAATCTGCCGCTTTCAAGCCGATGAAAGACTGCTTTTTTAGCCGAGAAATTTCTCCGGCAAGGTCAGGTGGAAATCCGCCGCTAGATCGCGGAAGTTCTGGGAGGTTATGGTCTGACGTTTCCGGTCGGTCATGGACAGCACCTTCACCAGAATCTCCGCGGATTTTTCCACGGTATCCATCAGTCCGAAAGTCAGGTCAAAATCCTCGCCGGAGCAGAACATCCCGTGATGCGCCCAGATCGCCACATCGTATTCTTTCATCAGCTTGCTGGTCGCGATCGCGATATCCCGGCCGCCCGGCACCATCCAGCCGACCACGCCGATGCCCGACGGGAACACCACCGGACACTCGGTCGCCATCTCCCACAGCTCGCGGGTAAACACCTCGTCGGTCAGCGGCAGCACAAAAGTCAGCGCGATGACATTGCCGGGATGCGCGTGATAGATCACACGGTGCGCGCCGCCTGTCACTTCTTTTTTCACGCTGTGGTTCATCAGATGGGACGGGAACTCGCTGGTGGGGCGGCCGCCTTTTTCCAGTCCCCATACCACACGGTAATTTTCACCCTTTTCGTCGATCTCCGCAATCGCGATGTTATCCTGCGGCGCCAGCACGACGTTACGCATGAATTTTCCGCTGCCGGTCACCAGAAAATATTCGCCCGCCAGATTTTCCACCGTCACGCCGATGGGCTGGAACGGATGCGCATCGGTAAAGCATTCCCGCACGCTCTCGACCTCCTCCGGCTTCATACGATAGGTCAAATTGCCGCCGTTGCGCTCGTGCCAGCCCTTTTTATAGCCGTCCTCGGTCATGCGGATAAAGCCTTGTACAAATTCCGCGTCTACTACTTTCATATCCATGATCCCTTTCTCTGTTCCTCAGCGTTTCGACAACACGTCGGCTTCATACTTTTTAATGGTTTCGTACCATTCCCCGTCCGCAGGAACGCCGCAGACGCGGCAATATTCGTTCCAAATCTCCCCAAACGGCAAGGTCTTCTGCTCCTCCTGACGAACCAACAGCTCCGTCCAGCTACCGTTGTCCTGCAGCGCCTTCAGCGCCTCGCCGGGGCAGGTCAGGGCATATAAAAGCGCCTTCTGGAGGTTGCGGAAGCCCACCGTCCAAGCGGCAAGGCGGTTGATGGACGCGTCAAAATAGTCCAGCGCGATCTTCACGCGGCCATCCAGACCGCCGCAGCGGACGATCTCCTTGGCGATCTCCTTGGTCTCATCATCAAAAAGCACCACGTGGTCGCTGTCCCAGCGGATGCCGCGCGTCACATGCAGCGCAATCTCCGGGAAGAACGCCAACAAAGCCGGGATTTTATCCGAAACCACTTCCGTGGGATGGTAGTGCCCGTTATCCATGAGCGGAATGCACTTATCCATATGCATGGCAGCGTAGCTGAGCGAAAATTCCGCCGAACCCGCGGTGTAGGCTTCCACGCCGATGCCGAAAACCTTGGATTCCACACAGGGTTTGACCAGATTAAAGTCAAACGGCTCGGATAAGATCGCGTCAATAGATTCTTTATAACGGATTCTGGGCCCCATGCGATCGGCCGGAATATCCTTGAAGCCGTCGCCGGTCCAGATGTTCATCACGCAGGGCTGCCCCAACTCCTCGGCCAGATACTGGGAGATGCGAATACAGGCTCTGCCGTGGTCGATCCAGAACTTGCGCGTCTCGGGATCGGGGCTGGACAGCGTCAGC
>CATWUX010000201.1 GCA_958354085.1 uncultured Oscillospiraceae bacterium | reverse complement strand
TGGGTACTGTCCGGCGCGCGGCTGCTGTACATGGTCATGCACGGCGCCAACTTTTACCGGTTGTCCGTGCCGGAGCTTCTGGAGCTGGACACCACGATTCAATCGCCGGACTATCTCAAGCAGGTGTGCATCGATCTGGCGCAGAAAGCCTCCGCCGAACGGGAACAGCTGGCTGAGGATGAAAACGGCTGTATGCAGCTATCCCAATCCATGACCGCTACGCTGCTGCTGGCCAACAACGGCTATACACGGCTGGACGATACATATCCTTTCCTCTGGGGCGGTGTGTGGCGCGCCAAGCCGGTGCAGCTGTCGCACTGGTGGTCCTATACCGGCATCACCGGTATGTATTTTCCCATGCTGGCAGAAGCCAATGTCAATATAGATGTGCCGCACAGCAGCATTCCGGCTACGGCCGCCCATGAATTAGCGCACACGCGCGGCTTCGCCCGCGAGGACGAATGCAATTTTTGGGGATACTTGACCAGTATCCACAGCGATTCCGCCGATTACCGCTATTCCGGCTATCTTCTCGCGTATATTTACTGCTCCAATGCGTTATACGATTACGATAAAGAGCTGTGGAACGAGGTGCGTGCGTATTGCTCGGAGGGTATGAAGCGTGACTTGGCGGAAAGCAACCGGTATTGGAAACAATTCGAGGGCAAGGTGCAAGAGGTATCCAGCAGCGTCAACAACAGCTTTATTCAGGTGCAGGGCGTGGAGGACGGTGTGTTCAGCTATAACCGCGTTGTACAGCTGATTGTCGGGTATTATCAGAAAAGCGGATTTATGCAATAAGAAAGCTGCGGGAGTGATCCCGCAGCTTTCTTATTGTTGCTTGTTATTATTTGAAATATTCGACGCCGCTGCGGAACAGCTGCTGATCCTTCGCACCGGGTACGTTCTTGTAAAGATCACGGCCGCTGCGTTCGCTGTGTCCCATTTTGCCGAGCACACGGCCGTCCGGCGAGGTGATGCCCTCAATTGCGCAAACCGAACCGTTGGGATTCCAGCGAATATCGGCGGACGGCTCGCCCTGCAAATCCACATACTGCGTGGCAACCTGCCCGTTGGCAATCAAGCTGCGCACCGTCGTTTCATCTGCAAAGAAGCGGCCCTCACCGTGTGAAACCGGAATGCAGTGAATATCGCCCGCTTCGCAGCCGCGTAGCCACGGAGATTTTACGGACGAAACGCGGGTATACACCATGCGGCTGACATGACGACCAAGCGTGTTGAAGGTCAGCGTAGGATCGCTGTCGCCCAGCGTGCGGATCTCACCATAGGGCACCAGTCCCAGCTTGATGAGCGCCTGGAAACCGTTGCAGATACCCAGCATCAGGCCGTCACGCTGTCCGAGCAACTCATTGATTGCGTCCGCCAGACGCGGATTGCGCAGAGTGGTCGCGATGAATTTACCGGAACCGTCCGGTTCGTCGCCGCCGGAAAATCCGCCGGGCAGCATCACGATCTGTGCACGGCGAATAGCCGTCTCCATACGACGGATCGTTTCCTCAATCGCCGCCGGCGACAGGTTCTTGACCACCAGCACCTCAGCTTCGGCGCCGGCTTTTTCAAAAGCGCGGGCGGTATCGTATTCGCAGTTCGTGCCCGGGAATACCGGGATGAATACACGGGGCTTTGCCGCCTTGATCGCCGGCGCCGCCATGTTGCGCTGTGTATGCAGCGGTACGGACGGCGTCATAGCCGGCTGCTCCTTCGCCTTGTTGGGGAACACCGCCTCCAGCGGCTGCATCCACGCAGCAATCAGCTCATCCAGCGGTAGCTCTTCCCCATCCAAAACGACTGCCTGTTCGTCGATCGTCGTACCGATCAGCGTATAATCCAGCCCTTCAAGGCACATATCGCCTTCCTTCAGCTCCACAACCAACGACGCCGCCTGCGGCGCAAACAGTGTGGTGCGGCTGATATTGCGGTTAAAGGCAAAACCGATCTTATTTCCAAAGCACATCCGCGCGACACACGCGGCGACGCCGCCCTCGCGCACAACCGACGCAGCGGAAATCACGCCGAACTGCACCAGCTTGGAAACTTCATCAAACAGTTCGCGCGCCTTTTCCCAATCCGGCAGCAATGTGTCCTTGTTGACCGGCAGCGGCAAAAATGCCACCAACGAGCCGGGCTTATGGAAAGCGGCTGACCCGGTTTTGGACGCTTTTGTCATGCTCAGCGCAAAGCTCACCAATGTCGGCGGCACATCCAGCTCGTTAAAGCTGCCGGACATGGAATCTTTGCCGCCGATGGAGGGAACGCCGAATTCCTTTTGTGCGACAAACGCGCCCAGCAAAGCCGCAACCGGCTTGCCCCAACGCTCCGGCACCTCGCGCAGGCGCTCAAAATATTCCTGGAACGTTAGCCGCGCGTGCAGCGGGTCGGCGCCGAGCGCCGCCAGCTTTGCCAACGACAAAGTCACCGCATACGCCGCTCCATGGAACGGGCTCCAACGGGAAATACCCGGAATAAAGCCATAGGTCATAGCGGTCGCGTCATCCGTTTCACCGGTCAGCACCGGCAGCTTGGCCACCATGCCGTCTTCGGGCGTCAGCTGATAGCTGCCGGCAAACGGCATGTTCACGGTCGCCGCACCGATGCTGGCGTCAAAGCGTTCAACCAGCCCTTTCTGGCACGCGACCTCCAGCCGGCGCAAATTTTCCTTGAACGCCGTCGCCAACGGGATCACGGCCAGCCCGGCCGGAATGGCTGTACGGTAATCCAGGCTCTTATCCGGTGCAGCCACGACCGCCTTGGCCGTCTGTGTAACGCCGTTGGTATCCAAAAATGCACGGCTGACATCCACAACGCTGTCCCCGCGCCATGTCATGCGCAGACGCGGCTCGTCCGTTACGACCGCCACACGGGTGGCTTCCAAATTTTCCGCATCCGCCGCCGCGATAAACGCGTCCACATCTGCGGGGTTCAGCACGACCGCCATGCGTTCCTGCGATTCGGAGATGGCCAGTTCGGTTCCATGCAGTACCTCGTATTTTTTCGG
>CATWUX010000200.1 GCA_958354085.1 uncultured Oscillospiraceae bacterium | reverse complement strand
GGGTATCCATCATCTGGATCGCGGTTATGAAGCGTTTGAAACCTCTCTGGCACGTGTCGGCGCGGTGATCCGTCGGGAGAATACGGCATATTCCTGATTTCGACAGGCTAATACTAAAATCTAATGAAACGCTTTTAATCTTTCCGGCCTGAATTGCACCAGCAAGTGTTATTCTCCTTGCTGGGCGATAGCCCAGCGGCGTCGTCTGCCTTTTCTGGCACAATTCATCCTCGGAAATATTTTAAAGCTTTTAATCAGATTTTAGTATAAAAAGGAAAGGCTTGGGTTACGTCATGGATGTGAAAAAGAATGCAAAGGCCCCTCAGACTTCCCGCACGCGGAAACGGCTGCCGCGGCTCTATACCGCGATGATCCTGATCGTGGCGATTGCCGCCGTCAGCGGTGCGTTGGTATTTTTGCTGATGACGATGCCGTCCGGGGAAGCACAGGGCAAGCAAACGGCGGTGTTCGGCGTGAAGACTGTAGAAGTGGTTGGAGACACGCGGTATTCCCGCGAGGCGATCGCGTCCGCCAGCGGCATCTATGTCGGCCAGAGCATTTTTTCGGTCAATAAACGTCAGGCACATGAAAATATCGCCGAGGCGTTTCCGTATATCGAGTATATCGAGATATCCAATACGGCTTTTGACACGATTCGCATCGAAGTGAAAGAAACCGATGTGCTGGGCGCTATGTATTACGACGGACAGTGGCTGGTGGTGGGAACCAACGGACGCGCGGTGCAGACGCTGCCGGTGGAGAACGACCGCCCGCCGCGCTATTTGTATTTTCGGGGTGCGACGCCGGCTGAAGGGATCGGGTTGGGAAAGATCGCCATGGAGGAACGCAGTCGTACGATTGTGGAAACGATCTGCGACGCGTTGGACGAATATCCGCTCGGCGGCGTGACCGAAATCGATCTGACGGATAAAGCGGATATCCAGCTTAATCTCAATAACCAGATTCAAGTCAAGCTGGGCAACGATTCCAATCTGCGGCACGAGATCGCGTTTGTGGCCAGCGCGCTCGGCGGTATCTATGAGCAATATGGGAACGGCGTTTGCGGTGTGATCGACGTCAGCTCGTATTCGCTGGACGGTGCAACCGATAAATTGGTGTTTACGCCGGCGCAGACCTTGCAGAAGCAGACGGCGGCAACAGCCACCGCGGCATAATACTCTTCTTTTATCAAAAAATAGGCCCGCCGTCTTTTTGGGCTTTGCGGGGCGAAATATTCCTTGCAAATCTTTTCGATTTTTTAAAGGGAAAATAGTATAAGAAATCAAAAAAATCGTGTTTTCCCTGTTGAATTTACCGCGCCGACATGGTAATATTAAGTTATTGTATATGAAAAGTGTGAAAAGCTGCCGGATGGCAGGATGGGAAATCAATTTTGCCGTGGGAGGAAGTTTCAATGGCGTTTCAGTTTGATAATGACTATATGGATGGCGTTCAAATAAAAGTGATCGGTGTCGGCGGCGGCGGCGGAAATGCGATTAATCGTATGATCCGGGCCGGTGTGCAGGGCGTGGAGTTTATTTCCATGAACACCGATCAGGCGGCATTGTGCTTGTCTCAGGCAACGCAGAAGGTGCAGCTCGGCGAGAAATTGACGCATGGTAAAGGCGCCGGCTCCAAGCCGGAAATCGGCCAGCGTGCGGCCGAGGAAAGCCGCGAAGAAATTGCTGCGGTGCTCAAGGGCGCCGACATGGTGTTTATCACGGCCGGTATGGGCGGAGGCACCGGCACCGGCGCGGCGCCGGTCGTCGCGGAGATCGCGCGCGATATGGGAATCCTGACGGTCGGCATTGTCACCAAGCCCTTTGCATTCGAGCTGCGCAAGCGGATGGAGCAGGCGGAAAACGGTATTGCCGCGCTGCGTGAGCATGTGGACAGCTTGGTCGTCGTGCCCAACGAGCGGCTGAAAATGGTGAGCGATCAGCGCATTACGCTGGCAAACGCCTTTGAGATTGCGGACGACGTGCTGCGGCAGGGCGTGCAGAGTATTTCCCAGCTGATTAAAGTACCCGGTCTGGTCAATCTGGACTTTGCGGATGTGACGGCGGTTATGAAGGACGCGGGCTGCGCGCATATGGGCGTGGGCCGCGCCGAAGGCAAGGATAAGGCGGAGCTTGCGGCACAGGCGGCGATCGCCAGCCCCCTGCTGGAAACCTCCATCGACGGAGCGCGCGGCGTGATCATCAATATTACGGCGGCAAACGATATCGATCTGGAGGAAGTGGAGGTTGCGTCGAATCTGGTTTCGCGTGCGGCGCATCCGGACGCCAATATCATCTGGGGTGTGGCGTTTGACGACAACATGGATGATGAGATGTGCGTGACCGTGATTGCAACCGGATTTTCTATGGACGGTTCGTACAAGGCCAAGGAAATGCCGGCAGCCGGCGAATCCAAGGTCAGCAAAGAAATCCCGGCTCCGGAAGAGGATGCCGATTATATTGACATAATGTCTATTTTCAATAAGAAGCGGGACTAATCCGCTCGTTTGAAACGAATACTAAGCAGGAGCAAACGCGAGAGGTTGTTCCTGCTTTTTTTGTGGACTCCCAACCGACTGATAAAGAAAAAAGGCGGAAAATGCCGTTTTTCCGGCGTTTAGAGCGGAAAATACGAATGAAGGACGCTTAGAAACAAATAGTGTGTCTTTTTGCCGCCTTCTGTCAAATTTCTCTTGATTCTTCTCATGCGCTGTGCTATACTGAAAACAGTGAAGCAACAGGCGGTTTCTCGCTTTGCGCCAATTTGTATTTTGGAGGTGGGGTTGGTGAGTCCTGACCCTGGCAGTCGACGGTTGTTCTTTTTATCACACCGGGGATGCACCGACCTTTGCGGGAGATGCATCCCCTAAAAGGGGTATGCATCTATGATCCAATACTACAAAACCATCAATGGACGCATCCGGCAGCTGGAGGAACTCGAAGAAGGCTGCTGGATCAATGTCGTCAATCCCGACGAGCGGGAGATAAGCGGGCTGATCGAACAGTTTGCTTTGGAACCCGATTTTTTGCGTG
>CATWUX010000199.1 GCA_958354085.1 uncultured Oscillospiraceae bacterium | reverse complement strand
GGCTCTGTCCTTCTTCTTTTTTTCTTGATTGTCCAATATGTATTGTACTCCTACACCGCGTATCGGGTCATTTTATCGGCGTCCCTTGATTTGTGTCCGCATTTCTGGTATGATAAAACAAACGGCAAAGTAGGAGGTCTGGCGAGTGAAAATGCGGGAATCCGCCGAGAATTATCTGGAAACCATTTTGATTCTATGCCAGCGTAACGGTAAAGTACGCTCGATTGATATCGTAAACGAGCTGGCTTTTACCAAGCCAAGCATCAGCGTCGCTATGAAAAAGCTGCGGGAGAGCGGCCACATTACCGTCAGCGACGGCGGTTTTATCGAATTGACGCCGCTCGGACGCCGCGTGGCGGAAACGATGTACGAGCGGCATCATCTGCTGTCCAACTGGCTGATATCGCTCGGCGTAGATGAGGCGGTCGCCGTCGAAGACGCCTGCCGGATCGAGCATGTCATCAGCCAAGAAAGCTTTGAAAAAATCCGTGAGCTGGTTCTGAAGCAATCCTAGCGCACCGCCATCTGCCGGCCTTCGTGATTGATGGTATAATTCTCGGTGTAAATCATGGCGGATACCGGTAAAAAAGTGTAACCTTGCTCCTGCAAACTTTCAATGATCGAAGGCAGCGCTTCCGGCGTGTTTTTCGCCGCGTTATGAAACAGGACGATCGAGCCTGAACGCACATTCTGTACTGTTCGTTTGATCAAATCGCTTACCGGCGGATCTTTCCAGTCCAAACTGTCCACATCCCACTGGATACAATACATGCCGGCCGCTTCCACCGTTTCGATCGTGGCGTTGTCATAATCGCCATACGGCGCACGGAACAGCGTTGGGCACACACCCGTGATCGCCTGAATTTTATCGTTGCAGGTGCGGATCTCTTCCAGCATTTTCTCCCGTGACAGCGTCGGCATATGCGGATGCGTATTGGAATGGTTCATAATCTCGTGTCCCGCTTCGTGCAGCGCTTTTACGGAATCCGGACAACGATCCACCCAGTCACCCACCACAAAGAAAGTCGCCTTCACACCGTATTTTCCTAAAATTTCGATCAGCTTCGGCGTATCCTCATCGCCCCAGGCCGCGTCAAAGGTCAGGCTGACCACTTTTTCCGCACGGTCGGTACAATAAATCGGCAGCTTCCGCTTGGACGCTGCGACCGCATTGGCATAGGCGTATGGAATCGCCGCCGCGGCCGCAATGACCGCGAGCGCCAACAAAAACAGTACCAGCAGGACAAGCGCCACCTGCCGCTTGGTTAAAATACGATAGGTGTTCAGCTTCCATTTCATGTTTCCCGCTCCCTTCCGTTCTTTGCACGGTGCTTTTATATGTATATGCACCAACAGCTTGACCAAACCCATGTTTTCGTGGATGCGGGCGGCATATTTGCCGCCTGTCTGTACATCCTTGCAATAGAGTCTGTATAAAGGAAAGGATTTTTATCTCGTGAAAAAGGGAATTGTTACATGCGCCGGTATTCTGGCTTTGCTGCTGTTGTTCAGCGGCATTTTTTACATCGTCACACGTTCACCGCAGGAGGAGAATCCCTCTTCGGAAAACGCCTCTACCTCCGGCACCGCCCCTTCCGGCACCGGTGGCACGGAAGCCTCCGCGACAACGACAACTGCTACAACAACGGTCACAACGACAACCGCTCCCACCGTGCCGGTGCTGCCGGAAATCGACACCAGCGGAACACCGGTCTACACCGCGCCGGTCGCGGGCACATGGCGCACAACGGTCACCTACAACCCAAAAGGGAAATCGGTCAGCAAGGAAACGTTGGATCTGCTGACTGCCTATTTCTACCATCGCGCCAATACATTTGGCCGCGCGGCCGGTATGGCGGTGACGGAACCGGCCGGTTTGTCCATCAGCGACACCGTACGTGCGGAAGAAACCTCCCGTATAGAAGCGCTGCGCAACATGATGACGCTATGGGATTGCCGTTACGCGGCCGCACAAACCCGTTTTACCGTGGATAAGGTGCTCAAGGAAAACGGCGAACAGATCTTATATGTCCATGAAGCCGCCTATTTCTACAATTGGTACGAAGGCTATACCACGCCGGAAACCGCCGATCTTTCCGGCTATGGCAACCGGCATATTCTGCACATCCGGGACGGGCAAATCGTCGCTGATCATTACAACGAAGGCGAGCCAACGAAAATGGCCACTCCCGGGCGGCTGACGGATGATCATTATTGGACGTATATCGGCGACGAGGACCCGCCCGACGATTACATCGGCCAGCCTGTTTCGGTATTTGCCGAAAACAAGCCGACGTACAGCACAACCTACGATCCCCAGCGGGCCATAGCCTATGCGGATGCATGGGCACTTTCCCGCAATGCGGAATACACCGATTATCATGCCATGGGCGGTGACTGTGCCAACTTTGTATCCCAATGCCTGACGGCCGGCGGATTGCAGCACGACGACACGTGGTATCACAAAAGCTATGCGTGGAAATCGGCGCCGGGACTGTATAATTATCTGAAAAGTGCAAACGGAAACGGCGTCGGCAAAGGAATCGCAGTTATTCGCTGCGAGGATCTGACCGGACGTACGGCGAAGCTCGGCGACGACACGGTCGACGCTGCCACCCTCTTCAAGCCCGGTTCTCTTGTCTTTTACCGCTGGAAGAGCGGCTTTACGCAAGTGAAAAAATGGAATCACGCGACGATGTGCGTGGGCTATTTGGGCGACGGTACCCCGGCTATCAGCTGCCATACCGACGATAAATACCATTTTAAATGGACCTACGGCGGAACGGTCTGTGATTACGGCTCTCTGTTGCTGACACCGTAAAACTCTTACAGGATAGGTAAAAAGCAAGAGGAAGAATTGTGCATTCTTCCTCTTGCTTTTTCTAAAGGATTGTGGTATCATACCAACGTTATGCGGGAGTAGTTCAGTGGTAGAGCGTCAGCTTCCCAAGCTGAATGTCGCGGGTTCGAATCCCGTTTCCCGCTCCAAAAAGAGACAAACTTGTTTTAGTACAGGTTTGTCTCTTTGTTTATCCACTAATAGGTTAAAATACA
>CATWUX010000198.1 GCA_958354085.1 uncultured Oscillospiraceae bacterium | reverse complement strand
GAGCTTCGCTTGGTGCGGCGGATGCTGCGCGACGAGCGGTTCCGCAACAGCTCGCCGGAAAATACCCTGCATATGTGGCAGCAGGTGGTGCGCGGCGAAAACACCTATATGTTCCCGTATGTTGACACGGTGGATTATGTGATGGATACCACGCACGCTTATGAACCGTGCGTGTTCGCACCGGAAATTTTGCCGCTTCTGCGTGCGATCGCGGCGGATAACCCGTATATAGAAACGGTGCGGCATCTGATCGCCGCGCTGGAGCGGTTCGAACCGCTGTCTGCCGCCGAGGTCCCGCGCGAGACGCTGCTGCGGGAATTCCTCGGCGGCGGGCTGTACGAATGAAAAAAGCGCCGTTTGCTTTTGCACACGGCGCGGCAACAAAGGGGATAGCGAAGCAGCTGAACGAATTGATTCAGCTGCTTCGTTATGCTATGATAGAGACTATACAGCTCCGGTATAGAACAAAATGGATTAGCAGCGAACAGCATAAATGCCGCCCGGTCTGGCGGCGTCCTCTCTTTGCAACGGTGCTGTTGTATGGTAAACTGTATATACACTCGTCTTCCACAGCAGGAGACGAGTACCCGGACGATTTTCACGCGGAAAGGATGAGCGGCTTATGGATTTTACGGCTCTGGTGGAGGCACAGCGCACCTATTTTCACTCCGGCGCAACGCGTTCGGCGGCGTTTCGGCTGGAGCAGCTGTCCCGGCTGAAAACGCTGCTGACGGTACATGAGGAAACGCTGCTGGCGGCGCTCAAGGCGGATCTCAACAAATCGGCGGGCGAGGGCTATATGACCGAGCTGGGCATCGTGCACGACGAGCTGCGCTATGCTATGAAGCATTTGCGCGGATGGATGCGCCCGCGGCGCAAGCGGATGCCGCTCTCCCATTTTCCGGGCAGCGGACGGCTGATCCCCGAGCCGTACGGCGTGGCGCTGATCCTGTCGCCGTGGAATTATCCGCTGCAGCTGACACTCAACCCACTGGTGGCGGCATTGGCGGCGGGCAACTGCGCGGTCATTAAGCCGTCCGCCTATGCGCCCGCCACCTCGGCGGCGCTGGCACAGCTGTTGGCGGAGGCGTTTCCGCCGGAATATGTCGCCGTTGTAGAGGGCGGACGGCAGGAAAACGCCGCGCTGCTGGAGCAGGCGTTCGATACGATCTTTTTCACCGGCAGTGTGGCGGTAGGACGGCTGGTGATGGAATCCGCCGCGCGGCATCTGACGCCGGTCACGCTGGAGCTGGGCGGCAAAAGCCCGGTCATCGTGGAAAAATCCGCCAACCTCCGCGTGGCGGCTCGCCGCATTCTATGGGGCAAAACAGTCAACAGCGGGCAAACCTGCGTGGCGCCGGATTATGTGCTGGTGCAGCGGGAGGTGCGGGACGCGCTGCTGCGGGAAATGGCGGAGCAGCTGCGGGTACTGTGGGGGGAGGATGCGTTGGCGCGCGCCGATTATCCCCGTATCGTCAACCGCAAGCATTTCGACCGGCTGACCGGCCTGCTGGACGGCGAAATCTGTACGCTGGGCGGCGGGACAGACGCTCAAACGCTGCGTATCGCGCCGACGGTGCTGGCGGAAGTCACTCCCGATTCACCGGTGATGCAGGAGGAGATCTTCGGCCCGCTGCTGCCGGTGCTCAGCTTTGACCGGCTGGAAGAAGCCGTCTCGTTTGTGCGGGCACGTCCCAAGCCGCTGGCACTGTATCTGTTCACGGAGGACGCAGCGGTGAAACGCCGGATTCTCCAGCAGCTTTCCTTTGGCGGCGGCTGTGTCAACGATACGTTGATGCATCTCGCGACGCATCAGCTGCCGTTCGGCGGCGTAGGCGAGAGCGGGATGGGGCATTATCACGGGAAATTCGGGTTTGACACGTTCACCCATTATAAAAGCGTGGTACAGCGCTCGGCAAAACTGGACGTGCCGCTGCGTTACCCGCCCTGCGATGCCAAACTGCGCATGATGAAATGGTTCCTGAAATAAAAGGCAATAGAGGTACAGCGGAACGGAAACAGCGGGAGAACGCCGGTTTGCACCCTACTTGTAAAAAAATTATGAAGAATGCGAATTTTTCGATTTTCCCTCTTGATTTTTCCAATTTTCCGGATAAAATAGGTATTAGCACTCCGGACAATCGAGTGCTAATACCTACATTACTTTTATCAGGGAGGATATTTGTATGTCCATTAAACCTCTTGCAGACCGCGTTGTTATCAAAATGGTGGAAGCCGAAGAAACCACCAAGAGCGGTATCATTCTTGCCGGCTCTGCGAAAGAAAAGCCTCAGGTCGCGGAAGTCGTTGCAGTTGGCCCCGGCGGTAACGTCGAAGGCAAAGATGTCGTCATGTACGTCAAGGTTGGCGATAAGGTGCTCACCAGCAAATACTCCGGCACCGAAGTCAAGCTGGATGGCGTGGAATACACCATCGTGCGGCAGAGCGACATTCTCGCTATTGTCGAATAATTCGATCACGATTATTTAGGGAGGAATTATTATGTCTAAACAGATTCTTTTCGGTGAGGATGCCCGCAAGGCGCTGCAGTCCGGCGTGGATCAACTCGCCAATACCGTCAAAATTACCCTTGGCCCGCGCGGACGCAACGTGGTGCTGGATAAGAAATTCGGCGCGCCGCTCATCACCAACGACGGTGTGACCATCGCGAAGGAGATCGAGCTGGACAACGCGTTCGAGAATATGGGCGCACAGCTGGTCAAGGAAGTTTCCACCAAAACCAACGACGTGGCCGGTGACGGCACGACGACGGCGACGCTGCTCGCGCAGGCGCTCATCCGTGAGGGCATGAAGAATGTGGCTGCCGGCGCAAACCCGATGGTGGTCAAACGCGGCATCCAGAAAGCCGTAGACGCGGTCGTGGACGCTGTAAAAGCCAACTCCAAGAAAGTCAGCGGTTCCGAGGATATTGCCAGCGCGGCGACCATCTCCGCCGGCGACGCGGCGATCGGCGACCTGATCGCCGAAGCGATGGAAAAGGTATCAGCCGACGGTGTTATCACCGTGGAGGAATCCAAGACGGCGGAGACCTATTCCGAGGTTGTCGAGGGTATGCAGTTCGACCGCGGCTATATCACGCCGTACATGGTCACC
>CATWUX010000197.1 GCA_958354085.1 uncultured Oscillospiraceae bacterium | reverse complement strand
GGCGGGCTGCAGGCGGGCTTGCAGGCGATCGGCAGTATCACGGCCGATTTGCATTTGGGCGTCAAAGAGCACGTCGGACTGTGGGCAACGGTGCTGATGACCTCGTTCGGCACGTGGGGCCTGCCTCAGATGATCCATAAATACTACGGTATCCGCGATGACAAGGAAGTGAAACGCGGCACGGTGATCTCCACGCTGTTTGCGCTGCTGATCGCGGGCGGCGGCTACTTTATCGGTTCGCTGTCCCGCTTGTTTTTCAGCGATCTGTCCCAGCTGCCGGGCAACGGCGCGGGCAAGACCGATTTCCTTATTCCCAATATGCTGGCGCAGGCGGAGCTGCCGACGATTCTGCTCGGTCTTGTGCTGGTGTTGCTGATATCGGCGTCGGTGTCTACGCTTGCTTCCATTACGATCACCGCCTCCTCGACGCTGACCATGGATCTTGTACAGCCGCGCTTTTTCCCGCGCATGACGACGACCGGTACGGCGCGGATGACCAAGGTGGTATGCGGGTTGTTCATCGTGGTGTCGTATGTCATCGCCAACAGCAAAACGCCCATTTTGGATATGATGTCGTATTCGTGGGGAATTTTGTCCGGTTCGTTCCTCGCGCCGTATTTGATCACGCTGTACTGGAAAAAGCTCAACCGCGCCGGTGCGTGGGCGGGTATGCTGGGCGGCTTTTTGGTCGCCGCACCGCCGGTGGTGTGCAAGCTGTTCTTCCCCGCGGCGGAACTGCCCTTCTTCGGGAAAGTCATGGATCTCGGTCCGCATTTTGCCTGCGCGGCAATGGTGCTGTCACTGGTGCTGTGCTTCGTGGTAAGCGGGATCGCCCGCGCGGCAGGCTGGAAGAGCGCCGCGGAAAATCCCACGTTTTACGAGGAGACAGTTCCGGCCGAGTCTCAGCCGGAAGCGGTTACCGTCTGAATCGGCGGTTTTTCGGCAAAATACGTGTTTTCCGCTTTACAATTGCGGTCTAACAAGGTAAAATAGAGTGAAAAGCCACTTTTCACTCTATTTTACCTATTTCTATTCTTTACACGAAAGGTTGGTCTTTCCCATGAATTCACCCATCTGGAATCCCGCGATGGAATGTATGCGCCGTTCCGACATGGACGCGCTGCAGCTGGAGCGGCTGCGCGCTCTGGTCGATTACTGTGACCGGAACGTGGAATTTTACCACAAGCGGTTGACGGCTGCCGGCGTGACGGCGGACAAGATCAAAACGCTGTCGGATATTCAGTACATACCCTATACCACCAAAGCCGATCTGCGCGACACTTACCCCTTCGGGATGTTCAGCGTGCCGCAAAAGCAGCTGGTGCGTATTCACGCTTCCTCCGGCACGACCGGCAACCCGACCGTGGTCGGCTATACCAGGGAGGATCTGGACAACTGGTCGGAGCAGGTGGCGCGCATCGTGACCGCCGCCGGCGCGAACGAGGATACGGTGGTGCAGATCTGCTTCGGCTACGGCATGTTTACCGGCGCGCTCGGTCTGCACTACGGTCTGGAAAAGATCGGCGCGACCGTTGTGCCGACGTCGGCGGGCAATACGGAAAAGCAGCTGAAATTCATGCGTGATTTCGGCACGGATACCATCGTCGCCACCCCGTCCTACTGCCTGTATCTGGCGGAGGCGGCACGGGATATGGAGGCACAGTTCCCGATGACGCAATACGGCCTGAAGCTGGGCCTGCTGGGCAGCGAGGGCTGTACGCCGGAAATGCGCGACCAGATCGAGACGCGTTGGGGCAGCGGCTTCTTCTGCACCGACAACTACGGTATGTCCGAGCTCAACGGCCCCGGTATGTCCGGTGAATGCCGCGAGCGGAACGGGCTGCATATTTGCGAGGATCACTTCCTCTGCGAGGTGATCGATTCCGCTACCGAGCAGGTGCTGCCGCACGGCTCGACCGGTGAGCTGGTGGTGACCGCGCTGACCAAACGCGGCATCCCGATGCTGCGCTACCGCACAAAAGATATTACCTGCATCAATTATGAGCCGTGCGCATGCGGACGCACCTCCGCGCGGATGCATAAGATCATCGGCCGCAGCGACGATATGCTCAAAATCCGCGGTGTGAACGTGTTCCCGTCGCAGGTGGAAAGCGCGCTGATCGGGATCAATGAGATCAGCCCGCACTATCAACTGGTGGTGCGCCGCGAGGGCTTCGCGGATACGCTCGAGGTACGCGTGGAGCTGATCGACGGGTCGCTGCTGGAAAGATACGGCGAGCTGGAAGCGCTGCAAAAGCGCATCCACGACCGGATCCGGGCCATCCTCGGGATTGAGATCCGCGTGAGCCTTGTGGAGCCGAAAACCATCGAGCGTTTTACCGGCAAAGCACAGCGCGTGGTGGATCTGCGCAAAAAATAACCCTAAGCGGTTTTCCGTTGGATACAGAAAGGATTGGAAGCTGAAGATGAAAACTTTGATGCTGGGCAACGAAGCGGTTGCCCGCGGGCTCTATGAGGCAGGCGTGAAGGTCGTGTCCTCCTACCCCGGTACTCCCAGCACCGAAATTACCGAAAACGTGGTGCAATACGGCGCGGATATCTATTCCGAGTGGGCGCCCAACGAAAAGGTGGCGTTTGAGGTCGCGTTCGGCGCGGCCACCGGCGGCGCGCGCAGCTTTTGCGCGATGAAGCATGTCGGTCTGAACGTCGCCGCCGATCCGTTGTACACCGCGTCGTATATCGGTGTGAACGGCGGCATGGTGTGCGCCGTGGCGGACGATCCGGGTATGCATTCCTCGCAGAATGAGCAGGATTCCCGCCATCACGCGATCGCGGCGAAGGTGCCAATGCTTGAGCCGTGCGATTCCGCCGAATGCCTGGCCTACGCGAAGCTGGCGTATACGCTGTCCGAGCAGTTCGACACGCCGGTGCTGCTTCGGCTGTCCACCCGCGTGTCCCATTCCCGCTCGCTCGTGGAGCTGAGCGACCGCGAGGATGTGGCGCTGAAAGAGTATAAAAAAGACGTGGTGAAAAACGTCATGATGCCCGCCATGGCGCGTGTTGCGCACGCCAAGGTGGAAAAACGTACGGAGGCGCTGCGGGAATATGCCGAGACTTCCGGCATCAACACCGTGGAATATCTTGACCGCCGCATCGGTATCC
>CATWUX010000196.1 GCA_958354085.1 uncultured Oscillospiraceae bacterium | reverse complement strand
CGGGTTGTGTTTCGTTCGTTTCTTGTCTTTACGTTGTTTAATTTTCAAGGTCCCGTCCAGCCTTTCAAGAGCCGTGAAGCCTTGATATTGCTGGATTTTTTGCTCTCTTTGGCGACCTCCGTCCGGCGTCTCCCGCAGAGCGCTTAGCTATAATACCATCCTCGCACACGTTTGTCAACACCTTTTTCAAAGTTTTTTTGATTTTTTTAAAAAAACTTGATTTTCCGGTGATAATGCGCGTTTTTCTTCCATTTTATGACAAGGCACCCTCGTACAGCCAAACGCCGTTTGTCCCGACCGCCTGCGCCGCCGCGGAAAAATCACTGCCGCCGATCCGCCAATCCGGCGCCACATCTCCAAGCGGCACCAGCACAAACGCGCGCTGGTGCATACGCGGGTGAGGCAGCGTCAACTCCGGCGTATTCAACGTGACGCCTTCGTACACCAGCACATCCACATCCACAACACGCGGCGCGTTGGCAAAGGTGCGCACGCGGCCGAGCGCCGCTTCAATGCCCAGGCAGCTCCCGAGCAGCGCGTGCGGTGACAGCGCGGTTTCCAGCCGCACCACCGCATTCAAAAAAGCCGGCTGATCCGTATACCCGACAGGATCGGTCTCGTATATGCGGGACAGCGCCGTCACCGCCGTACCCGGCAGACGGCGCAACGCATCCACCGCCTGCTGCAAATTGTTCAGTCTATCGCCGAGGTTCGTTCCCAGCGCCAGCACGGCACACGCCATCTCGATTTCCTCCTCTTATGCATGACGGCGGCGGGTGATCTCCACCGCCACATACTCAAAATCGGCGGCGATCGGCGCGCGCGGCTTTTTCAGCCGTACCGTAACTGCATCCACCGGGAATTCCGCCAACACGGTTTCCGCCACCCGGGTCGCTACGCGTTCGATCAGGTCGTTTTTTTCCGCCAGTACCGCGGCGATGATCCGCTTGGACACCGCGGAATAGTTCACGGTGTCGTTCAAATCATCACTCTGTCCCGGCTTGGACAGATCCGTTTCCAGTGTCACATCCAGTTCAAACGGCTGCCCTTTTTCCTTTTCCGCCTCTTTAACGCCGTGGTAAGCGTACACGCGCAGCCCTTTTATCAAAATTTTATCCATACCCGTCCTTCTTTCTTATTTATATAAGCGAAGCGCATCTGTCACCGCCGCCGCCTGCACAGCGGGCGCAACATCGTGTACGCGCAGAATATGCGCCCCGTTCCACTGAGCCAGCGTGTGCGCCGCCAGCGTCCCGGCCAGCCGCTCCTCAAAAGGCGGATTGCCGCAGCACGCACCGACCACACGCTTGCGTGACGCCCCAACCAAAATGGCCACGTCGGGCAAGCCGGCTGTCAGGGACGAAAGCTGCGCCAGCAGCTGCCGGTCGCCGTCGCGGGATTTGCCGAAGCCGATACCGGGATCCAGACAGACCGATTCCGTCGGCATTCCCGCCTGCTTTGCCGCCGCCAGCGCCGTCTCAAAATAGGCGCGTACGGTTTCGAGCGCATCGCCCTCGCCGGTGTCGTCCGCGCCATTGCCGGCGTGCATCATCACCAGCGCCGCTCCCCTGCGCGCCGCCACCGCGGGCATGCCGTTGGACAGACTGCCGGACACATCGTTGATGATGGCCGCGCCGGCCTCCAGCGCCGCTTCCGCAACCTCCGGATAATAGGTATCCACGGAAATCGGAATGGACAGCTTTCCGCGCAGTGCGCACAGCACCGGCTCCAGCCGGCGCCATTCTTCGTCTGCCGACACCGGCGTGTGACCGGGACGGGTGGACTGCGCGCCGATATCCAGAATGGCCGCCCCTTCCTGCTCGATCTGCAGCGCGCGCGTGACCGCCGCTTCAAGCTGTACATACCGTCCGCCATCCGAAAAGCTGTCGGGGGTAATATTAAGAATACCCATAATACGCGTGGTGTTCAGCGCTAATTCGCCGTATTTATATTGCAAAGTCGCCATGATTTTTCCTTTCAATTCTCGACAACAAACGCCTCCTTTTCAGGAGGCGTTTCGGTTCTCTTTATTTCTCCTGCTGCCGCTTTACAGCCGCGGCTACCAAGCCGTGGAACAACGGATGCGGACGGTTCGGGCGGGATTTGAATTCCGGATGGAACTGGCACGCCACAAACCACGGATGGGTAGGAATCTCAACCATCTCCACAATATGCTTGTCCGGCGAAACACCGGCCAGCATCAGGCCGGCAGCCTCCAGCTGCTCACGGTAATCGTTGTTGAATTCATACCGATGGCGATGGCGCTCATAAATTAATTCTTCCCCGTATGCCTGATACGAACGGGAACGAATATCCAGCACGCAGGGGTACTGTCCCAAACGCATCGTACCGCCGCGCTGCTCGATATCGCGCTGATCCGGCATCAGATCAATCACGGGATGCGTGGTTGTCGGCTCGATTTCGGCGCTGTTGGCGTCGGCAAAGCCCAGCACGTGGCGGGCAAACTCGATCACCGCGATCTGCATGCCGAGGCAGATGCCCAGATACGGCACGTTGTTTTCGCGCGCATAACGGGCCGCCGCAATTTTGCCCTCGATACCGCGGCTGCCAAAACCGCCGGGCACCAAAATGCCGTCGGCGTCTTTCAAAACAGCGGCAGCAGTCTCATCCGTCACTTCCTCAGAATCGATCCACTGAATGTTGACGGCTGCGCGGCAGGGGATCCCGCCATGTTTGAGCGCTTCCGCAACGCTCAGATAGGCGTCATGCAGCTCCACGTATTTGCCGACCAGCGCAATGTTGACAGTCACATCCGGATGGCGCAGCACCTCGACGATGTTCGTCCACGCGGACAGATCCGGCGTCAGGTTTTCAAAGCCGAACTCGCGGCAAACGATGGAGGCGAGCCCCTCCTCTTCCAGCACCAACGGCGCTTCGTACAGCAGCGGCACATCGCAGTTTTCGATCACGCAGTCGCGCTTGATGTTGCAGAACAGGGCAATTTTATCCTTCAGCTCGGAGGGCAGATGCCGGTCGGAACGGCAGACGATGATGTCCGGCTGAATCCCCAGCGACAGCAACTCCTTGACCGAATGCTGCGTGGGCTTGGTCTTCAGTTCCTGCGAGGCGGCGATATACGGCACCAGCGTCACGTGCAGGAACAGACAGTCGCGTCGGCCATGCTGG
>CATWUX010000195.1 GCA_958354085.1 uncultured Oscillospiraceae bacterium | reverse complement strand
TATCCAAATCCGGTATCCTCCTTCATCCGCGGTTCCATGACCGTCCGGATGCTTATTCTTCTTCGAACAACGCGGTCAGCAAACGGCCGACCGTTTGGGCAACATACTCAATCCGCGGAATCGCGGCGGCATAATCCATACGCAGCGGGCCGATGATGCCGATCGAGCCGTTGACGTGTTCCGCCGCCTTGCCCCCCAGCGTATAGCGAGTGACAATAATGCTCGAACCGCTCAGCTCCGGCCGGCGGCTTTCGCTGCCCAAGACCACGCGCAGCCCGCCGGAATGGGCGGCGAGCATATCCGCCACCTGCTGACGGCGCGAGAGAAAATTCAGCAGCAGACGCGCGCGTTCACGCTCATAATCCGGATATTGCAGCAGGTTCAGCTGTCCGGCCAGCAGCACGTCCGCCTCGGCAAACTCCTGCACCAGCTCATAAAAAGAGGTCAGCGCGGGGGCGCACAGCAGCCCGTAATCTCCCAGCGACAGCAACAGGCTTTGCACCTGCGGCAGCGTCACCTCGTTGACCGAACGGTCACCGAAAGCCGTCGTCAGTGTATCGGCCAGCAATGCGAGCGCTTCATTGGGGACATCCGCCTCAAACCGGCATACGCGGCTGCGCAGCATCCCGGTCGCTGTCACCAGCAGCAGCGCCACGCTGCGCGGCGACACGCGCATCAGATCGATGCGGCGGATAGTGGAGCCTTGCTCCGACGGTGTCGTGGTGACCGCGGCGCAGCCGGTTGAGGATGCCAGCTCCTGCGAAGCCTCCTCCACAAGGCGTTCGGGATTATCCGCATAATCGCCCAGCCGTTTATCAATACTCTGACGATCCTGTTCGTCAAGAGGATGCCGCGGCATCATATGGTCGATATACAGCCGGAAAGCGGCGGCGGTCGGGATTCGTCCGGCCGAAGTGTGCGGCTGCTCCAGATACCCGAGCGCGGACAGCTCCGCCATCTCGTTGCGTATGGTGGCAGAGGACGCGGCATTGTCCAGCATATCCATAACGGTTTTGGATCCGACCGGCTCCCCTGTGTGAATATAGGCGTGTACGATTGCCGCCAAAATGCGCTGCTTGCGTTCGCCCAGTTCCATCCAACGTCCTCCCTTTCTGAAATATAATTTGTTTGTGCGGTTGAAATTTTCATACTTTGCTTGCGGAAAGAATTTCCACAGATTAGCACTCCGATTGTAAGAGTGCTAACACAGTATAATTTACCATTCTCAAACCGTCCTGTCAATATTCCAAATGTGAATCTTTTGTAAAATACCGCTCCGGTTTTGGTTATTCTTTCCTAAGCGCCGGATATCGCCTTTGTCGAAAAAAGTGAAATGGTGGAGTTGTACATAAATATTTACCTTAAATATACACCATATACAAATTCACCGACATAAGCTGGAAAACTTCGGCATTTTGATTCTTGATTGTTGCGCGTTTTTTGTATATACTATAAACGGAATCTAAAAATATAGCCTAACACTCTTGAAAGGGGAAAAATACACTATGGCTGGAATGAAAATTCATAATTTCGATTTTGCCAAATTGGTTGAGTTCGCCTCCACGGCGAAAGGCGACGTTCTTTTTCAAACACAGGACGGCGATGTGCTGAATCTGAAAAGCGGGTTAACAAAGCTGCTGCTGCTCTCGAGCGCGATCGACTGGGGCAATGTCGGTGAAGCAACCATCATCTGCAAAGACCCGGAGGATGAGAGCCGTCTGTTCCGTATGAATCTGTACGGCACCGACGAAGAGAAATAAATCCCGCATAAAGCTACGGGATTGCTCCCGGAAGAAACCGGCGGCACAAAAGGAAATATTTCGTTTTAAACAGGAGTGGCGCAGCGTAGGCGGCGCCACTCCTGTTTTTATCCGGAGGCGCCGGTGATTATCCAAATAACGAGTGTGCATACTTGTTCATTTGAAGAATTACTGGTTCCAACCACGGAATGTACGCATTGCCTTTTGACATAGCGATACCCCCTGCTGCAGCTCTGTTTTCTGCAGCAGGGGGTATGTTGTCTATTGGCCGTCTTTTCCGGTTCTGTTCAAAATTTTACGCTTTAAGCAGCTCCTGTGCGGCGGCTTTGAGCGTTTCCGCCATCGCGGCGGCCGCAGCGGCATCCGCACCGGTCGCGGTAACATACGCTTTAATCTTCGGCTCGGTACCGGACGGACGCACGATCACACCGGCGTTACCCTCCAGCACAAAGGACAGCACGTTGGACTTGGGCAGCTTGATCGCGGTTTTCTCTCCGGTCGTTTCATCGACCTGCACCGATTCCAGATAATCCGAAAACCGCACGACGCGCAATCCGGCAATTTTCGCCGGACGGTTGGTGCGCAGCGAAGTCATCAGCCGCTGCATCGCCATCATGCCCTCCGCGCCCTCAAACTCGGCGTTGATCAGCAGATTGCGGTAAACGCCGTGTTCGGCGTACAGCCCGTCCAACACCTCCAGCAGCGACTTACCCTGCGCGCGGTAGTATGCCGCCATCTCGCAGATCAGCATCGAGGCCACCACGCCGTCCTTGTCCCGCACGTAGCTGCCGGACAGATAGCCGTAGCTTTCCTCAAAGCCGAACACGTACCGCTCGGGATGCCCCTCCTGCTCCAACAGGCCGATCTGCTCGCCGATATATTTGAAACCGGTCAGCACATCCACCAACGTGCAATGGTATTTTTCCGCAATACGCGCGGCCAGCGGCGTGGTAACGATCGTTTTGACCACGACCGGCTGCGCAGGCAGCGTTCCCTGCGCGGTACGGCAGGACAGAATATAGTCCAGCAGCAAGCAGCCGACCTCATTGCCGGTCATCAGCGTATAGTCGTTGCCGTTTTTGACCGCGATACCCACGCGGTCGCAGTCCGGATCGGTGGCCAGCAGCAGATCCGGCTGTACCGTTTCCGCCAGCTGCAGCGCACAGGCGAACGCTTGCCGAATCTCCGGGTTCGGATACGGTGCGGTGGGGAAATGGCCGTCCGGCAGCTCCTGCTCCGGCACGACCGTTACACGCGCCACACCGATACGGTTGAGAATATCGCGCACCGGCTTGTTGCCTGTGCCGTTGAGCGGGGTATAGATCACGTTGAGCGGCGTTTTGCGGCAGACGCCGGGATTGATCTGCTGGCTGAGCACGTTGGTCATG
>CATWUX010000194.1 GCA_958354085.1 uncultured Oscillospiraceae bacterium | reverse complement strand
GGGTTTAACGGACATACCTTATCCGAAACAACGGCGCATCCGCGCGGTTTTGTTGCCGCGGAAACCGCCGTCGCTACGGCTTTAGGCAGCGCAGGAATCGCTTTCTGGCATTTTCGCCAACACTATTCCGGCAGTGAAATGACGCACGGTGCCATCCTTTCCCCGTGGGGCGAACCAACCGTCTGCTACCCGGATGTGCAGCATGGCGCGGAAGTTCTGCGGGCTTTGGAGCCGATACTTGAGGACACGGTTCTCGCCCCGGCAAAAGTCGCCATTCATTATTCCGATATAGGTCGGGCGTTTATTCTCACGGAACATACGGACGACCTGGAATACAACGACGCCGTGCGGAAGCTGTACGATGTGCTGTTGGACGCCAATATTCATCGGGATTTGCTTTCGGTTACCGCCGATCCAACGCCCTATGCCATGGTTGTTACTCCGTTTCTCTTTCACATTCCCCGTGATCTGGTGGATCGTATGCTGGAGTATGTACGAGGCGGCGGAATCTGGCTTGTAGGACCAATGAGCGGCATACGCACCGCCGATCACACCATGAACCGTGACGCCGCTCTGACTCAACGGCTGGAGGATGCCGCAGGCGTTCATGTTTCCTTTGTTTATCCCGCTGCTGCCTCGGGTACGCATTGCGTATTCGGTACCCTCTCTTCCTCAGCCACCCATTGGGCGACCGCGCTGGAAAGCCGCGGCGCTTCCATTCTTGCACATGATCAAAGCTCTTACTGTCCAGGCGCCGGTCTGCTGTCGGAACATCGTTACGGAAAGGGAATTCTAGGCATTCTCGGTTGTCTGCCGGATCCGACCATGCTTCACGCGTGGCTGCAGCATTTTTTGCGTCAGGCAAAGGTTACAGCGCCGGCTGAAGCATCTGAAGACATTCTGCTGGTTTCCCGTATACGTCCGGATGGATCGACTACCTTGATTGCCATTGATATGGGAGGACAAGGCGGGACCGTGCGTATCGGCGATGCCATCCATACCGTTCCCCCTTACAAATTTATTAACATATAAAAGGAAGCGTGTCGATTATGATTAAAAGAAAAGACTTGCATATTCGAGACCCGTTCATTCTTGTGGATGATGGGCGATACTATTTATACGGGACCAAAGGCTCGACTTCCTTTAATAAGGAATTTGCAGACGAATTCCCGGTATACGTAAGCGATGATCTGGAAACCTTCAGTGAGCCGATCGCCGCTTTTAAGCGTCCGGCAGGCTTTTGGTCAGACCGGCAATACTGGGCGCCGGAAGTACATCGTTATCGCGGTGCATATTATATGTTTGCGTCTTTCTTTGCAGAAGGAAAAATGCGGGCGACACAGATTTTGAAAGCGGATAATCCGCTGGGGCCGTTCCTCCCGCACAGTGACCCGATAACACCGGCAGACTGGATGTGTCTGGACGGTACATTCTACGAGGATCGCAATGGGCAGCCGTGGATTGTTTTCTGCCATGAATGGCTTCAAATTCACGATGGTACGATCTGTGCAATGCCGCTGCAGGAGGATCTGCGCCGTGCGGCAGGCGTAGCGGTCACGTTATTCCATGGTTCGGAAGCTCCCTGGGCGCTCCCCTTTGACGGCAACGTGGTTACCGACGGCCCGTTTTTGGTGGATATGCCCTGCGGCGATTTGCTGATGTTGTGGTCAACAGGCGGCCACAACGGCTACTGTATCGGCGCTGCCCGTTCAAAAAGCGGGAACATTTTGGGACCATGGGTGCAGGAAGAGAAGGCCATCTTTGATCGCGACGGCGGCCACGGCATGCTTTTCACAACACTGGAGGGTGAAACCTGTATCAGTATCCATCAACCCAATGAGCCCGGGCTGGAACGTCCGGTGCTGCTCCCGGTCACCATCACAGAAAAGGATATCACACCTACCGGTACCATTCGATGACGGAAAAGGAGGATTTTTCATGAAATCTGCTCGTCATATGCTCCGAAGGCTTGCGGCAGCGAGCTGTGCGGCAGCAATGTGCCTGCTACCGATGACCGGTGCAAAGGCGGCCACGCCGTACACGGGTACATCGGTATCCGACATCCAATACGCCAAGGAAAACAGCTACATACGTTACCGGCAGCAATATGCCGCGGCTTCCCGCCCGGATACCATCGTGGAAATCGAAGCCACAAGCAGCTATACCGCCAGTGCGGATGCCGCCGTGCGCACAGACACACTGGACGGACGCCATGCGCTGATCTGGGACAGCGAGTCCGGCACGGTGGAGTGGAACTTTACCGTAGCAGAGGAAGGCATGTATCAGTTTGCGTGTGATTATTACGCACTGCCCGGTAAAGGCGGCGCGCTGGAGTTCGAGCTGTTGTTGGACGGCGACTATCCGTTCGAGGAAATGCAGAAAATCGTACTGTCCCGTTTGTGGAAGGATGTCAATTCTCCACCATTGCAGGATAATCAAGGAAACGATATCCGCTCTTCCATGGTGGAAATTTTTCAGTGGCAGACCTGTTCTTTGGTAGATACGGAAGGCTTCATCAACGGGGCTTTTTGTTTTTATCTGACCGCCGGTACGCACACGCTGCAGCTGGTCTCCTCCAAAGAACCAGTCGCTTTCTCCGCTTTCCGCTTTTTTAACCCGAAAGCCGTTCCTTCTTATGAAGATTATCGTGCGGCACAGCCGGAAGCCCCGGTGATCGAGGGCGACGTCCTGCGGTTTGAAGCGGAGCTGACCTCTACCAAAACCTCCTCCATGCTGTATCCGTTTGCGGATCGTTCCGATCCGCTCACCAGCCCGAGTGATCCGGTAAAAAAGCGATTGAATGTGATCGGCGGCGAAAACTGGAACACTCCCGACCAAGTGCTGACCTGGGAGTTCACCGTCCCGGAAACCGGCTATTACCAGTTGGCCTTTCGCTATACACAAAGCTATCTGCGCGGCTTTTTTGTAACGCGCGAAGTCGCGATTGACGGTGCAGTGCCGTTTACGGAATGTGGAGATGTGCGTTTTCCTTATACAGTTGGCAATGCCGTTAAAGTCGTGGGAGACGATTCCCCTTGCTTGATCTATCTGGAAGCGGGCATTACCCACACGCTTTCCATGACGCCGCGTATCGGCGCGCTGGAATCGCTTCTGTCCGACGTCAACTATGCCGTGTATCAGCTAAACGATG
>CATWUX010000193.1 GCA_958354085.1 uncultured Oscillospiraceae bacterium | reverse complement strand
GGTTTCCAATTGAATGGGCAACAGCTGAATGGACGGGATCCCGCACAGGTTCGCACCGAGTACATCGGTGAACGTCTGATCGCCGATCGCCACACACTGCTTGCGGGGCAGCCCGAGCCGTCGGGCGGCGCGCCAAAAGCCGAACGGCGACGGGTTGCAGGAAAAGGCCGAAAAGGGCAGTCCTACACGCTCTGCGAACGGGCGCACGCGGCGGGGCAGCGCGTTGGAAACGATCGTAAGCGCAAAGCCCTCCGCCTGCATACGTTCCAGCCAGGCTTGAATCGCAGGATCCAACACCTGACTGCCATGCGTCGCCAGCGTATTATCCACATCCAGCAGCAGCCCTTTCACTCCCAGCACACGCAGCTCCTCCGGCGTAATGGCGGTAATATGCGGTTTGAGCAAGGTCGGGTAAAACAGGGACATAACGTGGCTCCTTTGTTTTCAAAAATGCTGTTTAATCTGTCAGCAGCGGCAGAAGCGCCTGCTCCAGCTCGCCGGTCACCACGGTATCGTTGGTGTTGTAATAGGTTGCCTCCTCCGTGCGGATCACCGCACCGATTTTGACGCGGAAGTACGGGTATTCCGGAAAACGCCCGTATATGCTGAAGGTATCCGTACGCACGCCCTGCGCATAGGTATAGGTCAGCTTTGGGGCAAGCGCTTGCAGCTGCGCGGCCAGTGCAGCATCAAGCGGCCGCAGAGTCTGGCGGCCGATCTCCAAGGTTTCGGCGTTCGCCGGATCGGTCGTCACCGCTTCAAACGCCGCCGCATCGGCTTTACGGATAAACGCGGCGGTCTGCCGCCCCATCACGACGATAAACCGGTGTTCCTCGTCGCCTTTGATGGCGTAAACCGTGTTGCGCTTCACGCGCTCCTGAAAAGTGCCGGTCGAATACAGCCCCAAGGAACGGCCCCGCTCCGCACTGTAGAACGCGCAGGGAACATAGGCTTCGCCCTTGTATAAAATTTCGCCTGCCAGCCCGTTTTCCGTAACGGGTGAAGCAACCACCGGCTTATGATACAGCCATGCGGCGATCGCCAGCGCAAATACCAGCAGACCCAGCGCGAGCAATCCGATATAGCGTTTGCGGCTCATACCGTTCCCCTCTTTTCGTCGTAGCGAGACGTATAGACAAAAAGCGGGCATTGCTGCCCGCTTTTAAACGCCTTATTTGAACTTTCTCTTACGCGCAGCCTCCGACTTCTTCTTACGACGAACGGAAGGCTTCTCGTAATGCTCTCTTTTGCGAACCTCGGCGAGGACACCGGAGCGGGCGCAGGACTTCTTCCATCTGCGCAGCGCGCTGTCCAAGGATTCATTCTCTTTTACGCGAACTTCTGACATACCATATTCCCTCCCTCCGCCATGTAGCAGGGGCTTAATCTTTACATAACGCGATATTTATTATACAGCACAAAGCAACATTCGTCAAGAGTTTTCACGCATCCAACTTCAGAATAGGAGAAACGCCCGTTTTCCGCCCTGAAAATTGGACAAATAAACAAACTTGGCCGGTTCTTTGTGCCATCTAATACCAATTACGCCGGTTTTACAACCAGATTGACCAGCTTGCCGGGGACATACAGCTCTTTGACAATCTGCATACCATCCAGCGCCTGCGCAATTTTCTCCTCTGCTTTTGCGGCTGCCAGTACGGTCTGCGCATCATCCGCGGCGCCCACCGTCATGCGGGTACGGATTTTGCCGTTGATCTGCACCGCGATCTCCACGGTGCTCTCCACGCATTTTGTCTCATCGTAGGCCGGCCATTGCGCATGGGCGAGCTGTCCGCCATAGCCCAGCATCTCCCACAGCTCCTCCGTCATGTGCGGAGCAAACGGGTTGAGCAGCAGCAGCAGAATGCGGTATTCTTCCCGCGTGGCGCCGCCGGCGTTGCACAAATCGTTGAGCAGCGCCATCATCGCCGCGATCGCCGTGTTGTATTTCAGTCCTTCGATATCCTCGCCCACCTTACGGATGGTCTTGTGGACAGCGGTCTCCAGCGCCGGGCGCACGCCTTCTCCGGACACCAGGTTTTCCTGCAGCGCCCAAACGCGCTCCAAGAACCGGCGGCAGCCGCGGATGCTCGCGCTCGACCACGGGGCGGCTTTTTCAAAGTCGCCGATAAACATCTCATACAGACGCATGGTATCGGCGCCGTATTCGTTGACGATCTCGTCCGGGTTCACCACGTTGCCGCGGGATTTGGACATTTTCTCACCGTTTTCGCCCAAGATCATGCCATGACTCGTGCGCTTGGCATAGGGTTCCGGCGAGGGTACCACACCGATGTCATACAGGAATTTGTGCCAGAAACGGCTGTATAACAGATGCAGCGTGGTATGTTCCATGCCGCCGTTGTACCAATCCACCGGCATCCAGTATTCCAGCGCCTCTTTGGAGGCGAGCTGTTTGTCGTTGTGCGGGTCGGCATACCGCAGAAAGTACCACGACGAACCGCCCCACTGGGGCATCGTATCGGTTTCGCGCTCGGCCTTTCCGCCGCAGTGCGGGCAGGTGGTCTCTACCCAATCGGTGATCGCCGCCAGCGGCGATTCGCCGTTGTCGGTCGGTTCATAGCTGTCCACCATCGGCAGACGCACCGGCAGCTGCTCCTCCGGCACCGGCACATACCCGCATTTGGGGCAATGCACGATCGGGATCGGCTCGCCCCAGTAGCGCTGGCGGGAGAACACCCAGTCGCGCAGCTTAAAATTAACCTTGCGTTCGCCGATGCCCTTCTCGGTCAGCCACTTCACAATGGCGGTCTTTGCTTCGTCCACGGTCATGCCGTCGAGGAAACCGGAATTCACCATCACGCCGGTCGCGCAGTCGGTGAAAGCCGCCTCCTGCACGTTGCCGCCCTTGACGACCTCGACGATCGGAAGGCCAAACTTCGTTGCGAAGTCCCAGTCGCGCTGGTCGTGACCCGGAACGCCCATGACGATACCGGTACCGTAGCCCATGAGGACATAGTCGGAAACGAACATCGGAACGACCTTGCCCGTCGCGGGGTTGACGACTTCAATGCCGTCGAGCCGGACGCCGGTCTTATCGTGGTTCAGTTCGCCGCGCTCAAAGTCGGACTTTCTGGCCGCCGCCTGCTGATAGACTTCCACATCCGCCCAGTTTTTGATGAGCGGCTTCCACTTCTTGAG
>CATWUX010000192.1 GCA_958354085.1 uncultured Oscillospiraceae bacterium | reverse complement strand
AAGCAGGAAAATGATTTGACCGTCTGAGCAGGAAAGGAACGATTCGATGGCGATTATTATCAACGTGGACGTGATGCTGGCTAAGCGGAAAATGAGCGTGACCGAGCTGGCCGATCGGGTCGGTATCACAATGGCCAATATTTCCATTCTGAAAAACGGACGGGCAAAGGCGATTCGTTTCTCAACGCTGGATAAAATCTGCGAGGTGCTGCGCTGCCAGCCGGGGGATATTCTGGAATATCGAAGCGGAGAAGAAGAAATGCCATAATGCTTTAGCATAGTGCCCATTTTTTGATGCCATTTTTTGAAAAAGTTTTAAGGGAAACGTGTCGAAAAGGCACGTTTTTTCTTTGCGTATGGAAGAAAAAAGGAGTATAATTATGAACGAATTGTGACGTAATACTGTTCTTCCATTAAAAAGTCGAAAAGATTTGCGAGGGAACTTTTCGTCCCGCAAGGCCAAGAAGGACGGCGGGCTGACGCCCGCCGACGACGAGAACGCAGGGGGTGGAAAGTGAACCGCAAAGATATCATTTTTTAATGGAAGGATAGTATCAGAATACAGTATAAGGAATGAGTAGGTTGTTTCAAAGATTTGTCAATCGATTAAAAACGGAATTTGCCGGCTATAACCTCCAGCGCTTCGGCAAGGATTGTATGGCGGGTATCACAGTGGCGGCGGTGGCTTTGCCGCTGGCGCTGGCGTTCGGCGTCAGCAGCGGCGCCGATGCGGCAGCGGGTCTGATCACCGCAATTTTGTCCGGCTTTATTATCAGTGCGCTGTCCGGCGCCTCCTATCAGATTTCCGGCCCGACCGGCGCAATGACGGCGGTGCTGATCACGATCGTGGCGCGGTATCAGCTGCAGGGCGTATTTATTGTGAGCTTGCTGGCGGGCATTCTTTTGCTGATCGCCGGTATTTTTAAGCTGGGCAAGCTGGTGAGCCTGATTCCCGCGCCGGTGGTAACCGGTTTTACCTCTGGTATCGCAATCATTATCGCGCTCGGACAGATCGACAACTTTTTCGGCACCAAATCGGTAGGCGAGACGGCAATTGAAAAGTTGCTGTCGTATGGCACATTGGGCTTTGCGCCCAATTGGCAGGCAATCGTGACCGGCCTGATCGTGATCGTGGTGATGGTGCTGTGGCCGAAGTCGTGGAATGCGAAGGTCCCGTCTTCGCTGGTCGGTATCGTGGCGGCGGCGCTTTGCAGCACGCTTTGCGGCTTTGAGGTCGCCGTGGTAGGCGAGATTCCGCGTACGCTGTTACCCGAAGCGCGGCTAAATCTGGCTGCGGTGGATTGGCGTTCGCTGCCGGCTTTTATTGCGCCGGCATTTACGATTGCGGCACTGGGCATGATCGAGAGTCTGCTGTGCGGTGCAAGCGCCTCCCGAATGAAAAAAGAGAGTTTTGACGCGGATCAGGAGCTGCTGGCGCAGGGGATCGGCAATATGATCCTGCCGTTTTTCGGCGGCGTACCGTCTACGGCGGCGATCGCCCGTACCAGTGTGGCGATCAAATCCGGCGGGCAAACGCGCCTGACCGGTGTTATTCACGCGGTTGGGCTGTTGCTGTCCATGTTCCTGCTCGGGCCGGTTATGTCCAAGCTGCCGCTGGCGGCGCTGGCCGGTGTTTTGATGGTGACCGCGTGGCGGATGAACGAGTGGCACAGCATCCGGTATTTGTTTTCCAAGCGATTCAAGGGCGCGATCGCGAAATTTCTCATCACAATGATCGCAACGGTGGTATTTGACCTGACGATAGCGATTGTCATCGGCGTGGTGTTTTCTGCGCTGCTGTTTGTGGCGCGTTCCACCAATCTGGAGGTCGTGTTTTCCAAGGTGGAGAACGATAAACTGAAGCAAGCAAAGGCGGACGTGGAAAGCCGTCACCCGGATACAGTCGTTGCTTATGTGACCGGTTCGCTGTTTTTCGCAAACGCGGAAAAATTTCTAAGCCGCATGCACGACGGCGGCGCGTGCAGCGAGCTGATCCTGTCTATGCGCGGTGTGGCGAACATAGACACGACCGGCGCGCAGACGCTGCTGGACTTTTGCCGCGAGAGCCGGGAAAACGGCACGCGTGTGCTGCTTTGCGGTGTGCAGCCGGCGGTGCAGTCCATGCTGCAGCGTGCCGGAATCACCGAAGTGCTGGGCGACGATGTGTTTTATTGGAGCGTGGATAAAGCGCTGCTGGCGTAAGACGGTTCTTCCGCGAAACAACGGTTATTTTGCGGTTTGTTTTCCGCTCCGCTGCACCCGCGCCGTCGGGCATTAAGCGCGGTCTTGCGGGATAAAAAATGGTCTCGTATTGAATTGAAGAAGAGTATAAAAACAGAGAAAGGAGCCGATTGGTATATGCCGCCGATTCGTGAAAAGGCGCAGGAGGCGCTGCAATATTTGCTGGCGTTTCTGAAGTGGGTGCTGTTTGCCTGTGTGGTGGGCGTGGTCGTCGGTCTGGTCGGCACGTTGTTCCACTATGGCATCGAATGGGCAACGGAGCTGCGGAACAACTTTCCGTGGCTGCTGTGGCTTTTGCCGGTCGGCGGATTGATCATTGTACTGGTGTATAAGCTGTGCGGGATGGAAAACGATCGCGGAACCAATCTCGTGTTGCTGTCGGTGCGTTCCAATGAGCATTTGCCCGCGCGTACAGCGCCGCTGATTTTTTTCAGCACCTGTCTGACGCATTTGCTTGGCGGTTCCGCCGGCCGGGAAGGCGCCGCGCTGCAGCTGGGCGGCAGTCTTTCGGCGCTGATCGGGCGCTTGCTGCGTGTGAACGACAAAGACAGCCGCTTATTCACGATGTGCGGCATGAGCGCTGCTTTTGCCGCTTTGTTCGGCACGCCGGTTGCGGCCGTCGTGTTTTCCATGGAGGTCATCAGCGTCGGCGCGATGTATTATGTCGCGCTGATCCCCTGTGCAATCGCGGCGGTGGTTGGCTACGGCGTGTCGCTTTGGCTGCATGTGCCGCCGACGCATTTTGCTATGGAGACCGTGCCGGAATTGTCGGTCGTGCCGCTGCTGCAGGTGTTGGTGCTGGCCGCGCTGTGCGGCGCCGTCAGTATGCTTTTTTGCATATCCATTCATACCGCGGGAAAACTTTATAAAAAAGCGTTTTCCAGTGGGTATTTGCGCGCGGCAGTCGGCGGCGTACTGGTC
>CATWUX010000191.1 GCA_958354085.1 uncultured Oscillospiraceae bacterium | reverse complement strand
ATGACACGCATATACTACCTCTCTGAAATAAAAAATCACCATTTTGCAGATTACATCCGCCTTGTGCCGTTCATAAAAGAGCCGCCACGCGGATAGTCTGCCCCAAATGACAGCGCCGCATCCGCCGTCCGGCACCAAGCCGCTCTTACAGCCGCTTGTCCTTTTCGAGCGCGGCGGTCACGGCCTCCTGAATGGCGGTTTCAAAGCCCTCCCGTTGCAAGGCGCATACACCCTCGATGGTCGTGCCGCCGGGCGAGCATACCTGATCCATCAGTTCGCGCGGATGCTCACCGCTTTCCTGCAACAGCCGCGCGGTTCCCAATACCGACTGCGCGGCAATTTTCAGCGACAGCGTTTTCGGAATCCCGTACCGTACCCCGGCGGCCGCCAACGCATCTATGTACAGCAGCGCAAATGCCGGCGAGCAGCCGGCCAGCGCGGAAAACGCGGAAAACAGCTTTTCATCCAGCTCGATGATTTCGCCGACCGCCTCAAAGATCATCCGCACCACACTGCGGTGCTCCTCCCCGACCAACGCATTGCCGCAGAACGCGGACATTGCCTCGCCCACCTTGGCGTTGATATTGGGCATGATCCGCACCACCGGCAGACCGCTGCCCAGCAGATTTTCGATCTCCGCCAGCGTTTTCCCTGCCGCGATTGAAATCACCAACGGCGCATTGCGATGCAGCGCCGCCGCCAGCCGCGGCAGCACCTCCGGAAAAACCTGTGGCTTTACCGCCAGCACAACCGCGTCCGAAGCCGCTACTTCCTCGCCGGAGGAACAAATGCAGATACCGCATTCTTCAAACAACGTCACCATTTTGGACGAATCGGTGTCATACACCAAAATATCCCGCCCGCGAAAGCCGCCGGCAACCATACCGCGAATGATGGCGCCCGCCATATTTCCCGCTCCGATAAATCCAATCTTCATACCAAACCAGCCCGGGTGTGTGCGTTTTCTCTTTCTGCGCACAGCCTGTGCCTACGCCACCACCTTTTTAACATATAAGTTTCCTTTATATATTATACCGTAACTGAACCCGATACGCAACTGTTCCGGCCAAATTTCTTGGCCGGAACGAAACAAATCTTTTGCATTTTTCAAATGCTCGCTTTTATAGCGTCCTCTCCGCTGTTTTTCACGCAAGCAAAATGTTATTCTCTCGAAAATCATATAGGACACTTTTTCATGTCACAGAACATTTTTATAGATATTGTCCCTTATTTCTTCAAAAAAACAAATATAGCTAAGTCGAATCGCAAGTTTTCCTATTGCGTTTCAAAGAAAAACTCTTATAATAGAAAGGAATAAATACGGCAAAGGCCCAAACGGGGCATAAACACTGCCGGCGACTTGAACGGATGAAAGGCGCGGATACGCAATGACCAAAACATACGGTGTTGTCCTGATCGGCTGCGGCCATATCGGAGAAGACCATATTTCACAGATATACTACCGAGAAAATATCCGGATTGTGGCGGTCGTGGATGAGGACGCCGAACGGGCGCAGCTGTTTGCCCGCAAATACGGCGCGGCTATGTGGGAGACGGATTACCGCTCCTGCATTACACGGGACGACGTAGACATCGTGATCATTGCCACCTATGTGAACTCGCATCTCGATATTTTGCGCGACTGTCTCGCGGCGGGTAAGCATGTGCTGTGCGAAAAGCCCATCGCCGCCAACCTGACGGACGGCGAAGAGTTCTGCCGCTTGGCCATGCAGGCAAAAACGCACGTGCTGGTGGCGCATATTCTGCGGTATAACGAATCCTACCGCCGGATACGCGCGCTTATCCAAAGCGGCGTGATTGGTAATGTCAAAGTCATCCGCATGACGCAGAATCACCACGCGCTCAACTGGCCTCGCTATAAACGGCTGCTCGCCGACTGCTCGCCGGTACTGGACTGCGGCGTACACTATTACGACATCATTCAATGGTTCACCGGCGCGCGCATCACGCGCGTACAGGGAATCGGTACGGTCATTGACAACGATCTGGCCGCCGATCAGGTCAACTACGGGTTGGTTTCCATGCAGCTGAGCAACGGTGCGATCGCCTATTATGAGGCCGGCTGGAGTCAGAACTGTTCCTCCTCCAACGTCAAGGAATTTATCGGCGACAAAGGCCGCATCACGTTGACCATGAAAAACTTCCGCTGCACGCACGTGGAGGAGGGCGACTGCATTGAGGTATACCATAACGATACCGACTGCTATGAGACCATGAACGTGCAGGCCAACTACAAAAATATGTGGGAACAGCTCAAAGCCCTCATCGACTTAATCGAAGGACGGGAAACCGATGCCCCCACAATCGCGGATATCCACAGTGCCTTTTTGGTCGGCATGGCCGCCGACGCCGCTATCCGCAACAACACAGCGGTCACCGTGGGACGCTGAAAATCCAAAAAAGCCGCTCGGCGAAGGTTTTCGCCGAGCGGCTTTTTTATTGCTTACAAGATTCCTTTCATGACCAGCACCAGCAGTATGCAGGACACCAGCACGACACCGGCAACCAGCAAAACACCTAAGCTGCGCGTGCGTGCCGTCTCCTCTGCGGGAGGGATCAACCGCGCCTTTCGGAAAGCGGTGACGATTGGCTTGTACAGCAGCATCGTAATAGCGGCGTTCAGCCCGCCTTTGAGCAAATTAAAAGGCAGGATAGCGGGCACCAGCAGCGCCACCACGTCTCCTCGCGGCACTCTCATATACAGCGGCGTAATAAAATAGTTCCACAGCAGCATCATACCGGTCATCAGCACAACGCCGGTCACCAACCCAATGACGGCGCCTGCCAGCGTATGCTTGCGCTTATAAATAAAGGCCGCCGTGCAGGAAAAGCAAACCGTGGACAGCACATTCATCACCAGTCCGATAATCCCAGTCTCGCTCGCCGTGAACATTTCCACAAAAGATACGATCACCGACACCAGCAGCGATGTCAGCGGGCCGAACAGGAACCCGCCGATCGTGATCACAACGTCCTTGGGATCGTACTTGAGAAACAGCACGACCGGAACACGTCCGACCAGCATCACAACGTAGGCCATCGCGCACAGCATAGCTATGATGGTCATTTTCTTTGTTTTTTGCGACATGACAAAGACCCCTTTACAAAAAATAAAGGTTAATTGTAAAATGAAGTTGGACACATAAAAGAAAAATCCATAGTGATAT
>CATWUX010000190.1 GCA_958354085.1 uncultured Oscillospiraceae bacterium | reverse complement strand
CCTTGACCGTTTCAACCCGGCTATGAACTTTATCGGCCACACGATTTCAAAACGGCTGCTTCTTCTGTTCGCCATTTGCGCAATCGTCAGCTCCATCTTTTCCATTGCGGATACACGTCGTGCCGAGCGTGCACGAGCGCGCAAAGCCGAACGCGAAGCGCGTGCGGAATTTTCCTATGCTCAGGAGCCGGAACGGTTGCTGCACCGCTGAACCGCTCAAACCGGCTTAAAAACGCCGACCGATCGCCGTTTGGCGCATACGGTTCGGCGTTTTTAAAAAAGTTAACATTTTTACCTGCTAAAGCGTAAAAATGTCTTGACTTATGTTTTGGAGCGCTGTATAATGAGTTCCAAAGTTGAGCACAGAAAAAGGATTTGATTGCGAATGACAACCGGCGCGATAGCCATGGTGAAATGTTTGGAATACGAAGGTATCCGCACTGTTTTCGGCTACCCCGGTGCGGCGATCTGCCCGTTTTACGATCAGCTCGTACACAGCAATATTCATCATGTGTTGGTACGCACGGAGCAGAATGCCGCACACGCCGCCAGCGGCTATGCCCGCATCTCAGGAACGGTCGGCGTGTGTATTGCCACCTCCGGCCCCGGCGCGACCAATCTGCTGACCGGCATTGCCTCGGCATATATGGATTCGATCCCTCTGGTGGTCATCACCGGTCAGGTGCGCAGCGATCTGCTCGGCCGCGACGTGTTTCAGGAAGCGGATATTACCGGCGCTGCCGAACCGTTTACCAAGCACAGCTACATTGTCAGCCGCGCCGCCGATATTCCCCGCATTTTCAAAGAGGCGTTCCATATTGCCTCGACCGGTCGCCCGGGACCGGTGCTGATCGACATTCCCATGGACATGCAGCAAAAGAGTATTCCGGATTTTACATACGACAAACCGGTAGACATTATCGGTTATAAACCGCGTACGCAGGGTCATTCCCTGCAAATCAAAAAGGCGCTGGAAGCCCTTGGCGCGTGCAAGCGACCGATTTTGTGCGCCGGAGGCGGCGTGTTTTCCGCGCACGCACAAGAGGAATTGCGGGCTTTTGTGGAAAAAGTCAATCTGCCCACCATCACCACGATGATGGGAATCGGCGCGCTGCCGACTGCCCATCCGCTGAATTTGGGGATGCTCGGCTCGCACGGCTGCGCACCGGCGAATAAAGCGATCCGCGATGCGGATCTGGTCATTATGGCTGGCGCACGCGTCGGTGACCGTGCCGTCGCCTCCCCCGGTCAGGTGGCTACCCGTGCGAAAATCATTCATATTGATGTGGATCCCGCTGAAATCGGTAAAAATATGCCCGCACATATTCCGATCGTGGGCGATCTTCGGCAAGTGTTAGCGGATTTTCTGCATCACGATTTGCCGCAAGCGCCGCAGGAATGGGTACAGGTGGTAACGGAACGGAAAAAGCGCTATTCCGCCAAGCCTATTGCACCGGTTGAGGGTTTTGTGGAACCCAAAACCTTTTTGCGCAGTCTATCCCGCCAAATGGACGCAGACGCCGTGCTTTGCGCGGATGTTGGGCAGAACCAGATCTGGTCGGCCAACCATTACGAGATTCGGCAGGGACGGTTTCTCACCTCCGGCGGCATGGGAACGATGGGCTATTCCATCCCCTGCGCAACCGGCGTCAAAGCCGCGGCACCGCAGAGACAGGTCTGCGCGGTGTGCGGAGACGGCTCCTTCCAGATGAGCATGATGGAGCTGGGAACCATTTGTCAGGAAGGCTTGGGTGTGAAAATCGTTGTCATGCGCAACGGCTGCCTTGGCATGGTGCGCGAGCTGCAGGACAACCTGTACGACGGCACGCACAGTGCGGTTTATCTGGACGGCAGCCCGGATTTTGTAAAAATCGCGGCTGCCTACGGCATTGCTGCCCGCCGTGTGTCCTCCAACGAGGAAGCCGACGCAGCGATCGCGGACATGCTGAAGGACGACCGCCCTTATTTGCTGGAATGCGTCGTCAGCCCCGATTATCCGTCGCTGTAAGCCCAGTGGAAAGGTAAAGGATTTCGCTTATGAAATACACCATGTCTGTGTTGGTCGAAAACCATGCCGGTGTTTTGTCCAAAGTTTCCGGCTTGTTCTCCCGCCGCGGCTTCAACATTGATTCACTGGCTGTCGGCGTCACCGAGGATCCCACCATCTCCCGTATGACCATCGTTGTGGACGGGGATGAGTACATCGTTGAACAGCTGGAAAAACAGCTCAATAAAGTTATTCCGGTCATCAAGGTCAAAACCCTGCAGCAGGGCGACTATATTTCCCGCACTCTGTCGTTGATCAAAGTCGCCGTCAACGCCGGGCAGCGCGCCGAAATCATGCGCGTAACCGAGCTGATGGGCGCACGCATCGTGGATGCTACGCGCACCACGCTGACCATTGAATTTTCCGATACCGCCGAGCGCACCGAAACCTTGGAAACCCTGCTTCGCCCTTACGGTATCAAAGAAATCGTCCGTACCGGCACCATTGCGATCGAGAAAGGCCCCGACCCGACCCGTACGGTCAAAAAATAGTTTCTTATATATGACGTCCACACTCGCCATATAGGAAAATATACAAAATCCGCGTAAGCGGAACAGGAGGAATTGATCATGGCAAAAATCTACTACCAAGACGACTGCAACCTCAGCGTGCTGAAAGGCAAAACCGTTGCGATTATCGGCTACGGTTCCCAGGGTCACGCGCATGCGCTGAACCTGCACGAAAGCGGCGTGGATGTCATCGTCGGCCTGTATAACGGCTCCAAAAGCTGGGCAAAAGCGGAAGCGGCTGGTCTGAAGGTCGCCACTGCGGCCGAAGCTGCCAAAGCGGCGGACATCATCATGATTCTGATTAACGACGAGCGTCAGGCCGATATGTACAAAAAGGATATCGAGCCCAATCTGACCGCCGGCAAAGCGCTTGCGTTCGCGCACGGCTTCTCCATCCATTTTGGTCAGATTCAGCCGCCTAAAGACGTAGACGTGTTCATGATCGCTCCGAAAGGCCCCGGTCATACGGTGCGCAGCGAATACGTTGAGGGCAAGGGCGTTCCCTGCCTCGTTGCGATCCATCAGAATGCAACCGGCCGTGCATTGGATATTGCGCTGGCGTATGCGGCGGGTATCGGCGGCGCGCGTGCCGGCGTGCTGGAAACCACTTTCCGCGCCGAGACCGAAACCGACCTGTTCGGTGAGCAGGCTGTTCTGT
>CATWUX010000189.1 GCA_958354085.1 uncultured Oscillospiraceae bacterium | reverse complement strand
TGCCCAGAAAAGTACCACTCAAAAATAGGAGCAGGAATACCAAAAGACGACTGTTTGCCGTCAAAAAATGAAGAGCCGACTGTACAGCCTGTTCACGGTTTGTCCGATTCATAGCTTGATTCCTCCACCGCTGTTAGTATCGTATCACAAAATACTATGCGAGGCAAGAACAAAATATGAATTTAACGATCACTGATCCGCCAGAGCCGCTTTGATCATAAGAGCGCATTCCAACCGTTTTTTCTCCAGTTCGCAGGACAGCGTATGCGCTTTCAGAATATCGCCCTCATATTGCTGATTGTTTGCATTGCAGCCGCCTGAGCAATAAAACTTCGCCCAACAATTCCGGCATTTTTCCTTGCTGTACACCGTTGCGCGGGCAAATCGCGCTTTGCTTTCCAGATCGTATTCGCCGGTCAGCACGCTGCCCATTTTCCACTCCGGCTGACCGACAAATTGATGGCAGGGGAACACATTGCCATCCGGATCGACCGCCGCATATTCATTGCCGCAGCCACAGCCGCGCAGCCGTTTGATCGCACAAGGGCCTTGCTCCAGATCCAGCATAAAATGGAAGAAATTGAATCCCGTACCCGCTTTTTTTCGCTCCAGCAGGATTTTGGCCAGACGGTCATATTCCTCGAAAACACGCGGCAGATCCTCCTCGCGGATAGAAAAAGGCAACTGCGGGTCGCTTACCACCGGCTCAACAGACACCTGATCAAAACCAAGTTCTGCCATATGCAGTACGTCCTGCGAAAAATCCAGATTTTCTTTTGTAAATGTTCCGCGGACGTAATAATCCTTGTCTCCGCGCTTTTGCACAAACGCCTGATACTTTGGTACGATGGTGTCGTAGCTGCCTTTTCCGCCGGCGTTCGGACGCATCGCATCATTGACCTCTTTCCGCCCATCTAACGACAACACAACGTTGTTCATTTCTTTGTTAAGAAAATCACCGATTTCCTCATTCAGCAGAACACCGTTTGTAGTCATTGTAAAGCGGAACACCTTTCCATGCTCTTTCTCCAAACTACGCGCATATTCGACCGTTTTTTTGACAACGTCGAAGTTCATCAACGGTTCACCGCCGAAGAAATCCAGCTCCAGGTTACGGCGTCCGACCGATTTGTCAATCAAAAAATCAATCGACGCTTTGGCAACCTCAAAGCTCATGATCTGCGGCTTTCCGCCGTAAATTCCCTGCCCGGCAAAGCAGTATTTGCAGCGCAGATTGCAGTCGTGCGACACGTGGAGACACATCGCTTTGAGCGGCGAGCTGACCATACGGTCGGCAAACTGCTCATAATCATCCGCACTGAACAACTGGCCATTTTCCTTGAGCGTGACCAACTCGGCATATGTATCCAGAATATCGTCCGTCGCATAAGTACCGCTCAAAGCTGTCAAAACAGCGGGCGGACAGGTATCCGGCATCGAATCATCCAACATACCGACCAGCTCATAGGCCAGTTTGTCCACTACATGAACGGCACCGCTATGTACATCCAGCACGATATAGTACCCGTTATTTTCAAATCTGTGTATCATGGTAAGTGTTCTGCCTTTCTCGAGCGAGATTTTTGGTTTAACTTGAAACAAGCAAACAGGGCGGAGAAGCTCCGCCCTGTTCGGCAAATCAGAAACGTTTTACTTCTCGCACTTCTGGTTCGCAACCGTGCAGGAAGTTTTGCACGCCGACTGGCAGGAGGCCTGGCATTCGCCGCAGCCGCCTTTGACAGCAGACTCTTTCAAATTCTGTTTGTTGATCGTCTTAATGTGTTTCATAATGGCTAATCCTCCAAAACTTATTATTCCGAAACAAGATCCGATATCCTGTTTACCGCTTTTTTGCATTGACCCCCACGATGCCGCCGACCGCTGCGCAAACAATCAAAACCGCCAGCTTGATGAAGGCGTACCCACCGCGTATATCCTTGAGTACAGAAAAGCCTGCGATCATTACCAGCAGATATAAGACCAGTCCGCACGCAGCCCCAAAAAGCAATCCCTTTTCTTTAGCGATTCGTGCAGAAACGATTCCGCCGATAAACGCGCCGACCGCTGCCGCAACGACGGCCATCGGTGTAATAGCTGCTTTTGGGACATCCTTGGTCGCCATGATAGCAGCCAGAAGCAACAGCACCACAAGACAACAAATCGCCCCAACACCTGTACCAATCAGCACGGGACGCAACAGTTTTTTTACCATTGCCGTATCTTCTTTACGCGATTTCATTACCTTTCCCCTCCGCCCTGTTCATGTAATACAAGCATATTCTGCGGAAGAGAAAATTATAACGCGGACGTGCTTAAAAATTAGATATCGTCGTCGTCATCGTCATCTTCGGTCGCTTCATGGATCGTATCACAGCTTTGAATGGCCCACTTTTTAATGGTCATTTTGCTTCTGTCCGCACCGGTCTCGATCACCAGAGAGTCCTCTTTGATATTGAGCACACGGCCACAGATACCGCCGATCGTCGTAATCTCATCACCGACACGCAGATTGTTGCGCATTTTCTGCTCTTCTTTTTGTTTCTTCTTCTGAGGACGAATCATCAAAAAGTACATCAGCACAAACACCAGCACCAAAGGAAGAAGGGTAATCAGGTTGTACATACCCAAGTTCCCGGCAGCCGCATCGGCTTCGTCAGCCGCCAAAATCCAATTCCAATTTAACAAACTTCAGCACCTCCTAAAAATCTTTATTATTATAACGGTTTTTCGCCATGATAGCAAGGGGAAATCTGGAGAAAAATAAAAATTTTACAATTTCCTTTATTTTTCAATGTCTTGCCGGTTATTTTCTTATATCCTTCGATCCAAAATGCCGCGATAGCGCTGATAAAATTCCTCAAACGAATCATTTTCGATCGAAAAACGAATCCGTTCCATAAGCGTATTATAGAAATACAGATTATGCATCACACACAAACGCATCGCCAGCATTTCCCCTGCTTTGAACAGATGCCGGATATAGGCGCGGGAATAACGCCGGCAAGTCGGGCAATCGCATTCCTCGTCCAGCGGCGCTAAATCCCGCTCGTATTTCTGATTAAACAGATTGCGATGCCCGCGCCAGGTGAAAACGTGTCCATGCCGCGCGTTGCGTGCCGGCATCACGCAGTCGAACAGATCCACCCCGCGATGCACTGCCTCCAGAATGTTCTCAGGCGTACCCACACCCATCAGATAGCGCGGCTTGTCCGCCGGCATATAAGGTTCTACCGCTTCGATGATACGGTACATATCCTCTGTCGGTTCCCCGACCGCCAGACCGCCGATGGCGTAACCGTCCAGATCCAGCTTCCGTATCGCCTGCATATGCTCTAC
>CATWUX010000188.1 GCA_958354085.1 uncultured Oscillospiraceae bacterium | reverse complement strand
AAAATAGTCTGCTGTAGAAATGTGGTATTTTCTACGGCAAGAAAAGGAAAATGACAAATCCGCTTGCATTTTGCAGGCGGATTTGTTACCATGATAGGGTATCATACAGAAGGGCGGAACGGCACATGCAACGTCGTATTCTTGCCGTGTGTACGGCAATTTTGATAGCAGCCGGCGGACTTTTGTCCGGCTGTAAAAGCAATCCGGTTAAACAGGTGTATATCTCCGAGGTGATGGCGTCCAACAACGGCACGCTGGCGGATAACGACGGCGAATATCCCGATTGGATCGAGCTGCATAATCCGACAGACAAGGAAATCAGTCTGGAGGGCTTCGGGCTGACCGACAACGCCAAGAAAAAAGGAAAATTTGAGTTCCCTGCGATCACGCTCGCGCCCGGCGAGTATTTTGTGGTCTATGCCTCCGGCAAGAACACGGTGGATCTGGACAAGAGGATTGTTCATCTGCCCTTTGCCATCAATTCCACCAAAGAGGATGTGTTCCTTTACGATTCGCACGGACGGGAGCTGTCCCACGTGGCAGTGGAAAATCTGGGGGCGAACAAAACCTGCGGCATGAATGAAAAAGGCGAGACGGTGTATTTCGTTTCCCCGACGCCCGGCGCGGCGAATTCGGAAACCTATACGCCGGTGGTGATCCCGCCGGTCGAGGGCCAGTCTGAGGCAACCGTGGTCATCAACGAATATTCGACTTCCAGTACGGTCACCTATGCGGATGAGGACGGCGAGTTTTCCTCGTGGGTGGAGCTGTACAATTACGGTACGGCGGATGTGGTGCTCAGCAGCTTTACGCTGACCGACGACGCGGCCGACCGCACCAAATGGACTTTTCCGGAGATGCTGATTCCGGCAGGCGGCTATCAGCTGGTGTTCCTGTCCGGCAAAACCAAGACCTATACGCCCGGCGGCGAGCTGCACGCCGATTTTAAGCTTTCGGGGAAAGAGGACAAGCTGTTCCTCTATGCCGCGGACGGCAAAATCGTGGACAGCTGCCCGGTATATGAGCTGACCTCGAACCTGAGCTATGGGCGCACGGCGGCGGATCGGGATAAATGGCAGTTTTTCCCCAAAGCGACGCCCGGTAAGGCCAATGACGGCACCGGCTTTGACTCCATTGACAGCGCCCGTTACCCGAAAAACAAAGAGGTCGTGATCTCCGAAATGGCCGCGGTCAACCGCGGCACAATCGCCGCCAGCGACGGCGAGTATTACGACTATATCGAGCTGTATAACCCGACCGGAAAGCCTGTCAGCCTCAAGGGCTACAGGCTTTCCGACAATCCGGATCCCGCGCAGTGGCACACGCTGCCGGATATTGAGCTGCCGGCGGACGGCTATAAGCTGATCTGGACAGGCGGCGAGGAGGATTATTACAGCACGCGCAATTTTCACTATTACATCACCATGGGGCTCAACCGCTATGGGGAAACGCTTTACCTGACCGATCCCGACGGTGTGGTGGTGGACAGCTTCGTATCCGGCCGTCTGGACGAGACCAGCTCCTGCGGGCGGGTGTCCATGACCGATCCGATCGTCTACTATTTTGATCAGCAGACGCCCGGCGAGGTGAATCCGACCGTCGGGCTGAAAGGGCCGGCGCCCACGCCGGTGTTTACGCTGGAAACCGGTTATGTTGACAGCGGGGCGAAGGTCTCGATCCTTTGCCCCGGCGCGACGATCCATTATACGCTGGACGGCAGCGAGCCGACCGCGCAATCGCCCGTGTACGACGGCGCGCCGATCTCGGTGACCAAGAATGTGACGATCCGCGCACGCGCCTATATGGAGGGGCGGCTGCGCTCAGACGACAGCGCAGGCAGCTATTTGGTCGGGCGAAAACACGATATGCCGGTTATGTTTTTATCCACCGACGCGCGCAATTTCTTTGATTACAACGACGGCATCTGGTCGGACGGGCCGGGCTATACAGAGGAATTCCCGCATGTCGGAGCCAACTACTGGAAGGATCGCGAAAAGCCGGTTCATGTGCAGTATATGGATGAAAACGGACAGGCACAGCTGGAATTCAACGCCGGTGTGAAAATTTTCGGGCAGTACAGCCGCGCCTGCCCGCAGAAAAGCCTGTCCATCAATATGCGGGACAAATACGGCGTCAGCGAGATATGTTATCCGTTTTTCAAGAATGCCGCGACCAATGTGTTCTCCGAACTGGTGCTGCGCAATTCGGGTCAGGATAACGATAAGGCGCATCTGCGCGACGCGTTTACCGCTATGGTGGTCAAGGGGCAGATGGATCTGGATTTGATGGATTACCGCCCAATCGTGGTGTATCTCAACGGCGAATATTACGGAATTTACGACCTGCGGGAGAAGATCAACGAGGATTATGCCGCCAACCGCATCGGCACGGACAATGTGGACATGATCAAGGGCAATGACAATGTGATGGTTGGCACCTATGACAACTACAAGGCGCTGCTGCAATATGTGAACAGCCACGATCTGAGCAAGGCGGAAAATTACGATTATGTTGCTTCGCAGGTGGATGTGGACGAGCTGATCAATTACTGGATCGTGGAGACGTTTTTCAGCAACACGGATACCGGCAACATTAAATTCTATCGTCCGCGCACCGAAACCGGCAAATGGCGTTGGGTGCTGTTTGATCTGGATTGGGCGCTGTTTCCCAGCACGCACTATGAGAACTGGCTGGAGGAGATCGTCAATCCGCGCGGACATGGCGTCGGAAAGTATTTTGAAACCGATCTGATGTGCGGGCTGATGACCAATTTTACCTTCCGGGACAAATTTATGAAGGCGTATGGATATCACCTGAAAACGACCTTTGCGACCGAGCGGATGTTGGAAATTTTCGATCAGATGGTGGCGGAGCTGAAAAACGAGATGCCGTATCATATTGAGCGGTGGGGCACCCCCAGCAGCGTTGCCAACTGGGAGAGTCAGGTCGCCACGCTGCGGGATATCGTCAGCAGACAAAACGGGATCATGCGCCAGCACCTGATTGAGACCGCCACCAACACGACCGGTCATCATCAGGACTATCTGCCGCGGTATTTCGGCTTCACGAAAGAAGAAGTCATGAAGTATCTGGAGTGATTGTACGGCGGAACCGGCGGGGGAGCGGGAAAAGGCTTCTCCGCCGCCGCTTGTTTTCGGCAATAGATCGTCCGGTTTTATACGGTAAGTTGACCAATGCGCGGATATTTTCTCAAAGAAATTTTCTTTGAGAAAATATCCGTTTTGGTGTTGACATTTGACCGGATTTATAGTATCATATACAGCGTCGCAAGTGACGGCGACAAGTCGGGAGCATAGCTCAGCTGGGAGAGCACCTGCCTTACAAGCAGGGGGTCACAGGTT
>CATWUX010000187.1 GCA_958354085.1 uncultured Oscillospiraceae bacterium | reverse complement strand
AGGGCCGGGGCGTTTTATCTGGATATGACGGAATTGTCCACCATCCAGCCCTGTGTAAACGAAGTGATCGCCCGATACGGCAAGATCGACGTGCTGTTTAATGTCGCCGGAATCAACAAGCGGGAGGGGCTTCTGGATGTAGAGGAAGCCGACTATGACCGCATTATGGATACGAACTTAAAGGGTCTGTTTTTCACCAGCCAGGCAGTCGCCCGGGAGATGTACAAGCGCAAGTGTGGCAATATTGTCAACATCGGCTCTCACAACGACGAGGGAATGCTGGGCGGCTGTTCGGTCTACGGCGCCGCCAAGAGCGGTGTGATCGCGCTGACCCGCTCCATGGCGGTGGAGTTTGCCCGCTACGGCATCCGCTGTAATGCCATTAGCCCCGGCCATATTCTAACGGAGCTGACTCAGGTCACTTGGGAACACCCAACCCGGGCGACTTATCTTCGGGAGCGCATCGCCATGGAACGGCCCGGCATGCCGGAGGAACTGGTGGGTATGGCCATCCTGTTGGCCTCCGACGCTTCCGGATATATGACCGGCCAGGCCTACCATATCGACGGAGGCTGTCTATGCGGCGGCACACCATGGGAATACGATACCAACTATTGAAGTCCTGTCGTAAACGATAAATACATGAAATAGAGTTGAGGTGGATTAAATTTGAGCAAGAAATATGTTGTAATGGACGGCAACACGGCGGCGGCCTATTCCGCCTATGCGTTCACCGAAGTTGCCGCGATCTATCCCATCACGCCGTCGTCCCCCATGGCGGAGAAGGTGGACGAGTGGTCCGCCAAGGGAAAGAAGAATTTGTTTGGCGCCCCGGTGGACGTCATTCAGATGCAGTCCGAGGCGGGCGCGGCGGGAACCTGCCACGGCTCTCTGCAGGCGGGCGCGCTGACCACCACCTTTACCTCCTCCCAGGGCCTGATGCTGATGATCCCCGCCATGTACGCCATGGGCGGACAGTTTCTGCCCAGCGTCATGCATATTGCGTCCCGAACCGTCACCTCGAACCACCATTCCATCTTCGGCGATCACAGCGACTTCATGACCTGCCGCATGACCGGCTATGCCATGCTGATGTCGTCTAGCCCACAGGAGGCGATGGATCTGGGAGCGGTGGCGCATTTGTCCGCCATCAGCAGCCAATACGCCTTCATGCACTGCTTCGACGGCTTCCGTACCTCCCACGAGATGCAGCGCATCGAAGCTCTGGATTATGAGGATCTGCGGGGCCTGATGGATCAGGAGGCTTTGCGCGAGTTCCGCCGGAAGTCGCTGAACCCGGAGCACCCCACCAACCGGGGCAACAATGTAAACCCGGATGTGTACTTCCAGTGCAAGGAGGGCTCCAACGTCAAATCCGCCATTGTGCCGGAGAAAGTCCAGCATTACATGGATGAAATCAACAAACTCACCGGCCGCAATTATAAGCTGTTCAACTACTACGGCGCAGCGGATGCGACGGAGGTCATCGTCGTCATGTGTTCGGCGTCCGAGGCCGTCAAGGAGACGGTCGATTACCTCAATGCGCAGGGGCGCAAGGTCGGCATGGTGCAAATTCACCTGTTCCGTCCATTTTCGGTCGGGCATTTTGCGGCAGCCATTCCGCAGACCTGCAAGAAGATTGCCGTTTTGGACCGCTCCAAGGAGACCGGTTCGGTTGGCGAGCCGGTTTATCTTGATGTAGTCACCGCGCTCAATCAGGCCGGACGTACAGATATTCAGGTTGTTGGCGGGCGCTATGGTTTGTCCTCCAAGGATGCGACGCCCGGCATGTTTGTCGCAGTCTATGACAATCTGTTAAAAGACAAGCCGAAGAACAACTTTACCATCGGCATCAACGACGACGTGACGTATACGTCTCTCGACTATACCGATATCGAGCTGTCGCATCCGGGTGAGGTATCGTGCAAACTGTGGGGTCTCGGGGGCGACGGAACAGTCGGCGCCAACAAAAACGCCATTTCGACCATCGGCCTGGTCGCCAATAAATATGCGCAGGCATATTTCGCTTATGATTCGATGAAATCCGGCGGGTTGACCCAATCGCATTTGCGCTTCGGAGACACGCCGATTCGTTCCACCTACTCGGTATCGTCCGCGGATTTTATTGCGGTGCATGCGCCGACCTTTGTCAATAAGTATGATACGACGGAGGAACTTAAGGATAGCGGCACGTATCTGCTGAACTGTCCGTGGCCGGCCGAGGAACTGGACGAGCGCCTGCCCGGCAAGATGAAGCGCGATCTGGCGAACAAACACGCAAATTTCTACATCATTGACGCAGCTAAACTGGCCGCAGAGATCGGTCTTGGCAAGCGCACGAACAGCATTTTGCAGGGCGCCTTCTTCGCGTTGACCAAGGTCATCCCGCTGGATATCGCGGTTGCGGATATGAAGAAAAACAACTACAATTCGTACTTCAAAAAAGCGGGACAAAAAATCGTCGATCTGAACAATCAGGCGGTCGATGTTGGCATCACCGCCGCTGTCAAGGTGGATATCCCGGCTGCATGGGCGGACGCCATCGATACCCCGGCGATCGAGCCTAAAAACGCCACGCCGTTTGTCAGGGAAATCGTGCTGCCGATGGATCGCCAGCAGGGAGATAAGCTGCCGGTTTCCATCTTCCAGAAGCACGGCGTGCTGGACGGCACATGGGAAAACGGCACGTCGGCTTATTCCAAGCGCGGCGTAGCGGCCAAGGTTCCCAAGTGGAATGCGGAAGCCTGCCTCCAATGCAACCGCTGCGCGATGTGCTGCCCACACGCGGCCATCCGTCCGGTGCTCCTCAGCGAGGCGGAAAAGGCCGAGGTTCCGGCCTCTTTCGTCACCGTGCCCGCCAAGGGACTGGGGAAGGACGCGCCGGATTACTCGTACCGTATGCAGATTTCGCCGTACGACTGCCTGGGCTGCGGCGTGTGCCTGACGGCTTGCCCGGCGAACCAGAACGAAAAGCTGCCGGACGCACTTACCATGACGCCGTTTGAGCAGATGAAGCCGGAGCAGGTGAACTTCGACATCGTAGCGATGGACGACAAGTACTTAAAGCACGATATTATTAGCGACAAGAGTGTCAAGACCATCCAGTTCGCAAAGCCGTATTTCCAGTTCTCCGCCGCCTGCGCGGGCTGCGCGGAGACCACATACATCAAGCTGCTCAGCCAGATGGCCGGCGACCGGCTGTACGCCGGAAACGCGGCGGGCTGCTCGTCCGCTATCAGCGGCGGCGCGCCGATTCTGCCCTACTGCAAGGACAGCCGCGGCTGGGGACCGGCGTGGGAGCATTCGTTGTTTGAGGACAATGCGGAGTTTGCCTACGGCTATTTCCATGCGCAGGATGCCATCCGGAAGGAATTGCTCAACCGTCTTGCGGATATCCGGGAAACGGGCGTTGCAGAGCCTGAGATTGACGCATATCTGACCGATTGGAACGACCATGAAAAATCGCGCGCGGTTTCGGA
>CATWUX010000186.1 GCA_958354085.1 uncultured Oscillospiraceae bacterium | reverse complement strand
GGCGGACGCAGGCGCTGCGGGAGGAACTGCGGCGGGAGGGCAGCCGCGTTTATATCGGCGCGCTTTGCCCCGGCCCGGTCGCGACGGAGTTTGACGCGGTGGCGGGCGTGAAATTCTGCGTTCCCGGCATGACGGCGGACGCGGTCGCGCGGACTGCCGTGCGCGGGATGTTCCGCGGGAAAGCGGTTATTGTGCCGGGATGGCGGATGAAGCTGGTGCACGTCGGCGTGCACTTTTTACCCGATTGGCTGTTGGTGCGTATCGCCTATCGGATGCAGAAACGGAAAGACCGCGAAGAAAGGGCGGAATAGAGATGGTGAATCCCATTCGTTACGGCGTGATCGGCACAAGCTGGATCACCGATACCTTTATTGAGGGCGCAGCGGCGACCGGCAAGCTGCGGCTTGCCGCCGTCTATTCCCGCACGGCGGAGCGGGCGCAGGCTTATGCGGCGCGGTACGGGGTGTCCCGCACGTTTACCAACCTTACGGAGATGGCGTGCAGTGCGGAAATCGACGCGGTGTATATTGCCAGTCCGAATGCGCTGCATGTGGAGCAGAGCCGGCTGTTCTTGGAGCACGGCAAGCACGTGATCTGCGAAAAGCCGTTGGCGGCGCATCCGGAGGAGGTGGCGGCGCTGCAGGAGCTGGCGGCGCAAAAGGGCGTGGTGTATATGGAGGCGATCATGTACCGGCATCAGCCGCAGCGGACGATTCTGGAGCAGGCGCTGGCTTCCATCGGGAACATCACGCTCGCACGGCTGGATTTCAGCCAGCTGTCGTCGAAATATCCCGCGTATTTGTGCGGCGAATGCCCCAATATTTTCAACCCGGCTCTGGAGACCGGCGCGCTGATGGATCTGGGTATTTATTGTGTATATCCGGCGCTGGCGCTGTTCGGTTATCCGGCGCGGATACAGGCGGCCGCCACCTTTCTGACGACCGGCGCGGACGGCAGCGGCAGCGCCGTGCTGCAATACCCCGACAAGCAGGTGGTGCTGACCTATTCCAAGACCGGGCAGACGGCTGTGCCTTCGGAGTTTCAGGGCGATCGCGGTACGGTTACGGTTGCGTCCATTTCCAAGCTGGAGAATATCCGCCGCATCGACGCGGACGGCACGGTGCAGCTGTGGGGCAGCGTGGAAAAACCGGTGCTGATGGGGCATGAGGCGGACAGCTTCGCGCGCTATATTGCCGATCCTGCGGGCAGCCGCGGCGAATATGAAGAAAACAGCCGTCTTGCACGGGAAGTGGCGCGCTGTATGGCCGAGATCCGCCGACTGGCGGGTATTCGTTTCCCGAGCGATCCTATACTAAAATCTGATTAAACACTTTCATTCTTTCCGGCCTGAATTGCGCCAGAATGCGTTATCCTCCTTGCTGGGCGGCAGCCCAGCGGCGTCGTCTGTCTTTTCTGGTGCAATTCATCCTCGGAAATCGATTAAAGCTTTCAATCAGATTTTAGTATTATATAAAGGATAGAAAACATATGACGTTACTTTTGCGCGGACACGCGTTCCGCTATGAAATGGAAAATATTTGCCGGCTGTTTTTGCCGCAGGAAAAAATCGTCGTTCCGGCGGATGACGCGATCCCCGCTGAGGGCGTGACGGCGATCACGGAACTCGAAAAGGGCGCGGAGGAGACCGTCATCCGCTGCCGCGTGCAGCTGGACGATTACGCGGACAGCCGGGAGACGACCGTGCCGAACGCACACGGGAACTACCGCGATGAATGTGAGCTGCGCATGGCGACGCTGCTGTACGAGCTGTTTGTGGGGTTGTTCGGCTTTACGCAGCGTTGGGGCATCGTCACCGGCGTGCGTCCGGTCAAGCTGCTGCGCCGGCTCATCCGCGAGGAGGGCGAGGCGGCGGCTGTCGCCTATTTCCGCGAGCGGCTGCTGGTCAGCGAGGAAAAGCTGGCACTCGCGCTCAAAACGCTGCGCGCGGAGGACGATATTCTGGCGCTTTCCCGCGACGATTCGTTCAGCCTGTATATCTCCATCCCGTTTTGTCCCACGCGCTGCGACTACTGCTCGTTTGTGTCCCGCACCGTGGAGCGCGCCGCCAAGCTGATCCCGGCGTATGTGGAGAAACTGACCGAGGAGATCGCGTATACCGGCGCGCTGGCGAAGCAGCTGGGACTGCGGCTGGAAACCGTCTATTTCGGCGGCGGTACGCCCACCTCACTGACGGCGGCGCAGCTGGAAACGCTGCTGCGCGCCGTGGAGCGGCATTTTGATTTGTCACATCTGCGGGAATACACCGTGGAGGCAGGACGGCCCGACACTGTGACGGCGGACAAGTTCCGCACGCTGAAGGCGGCGGGCGTGAGCCGTATCAGCATCAATCCGCAGACGCTGCGGGACGACGTGCTGCGCGCCATCGGACGCCGGCACACGGTGGAGCAGTTTTACGATGCGTTTGCGCTGGCGCGGCAGTGCGGGATGGACAATATCAACACCGATTTGATCGCCGGTCTGCCCGGCGACGATTTTGCGGGCTTTTGCGGCACATTGGACGGTATATTATCGCTGTCTCCGGAAAGCATAACTGTACATACCCTTTCCATGAAGCGCGCGTCCAACCTCGTGATCCACCGACGGGCGGATTACGAGGTGCGGGACGACGCGGTACGCATGGTGGGATTGACCGCTGACCGCTTGCCGGCAGCGGGGTACCATCCGTACTATCTGTACCGCCAGAGCCGCACGGTCGGCAATCAGGAAAATGTCGGCTGGGCGAAAAGCGGACGCGAGGGGCTGTACAACGTTTATATCATGGATGAGACGCATACGATCCTCGCCTGCGGCGCCGGAGCGGTTACCAAGCTGAAAAAACCGAACAGCGATTATCTCGAACGCATATTTAACTTTAAATTCCCATACGAATACAATGCCGGTCTTCCGGAAATGCTGGAAAGAAAAAGGCAGGTGCTGACATTCTATGAAAAACATGTTTCGCAAGCGGGTTGTGCAACTTGAGGAGATCAACGCCCGTGTGCGCACCGATGCGCAGGCGTTTGTGCGGGAAGAAAACGACCGGTATTTTGACGATGTGGCGGCGCTGACGCGTGCTTTGACGGTCGGGCTGCACAGCCGCTGCCTGGTGATGCTGGCGGGGCCGTCCTCGTCCGGCAAAACCACGACTGCCCGGCTGCTGCGCGACAGCCTGCGGGAGCTGGGCGTGGATGCACACGTGGTGTCGCTGGATGATTTTTACCGCGGGCGCGAATTGGCGCCGGTGCTGGAGGACGGCAGCTTTGATTATGAGGCGTTGGAAGCGCTGAATCTGCCGCAGCTGCGCAGCTGTATGCTGGAGCTGGTGCGCGACGGCGTGACAGCGCTGCCGCAGTTCGATTTTGTGACCGGCGCGCCTGCACCCCATACGCAGGAGCTGCGTATCGCACACGATTCGGTCGTGATTTTCGAGGGGATCCACGCGCTCAATCCGATTTTTGAGCAGGAGCTGCCGCAGGAAAATCTGGTCAAGATCTTTATCAACACAATGTCGCCGGTTTACGCGGGCGATACCAAG
>CATWUX010000185.1 GCA_958354085.1 uncultured Oscillospiraceae bacterium | reverse complement strand
AATGTTTGGAACAGCCTGAACGCGGACAACAAGGTATCGCTGTTTACGCGCTTTATCGACCTGAAAACGCTGGAAACGCAAACGCGTATCATCAACAAACACGTATAAGGAGGAGTCGGCGATGTCAAAGGAGCTTTTGCTGAAATACGGCTGCAACCCGAACCAGACGCCTTCCCGCATTTTCATGCAGGAGGGTGAGTTGCCGATTGAGGTGCTCAACGGCCGTCCGGGCTTTATCAATTTTTTGGATGCGTTCAACAGCTGGCAGCTTGTGCGCGAGCTGAAAGAAGCGACCGGGCTGCCGGCCGCGGCTTCGTTTAAGCACGTCAGTCCTGCCGGTGCGGCTGTGGCGCTGCCCTTGTCCGATACACTGAAAAAGATTTATTTTGTGGACGATCTGGAGCTGTCGCCGATCGCCTGCGCGTATGCCCGCGCCCGCGGCGCCGACCGTATGTCCTCTTACGGCGATTGGGTGGCGCTGTCCGATCCCTGCGACGCGCAGACCGCGACGCTGCTCGCACGTGAGGTGTCCGATGGAATTATTGCTCCCGGCTATACCGATGAGGCGCTTGCCATTCTCAAGACCAAGCGCAAGGGCAGCTACAATGTGGTGCGTATTGATCCGGCGTATACGCCCGCACCGGTGGAGCATAAGGATGTGTTCGGCATTACCTTTGAGCAGGGACGCAACGAAGTCAAAATTGACGGCAGCCTGCTGAACAATATCGTGACGGAAAACAAGAATATTCCCGAAGCGGCGCGCCGCGACCTGCTGATCGCGCTGATCACGCTGAAATACACCCAATCCAATTCGGTGTGCTATGCAAAAGACGGACAGGCAATCGGCATCGGCGCCGGTCAGCAGAGCCGTATCCATTGCACACGGCTGGCGGGCAATAAAGCGGACGTGTGGTTTTTGCGGCAGCATCCGAAGGTGCTGAATTTGCCGTTCCGTACGGACATCCGCCGTCCGGATCGCGATAATACGATTGATGTGTATATCTCGGATGACTGCGCCGATGTGCTGGCGGACGGTGCGTGGGAAGCCTTTTTCACCGAGAAACCGGATGAGTTGACGCGGGAAGAAAAGCGCGCATGGCTGGATACCATGACCGGTGTATCTCTGGGTTCGGATGCGTTTTTCCCGTTTGGCGACAATATTGAGCGCGCGCATAAATCCGGCGTGTGCTATATTGCTGAGCCGGGCGGTTCCATCCGGGACGACAACGTGATTGAAACCTGCAATAAGTACAATATCGCCATGGCCTTCAACGGCCTGCGGCTGTTCCACCACTAAAGGAGGGCGCCCATGGATATTTTAGTCGTAGGCGGCGGCGGACGGGAACACGCCATTGTCCGTAAGCTCAAAGAAAGCCCTCGCTGCGGGAAACTGTATTGCACGCCGGGCAACGGCGGCATTGCCGCAGATGCGGAATGTTTTTCGGTTGCCGCCACGGATGTGGACGGTGTGGTGGCACTTGCCAAAAAGCTGGCAGTGGATCTGGTGTTTGTCGCGCCGGACGATCCGCTGGTCGCGGGGATGGTGGACGCGCTGGAAGCGGCAGGAATTGCTGCTTTCGGGCCGCGCGCCAATGCCGCGATTTTGGAAGGAAGCAAAGTGTTTTCCAAGCAGCTGATGAAGAAATACGGTATTCCGACTGCGGGTTATGAGGTGTTTGAGGATCCGGCGGATGCGCTGGCGTATATTCGCAAGCAGAATCAGTATCCGGCGGTCATCAAGGCGGACGGTTTGGCGCTCGGCAAGGGCGTGGTGCTGTGCGATACCTATGAGGAAGCACAGAAGGCTGTTAAGGAGATCATGGAGGATAAAATCTTCGGCCAATCGGGAAATCGTGTGGTAGTCGAAGAATTCCTGACCGGTCCCGAAGTATCGGTTCTGGCTTTTACGGATGGCAAGACGGTGTGCCCGATGGTGTCCGCCAAGGATCACAAGCGTGCGTTTGACGGCGATAAGGGGCCGAATACGGGCGGCATGGGAACGATCAGTCCGAATCCGCACTATACGGCGGAGGATGCGGCGTTTTGTATGCAGCATATTTTTCAGCCGACGGTGGATGCGATGGCGAAGGAAGGCCGTCCGTTTAAAGGCTGTCTGTTCTTTGGCCTGATGCTCACACCAAACGGTCCCAAGGTGATTGAATACAATTGCCGTTTCGGTGATCCGGAGACACAGGTCGTGCTGCCGCGTCTGAAAACGGATCTGCTGGAGATTGTGCTGGCGGTTCTGGAGGAGCGTTTGGCGGATATTGACATTCAGTGGTCGGAAGAGGCATGCGCCTGTGTGGTCATGGCATCCGGCGGTTACCCGGCGGCCTATCGCAAAGGCCTGCCGATCCACGGGCTGGATGCGCATGGGCAGCTGAAAAACGCGCCGATTTACCACGCGGGAACGCGGCAGGAAAATGGTAAATTCTATACAAACGGCGGCCGTGTCTTGGGCGTGACGTCCATGGCGCCGACCGTGGACGAGGCGCTGGAACGCGCCTATGCGGCTGTCGCTGAGATTGATTTTGAAGATGCACACTACCGCCGGGATATCGGAAAGACAAATCGGTAAGTGATTTAGCAGTCTGCCGGACGGATGAAAAGAATTCCGTCCGGCAGATTTTACATTTGGATGCATAGAAACGTTGCTTTCGCATAAAATACATTCACGCCGTGGGGTGAGTTTTTACGAAGTGATAAATTCAAAAAATATTCCAACTTTTGCTTGACTTTTGCGACAAGTTCCGCTATAATAATTGAGCAACGTTGGTGAGAACATGAGCCATTAGCTCAGCTGGCAGAGCATTTGACTTTTAATCAAAGGGTCCGGAGTTCGAATCTCCGATGGCTCACCATATTGAATGAAAGCGGCTGTATTGCAGGAAATCCTGTGATACAGCCATTTTTGTGTTTTACCCCAGATTGTCCAAGGGGCTGTAATTCCGAAACGTTGGAACGATTTTTCCGGTTGTAGTATTGGTTTGAACAAAAGGAAAGCCAGCGCCATTGAGGCGCTGGCTTTCCATATGAGCTTCGAGGTCGCTCAGTATAACTTGTGCTTTGTTATTGGCCGGCACGCACTTCATCAAACTCTTGCTGGATCTCTTTTGCAGGAGCCGGCGTGAGGAGGGAAACCACCACGATGCACAGGCTGGAGAAGATGAAAGCGGGCAGCAGTTCATAGATGTTGAAAGCGCCGCCAAGAGGACGGATCACCAGTTTCCAGAAAAACACCATCGTGCCGCCGCCGATCATTCCGGCGATCGCGCCTGCGCGATTCGTGCGTTTCCAGAACAGTGAAAACAGTACCAGCGGCCCGAAAGTCGCGCCGAAACCGGCCCATGCAAAGGATACAATGGTGAAGATGATGCTGTTTTCATCCAGCGCGATGATAATCGCAACCAAAGCGATAGCCAAAAGCGTCAGGCGGGAAACCAGCATAACCTGCCGATCGTTGGCGTTCTTTTTGAACAATCCTTGATAGAGATTCTTGGCAAATGCGGATGCGGCAATCAGCAGATAGGAGTCGGAGGAGCTGATGGTCGCGGCCAAAATACCGGCCATGATAAAGCCGGCCAGCATCGGGGGAAGAAGTTTCGTCGAAAGAACAATGAAAATA
>CATWUX010000184.1 GCA_958354085.1 uncultured Oscillospiraceae bacterium | reverse complement strand
CGTCACCTGCACGGAGGCGGGTGTTTCCCGCTCCCGCAAAATACGCTGTCCGCGGCTGCCGTTCGGCTTGCCGATGGAAAAAGCCCGGTTGTATTCGCTCTCTGTCAGCTCACTCCCCAGAGCATACCCGCTTCCGGACACCGTATCCCAATGAGCGGTCCAGCCGGAGCCGGTATACTCCGTATAGACGCTGCCCTTCATCAAAAACGGATGGTCGGTCACCACGCGCATAACCGGCGACCGATCGTCCTGCGACAGTGGGCCGCCAAGACGATCCGCGTTCGGCTGCAAGCCGATGGACTGCAAGGTGACGGGGGCAAAATCCGTGACCGGCGGTTTCCCGCTGAGTATCCCTCCTAAGTTGGTGCCCATCCGCACGAGCGGCGGCAGCTTCCAGCCCGCCGTGCTGGCGGGCAACAGCAGCACCGCCAGCAGCGCACACACGGCGCATATCGCCGCAGCCGAAAGCTGTGCTTTCCAGCGGGCGGTCAAGCCGGTCGCCTGCACAGGGCGCAGGCAGAAAAAGCCGTTGCGCGTTATCAGCGGCAGCAGCCCCATCAGCAGCAGCACGATCGGCGCTATGTTTTCCCGAAAACCGGAAATCATAATTGCGGCAAACACGATCGCGCCGCCGATCGCCATAACCATCACGGCGCGCACCTGCCGCACCAAAAAATACACGACGCCGGTGATCACGATATGCACGCACCACTGCACGATCACATAATTTCGTTCGGTACTGTACGGAGAGGATTTCGGAAACAGATCCAGCCACCAACGCAAAAAGCCGCTGATATATTGGAGAGTATCCTCGCCCCTGCCGAGGGCATACTGCACGGACAGCCATAGAAACACGACCGCGGCGGAGACGGCGGGCAATATCCACAGGCGGCGGCGCAGCAGCACCAGCACGCCGGTCACGAGCACGGCGTGCAGCATCATTTCCGGTACGGTGGCACGGAACCGGAACAGCTGATCAAAAGCTAAGATCATCCCCACCGACAAAAGCAGACAGCTCAGCGCATCGACCGCCGCATCCGCCCAAGTCTCGATAAACGGCGCTCGTTTGGTATCGGGAACAACCGATTGTTTCATAAGCATTCACCTAATAAACGCAGAATGTCCTGCGGGCACGCGATCACCGCCAGCGGCACCTCCAGCTGTTCGGCCGTCTCCCGCAGCGCCTGTGTAGCCGCCGTGGAGGGGGCAATGCAGCCCACGCGGCATTGCCGCTGCGCAAAAATGCGCAGCCGTTCCAGCGTTTCCGCCTGCGGACGGGCGGTAAAGATATGCACGCTGCGCAGCTGACCGAGGCTGTCTGCGCTGACAGCCTCCAGATCCGGCGCCACACCGTTCACGGCAAAGGGGATCGCCGCCAGCACGCCATACACGTCCCAGAAGCTCTCGGCGCCGACAGCGGTCAAATCCGTGCCATCCGCGCACAGCAGCCGCACCGTCTGTCCGCCGTGGATATACGCCAGCCCCATCGCCGCCGCACTCTCGCACAGCATATCGGCATAGCTCAAATAGCCGGGGCCTCCCGGCACGCCGGTATCCAGCACCAGCAAATTGTACTGTTCCGTCGACATATCATATTGGCGGGTATACAGCTCCCGCGTTCGGACAGTCTGTTTCCAGTGAATCCGTTTCAGCGGATCGCCGTCGCGATACAGCCGTGTACCGGTGAAGCTGTCCCCATAGTCGGCGGTGACGACCTGTGTTTCGGAATACTCCATGCTCATACGGGCGGGCGGTACCTCACCGTCCAGTTCGATCAGGCAGGGATATACCGCCAGCGTTTCCGCCGGCAGTTGGATCGCGCCGCGCCGCAGCGGGCAAAAACGGAACAGGCCCAGAACATCGTGTATATACAGCCGTTCCACCCCAACTGCCCATTCGCCCCGATGCGGGTAGGCCAGCGGCACGCACAGCCGCTGCCTGCGGCTCCACGGAAACAGCGTAAGCACGTATTCCGGCGGCTGCCGCTGCCCGGTCGGGCAGGCCGGCGTCAGCACCGCCAGCTGCACCAAAACCGGCAGTACCGGCCGCGCCTCCAGACGGATCAGTAGCTGCCCGCTTTGGCCGCGAATCGCCATGGCGCCGTCCAGCTGCTGCTGCGTGCGGACGGTTGCGGCACACACCAGCGCGGAGACGAGCATGACGAACCCGACCATGCCGAGAATGAACACCGCTAAAAATATTTCGCGTCTGCCGGTGGAAAACGCGGCCAGCGACAGTAGCGCAAAGCAAATTCCGTAAACAACACCGCGCCGCGTCATCGAACCGCCGGCACCGGCACGGTACTCAAAACCGACTGCAAAATATTGGCCGGCGTCTGTTTATACAGCCCGGCGCGGGTACGCATGATCAGGCGGTGCCCCAGCACGGGATACGCCATGCGCTGCACGTCGTCCGGCAGCACATAGGTGCGCCCCGCCAGCATCGCGCAGCCGCGCGCCGCCTGCATAAGCGCCAGCGAACCGCGCGGGCTGACGCCCACCAGCACATCCGCCATGGCCCGCGTCGCCTCTGCAATCGCCACGATGTATTCCATCACCGCCGGCGCGCACAAAATATTCTCCACCTGCCGCTGCAGCGCGCAGATCGCCTGCGCGTCCACCACCGCCTCCAGCTTGACCGCCGTTTGACGCGTATGATAGCCGGACAAAATGCGCATTTCCTCTTCGCGGGTGGGATAGCCCATGGAAATCTTCATGAAAAAGCGATCCAGCTGCGCTTCCGGCAGCGGATATGTGCCGGCGGTCTCCACCGGATTCTGCGTCGCCAGCACGAAAAACGGCTCCGGCGCGGGATAGGTCTGGCCGTCGATCGTCACTTGGTTTTCCTGCATGACCTCCAGCAGCGCCGATTGGGTTTTGGGGCTGGTGCGGTTGATCTCATCCGCCAGCACAACCTGATGCATAATGCTGCCCATGTGCAGCTCTTTTTCACCGGTTTTCAGATTGAACATGGTAAAGCCCACGATATCCGAGGGCAGCACGTCCGGCGTAAACTGGATTCGGCCGAACGAACAGCCCAGCGACGAAGCCAGCGCGGAGGCCAGCGTCGTTTTGCCCAGCCCCGGCATATCCTCAATGAGCACGTGGCCCGAACAGATCAGTGCGATCAGCAGCAGATCGATCGTCTCCTCTTTGCCCACGATGACCTTGCGAATATTCTGCCGGACACGCTCCAGCACCTCCATATGCTCCATAACCCTGCCCCCTTCATTTTGTACCGCACGCTGCGGAGCTTTCTGCGCGGATCACACGGAAACCAATCAGCCCTTGACGCGCAGCGGAATACCGCTGATCAGAAATTGTACTTCGTCACATTCGGCGGCCAGCATCTGATTAAGCCGCCCCACAATATCCGAAAATACGCGTCCCATGCGATACGGCGACACCAGACTCAAGCCCACTTCGTTGGTCACCAGCACCGCGCGGCGATCCTGTTCCCGCAGCTTATCCATAAAAAGCACAAATTCGTGCCGGATCGCCTGCTCAATCTCCTCGATGCGCGCCATGGACAGTTCATCGTAATCCGGCTCCATATCCAGCATCAGATTGGTCACCATGTTCGTTACGCAGTCCAGCAGCACATCGCCCTGCGGGTAGCGCTCCAGCACTTGATCCAGCCGGGAGCTGGCCTCGGCTGTCGTCCAAGTGTCAGGGC
>CATWUX010000183.1 GCA_958354085.1 uncultured Oscillospiraceae bacterium | reverse complement strand
CAAGCGGCGGCGGTCAAGCCAATAACCGATGGCAAGGTAAAGGCAGGAGGCGGCTTCCGCGAGCGAGTCGCCGATCATGACCGCGATACAGGCGGCGGTCACTCCTCGCGCGGAAAAACGGTCGATCAGCAGCATGATCAATCCGATACGCACCAGTTGCTCCAGAATTTGCGCACGTGAGGTGCTGGCCACTTTGCGGCGGGCAAGAAAATACCCGCGCAGGCAGGAGGAGACGCCCATAAACGGCAGACTGAAAGCCATGACGCGCAGAGCCGGGATGGCGCGCGCATCCTTGAGCCAGATCTGCCCGATCCAATCGGCGCCGAACAGGATGAGCAGCAGCGACAGACCGCCGATGAGCACGCTCAGCCCAACAGCCCGGCGCAGGATACGCAGAACCGAGCGTTTGGATCCGCATACCAATTCATCCGTGACCATGCGGGTGACCGCTGTGCAGATGCCGGAGGAGGCGAAGGTGGAAGCCAGAATATAGATCGAAAAGATCAGCTGATACAGACCCATGCCTTCCGCACCGATTTTGTTGGACATATATACACGGAAAAAGATACCGATGGTGCGCAGCAGCAGGCTGGTGGCCGTCAGAATCGCCGTGTTTTTGATAAAAGTTGATTTTTGCACGCCGTCTCCTCCCGCTGCCATATTGGATAGATCGCTTTACCTATATATACGACTGTATCTGGGCGGAATATGACGGATGAAACCGCAAAAAATTGGCAAGCTATTATGGCGGGAGGAATGCACATGGAGGCGCTGCACGCTTTTTTGATGGCTGTTGTGGATGTGGCGATTTTGCTGTTTGAATTTGTAGGGGTAGTGGTCATCGTGCTGGCCGGGCTGCGCGGCATCGTCGGCTATTTCAGCCGAAACCCCATGACGCGGCTGCGCTTGGCGCAGGGAATGGCCACGGCTCTGGAATTCAAGCTGGGCAGCGAAATTTTGCGCACGGTGGTGGTGCGTGAGTTTTCCGAAATATTGACGGTGGCGGCGGTTATTGCGCTGCGCGCCGCGCTGACTTTTTTAATCCACTGGGAAATCAAAAACGAAGAAGCGCATTATGAATTGGAGAAAAACGCATCCGCCGGAGAAAAAGAATAATTCTCACCCCTTCCGCCCCTGCCGCATACGATAGAGTAAAGACGCAAAACGGTGCGGGGCGGGGTGCGGTGGGATAGTACCGTTTTGCCGAATCAAGGAAAGGCGGTGACGCGGGCGAAGATGTCCTGTATACACGGGTATGCAAGGCGTCCGCTCTGACAGATGGGCGAGTATGTGTTGCTGACGATTGTGCTGCTTTTGTCACTGTATGGCTGTGCGGAAGGAATACGCTGGCTGGTGCTGCGCATTCTGCGGCCGCCGAAGGATACCGGCGGTGTGCTGGTCATTCCGTTGTCCGGACACCGCATGGATGTGGAATACATAGTGCGCTCCGTGACCGCCCACGAGCGTTGGGGCGGGAACGGCGTGCGCACCCGTATTCTGTTGCTGGATGCGGGAATGGATGCCGAAACACGACGGTTGGCCGAGCGCGTATGTGAGGAAGTCGGCGGCATCGGGCTGTATACCGAGGAGGAACTTTTATTTCCATGGCAGCAGTCCACATAAAGAGCAAGCGGCGAAACGAGAGATTTTCTCGTTTCGCCGCTTGCTCTTTATGTGGTGGATTTTCGGTCGATCTTTGCATAGAATTCCAGCAGCTTGCTGTCATATGTACGACAGAAATCTTGGATTTTTTCTCCGACCTGTTTGCTGGCATCGGAATGGGTATTTAACAGATCGTATTTTGCTTTATCGGATGCTTCAGATGTTTCGGCAACGTAACGGCAAATGGACTGTAAATCCGCCGTCATAGCACGATACAGCTCCAGCCCCTCTTGCTGAGCATTTTCGGGAATATTGTTAACAGCAAGATCTTGTATGAGCGGATCGTACCGTGTGGTTAAAAACGAGAAATTGCGGGTGGGACCTTCACCGTTGAACGCCGGAGACAATTCGCGTGCTGTTAAACAAAGAACGGTATTTTGGTAAAAGGCAAAATCCTGTATATCCTCCACAGTTTTTACATTGTTCTGTATTTTTTGGGTCATGAGCAGCAGATCAGACCAATTATTCAGATTCTCCTGCGCCATCTGCTCCTTCAGCCGCACGGCTTCCTGATGAGAACCGTACCACATCATAGAGAGTGAAAGGCTGATTGCCAGTAGGGCGACGGATAGAATGCGATAAAAAATGAGCTTTTTCATTCTGCCACACTCCTTTTATTTTTTGGGGCCGGACCAATTTTGCAGGATTTCCACATACCGCGCATAAGCGCGTTCTACGGCGGTTTCCCACGATAAATAGAGGTGTTTACCGGCGTTTTCACCGACCTGCGCGAGCGCCGAACGGCTTTGGCACGCCTCAAGCAGCACACGACCGCAATCCTCGGCGTTTTCCTCTGCGAGATAGCCGGAAAATCCATGCTCCACGCCCTCGGCGGCGCAGCTGTCCCGTACCAGAAGCGTCGGGCAGCTGCACGCGGCGGCTTCCTTAACCACGATGCCGGAGGTATCATACGTGGAGGGAAACAGGAACACATCCGCCAGACTGTAAAACACGCGCAGATATTCGCGGTCGTAAATCGGGCCGGTGAAGATGACATTGTCGCCCAAACCGATATCCGAGGCATACCAGCGGATTTCCGGCGCATCCTGTCCGTCCCCAATCATAAACGCATGGAACGGCACGCCTTTGTCGCGCAGATATTGCAGCGAATCCAAAATCAAGCGGGTGTTTTTATACCACATCATACGTCCGACGAACAGAAAAACGAAATCGTCCTCCGGAATCTTATATTTTGCGCGCAGCTCGTCAACCTTTGCCTGATCGGCGCGCCCATAGGCAAAATCTGTGCCGTTTTCCATGACGCGGTATTCGCCTTCGTAGCCGATGGCCTGCAGCGATTTCCCGCAGCCTTCGGTCACCACCCAAACCTCATCCGCTTCTTGTATGTTTTCCAGCATGAACCGAAGCGCTACCTTGCGGAAGCCCTCCAGATGTACGCGCTTGGCAATGTCGATCTCAAACTTGGTATGATAGGTCAGCACAACCGGCTTGCGGTGGCGGTGATTGATGTTATGTACCAGTACGGACGACGCGAACGGCGCGTGAACGTGCATAAGGTCAAATTTTTTGTTGCGCAGCTTGATGAGCGTTTCCGGATTGAACGGGTTGCCGGCTCGGTATCCGATGTTCCGATCGAGCGGAACCGATTGATAGCGGAATACCTCAAACGGATAATCGTCCACCACATTTTTATATTCCGGCGTAACAACGGTTACGTCGCAGTACTTTTCGTGCAGAACGCTGGCGTAATTCTTTACAGCCTGTGCCACGCCGTCAATGGTCGGCGGGAAGGAATCGTTAAATTCCCCAATTTTTAACCGGTCGATGATAGGAGACACATCCTTTCTTGCTTTTAACCATGGCGTATATTTTTTTCTATTTTACTATAAAACGGTACGGGGTGCAAGTGCCCGGTACGGCGGGAATCTTAAGAATTCCTAAAGACGAAAATAATTTGATGTTTTCGCACTTCGTTAGGGGGCCACTCTCTTTCCAGCGACGAGCGGAAAGCCTATTCCGAACGATTGATCACCAATATGTCGTTTGCTTCCAGCGTTGTGTCGCCTTTGGGAATGATAATTTTCCCGGCACGTTGAA
>CATWUX010000182.1 GCA_958354085.1 uncultured Oscillospiraceae bacterium | reverse complement strand
CCGGCCATTCGCCGTTCACCAACTGGCGGATCATACGACCGTCTCCGGCCAGTTCCACCAAGTTCCAGCCGTGATAGGCCGCCATATCACGCGCCAAAGCGATATTCTCTTCCGCCTGATAGACCGGCGACTGGATATACCCGCAATACTGATAATGGTTTGTCCACTGCATATCCATCTCCATCAAAAAGTCCGCATTGTCCTCGCCATACTGCTCCGCATATTGCGCTCGTTTGGAGGCAAGCATAGCACACGATGGGATGAAGGCGCTCTCAATCCAGCCGTTGTTCAGCCAATAGGTACCGCTGTACTGCGCGAACGCCTCCAGATACCGCTGCTGCGAACCCAAAAACAGCGCAATGCAATCGTCCGTGCGCGGCAGCACCAGCGGCGTATCGTGAGTTTTTAGTCCCACCACGCCGTTCGAGCACAAACCGTATCCCAGCACCAGCGCATCCGGCTCGTGAATCAGCAGCTTGTCCTCTTTTTTTTGCTGCACCTCGTCAATGGACTGCTGCAACCGCTCCCGCAGGAGCTGGGGCGTGTCGTGCAATCCCTGCGGCAGCCAGCTGACCGTCACGCAATGCGGGCTCTGAGAAGCATAATAGCTGAACTCCCGCCCGAACACCTGGCATACAATTCCGTGTATGTACATCCTGTCCATGAAACCGATTTTTCCTTTCTAATATCCGTTCAGCCCCGCAGCGAAAGAAAACGCAAAAAATCCGTATATTGTACTAGTGTTTTTCGCGTTTTTGTTTTATGATAGAGCTATAGAGTTACGGAAAGGTTAGGTATGTTCCCATGAGCCATCTGATTGTTCATCAATCCGGATCTCCTATTCTAGAGTATAATCAACCGGCGCTGTTGTCAAGTCTTTTAACAAAAATTGGTTTTGCACCCGATATGCCCTGCGGCGGCAAACAGCGCTGTCTGAAATGTAAAGTGATCGCAACCGGCGCCTTGTCGCCGCTGTCCGCGCGGGAAGAACAGCTGCTGACGGAGGACGAAAAAAAGCGCGGCATTCGCTTTGCTTGTATGGCCACCGCTCTCGGCGATGTGGAGGTGACGCTGCTGAACCAAACGGCTCATGAGCAGATCATGACGGACGGTTCGCTCGGCAGCATCACACCGGAGCCGTGGGGCAAGCAATACGGCGCCGCCATCGACATCGGTACCACCACTGTAGCCGCGTATCTGTATCGTCTGGATACGCCGCGTCCGCTGCAAACCTCAGCGGCGAAAAATCCGCAAGCAGCGTTCGGTGCGGATGTGATCTCCCGTATCGAGCGGTCGCTGGCCGGCGATGCGCCCGCACTGGCCGAAGCTATTCGGCAGTGCCTTCGGGAGCGTTTGCAGGAGCTGTGCGGCCGGCAAAACCTGCCGCTTTCCGCTCTCGACAGTCTGGTCATCACCGGCAACACGGCGATGCTGTATCTGCTGTGCGAGCAAAGCCCCGCCTCCATCGCAACGGCCCCTTTTGAACAAGACCGGTATTTCGGTGAATTTTTGACCGGTGCGGATATCGGCCTGCCGGAACTGACGGCACAGATCTATCTTTCCCGCTGCATCTCCGCCTATGTAGGGGGCGATATTACGACGGCTCTGCTGGCCAGCGGCGTTGCCCAGTCTGAAAATCCCTCGCTGCTGGTGGACATCGGCACAAACGGGGAAATGGTGCTGCACGCAAACGGCAAGCTGCTTGGCTGCTCCACCGCCGCCGGCCCCGCTTTTGAAGGTGCGGGCATCGCTATGGGAATGCCTGCGGCAGACGGCGCCATCAGCCGCGTTTTTGCGACGGACGGCGGGATCGGCTGCACCGTCATTGGGGATGTACCGGCACGCGGGATCTGTGGCTCCGGCATCGTGGACGCATTGGCCGTGATGCTGGAATACGGTATCGTGGACGAGACCGGCTGTATTCTGGAGGAAGATCATGCCTTTACCGCTTTTGTGGAGGACTACAACGGTGAGCCGGCCTTCCGGCTGCCGGATACGGCAGTATTCATTACGCAAAAGGACATTCGCGCCATCCAATTGGGCAAATCCGCCGTCTGTGCCGGCATCGAAACGCTGATCCAGACCGCCGGCCTGCATAATGCGGATATCGCCGCGCTGAAGATCGCAGGCGGCTTCGGCAGCTTCTTGAACGTACAATCCGCGGAACGCATCGGGCTGATCCCCGCCGGCTTTGCCGCCAAAGCGACCGCGATTGGCAATGCGGCGGCGATGGGCGCTTCCATGGCGCTGCTCAGCCGTTCCGCGCTGGACGAATCGGAGCAGCTGGCACGCCGCACCGAAACGGTGGAGCTGTCCACCAGCCCTACCTTTATGGACGCGTATGTAAATGGGATGCTGTTTCCGTAAACAAGCGCCAGACAAACTATAAAAGCCGCAAGCTACCGAATGATTGGTTCGGCGGTTTGCGGCTTTTTCCATACTATTCTTCTATGCGATCATCGGTCAATTCAAAATTCGTAAACGTCGCTTTTACACGCAGTGACGGAATGGCCAGCGAAACCAAATAGCCGGTTTCCGGATCGGACACAATCTCAAAATCACCGTTAAGCGACTTTCCGATCAGCTTTAGCCCCTCGGACGTTTTTTCGCCCTTATCGGTCAACCTCACCGCCGAATCCAGCGCATCCAGCATACATTTTCCCAGCGCCGTCTGCGGCACTTCGGACGGATCGATTCCGAACGACAATCCCATCATTTTTATGGTAATATCGTCGCCGTTCCACTCCATCGACAAGCCTTTGAGCGTAGACGGCTTGTCGATAGTCAACGTCAGCGTTCCGGCCGCGACGCGCGTTAAATGCCCCTTAATGGTCATATCCTGATAGGTCATATCCACATCGCATTCAAAACCGGCGGTAATCGGCAATTCCGACGCTTTTCGGTGCGCCGCGCACGCCCCCACCGATACGGCGATGATCAACACCACCAGAACACTGCACAAAATACCAAACAGGCGGTTGGACATAGGAGTGCCTCCTATTTCTCCATATTCAAAAACAGTCCGCTCAGTTCCTCCAGCAAATCCGTCGGAAGCATCGCCCGCTGCGACAAACGTGCTGCCGCGCGGTCACCCGCCGCGCCATGCAGATATACGCCGCACATCGCCGCGTCAGCCGGCTCCAGCCCCTGCGCCAGAAAAGAGCCGATCATTCCCGCCAGCACATCGCCGCTTCCGCCCGTCGCCATACCCGGATTGCCGGTCAGGTTCAGCAAACACGGCTTTCCGGGCGCCGCGATGACCGTTTTATGCCCCTTGAGCACCAACACGACACCATGTTCCCCGGCAAAGCGCTCAGCCGTCTCCACACGATTTTTCTGCACCTGTTCCACACTGACCCCCAGCAGCCGTGCCATTTCCCCCGGATGCGGCGTCAGCACCAGCGGTGCGCGTACTGTTTTCAATCTATCTATATGCGCCGCCACGCAATTTATGCCATCCGCATCCAGAACCACCGGGCACTTTGCTTGTTCCAGCACATCCCACACAACCGCGGCGGCCGTCTCGCCAGTGCCCAGCCCGCAGCCGAGTACCACTGCCGTTGCCTTCAGCAGCCGTGCGCGCAGCAGTACGCGGGCATCATACGCCAACTGTCCTTCCGTGGTCTCCGGCAACGGCAGATACACCGCTTCCGGCAGCTGCCCCGCCAGAATCGGATAGATGGAACGCGGCAGCGCTGCCGTGACCAGCCCCGCCCCGCAGCGCAGCGCCGCTTTGGCGGCAAGAA
>CATWUX010000181.1 GCA_958354085.1 uncultured Oscillospiraceae bacterium | reverse complement strand
GGCCAGCGCGCGGCAGGTGGGCGCTCCGCAGGAGCCGCAGTCCAGCTGGGGCAGCCGCTCACAGATCGCGTCGATGTTGCACATCAGGCGCATCGCGTCCTCCACGTTGTCCGCCAGCTTCATGACCGGCGCAAATTCCAGCGGAGACGACCATTCCAACTGGCGCTCGGAACCCACATCCTGCAAACGGTTGCAGGACACCGGCAGATATTTTCGCAGCCGCTGAATGCGTGCGCGGGCGGCATAGCCGTTTTCCGCCGCAAAAATACCGCCGACACAGCCGCCGGCGCAGGCGTTGAGCTCGATAAAATCCAGCTCCTGCAGCTTTTCGTCCTCCAGCTCCTCCAGCACCTTGATCACGTTGTCGATGCCGTCCGCCGCCAGATGATTCTCGTTGAGCAGACCGGCCGCCTCGCCGCCGATAAACGACCAGCTGACACCGATGATACCGGATTTGGACAGCGGCTCGGTTTGTTCCAGCTTGTTCATTTTACTGACCAGCTTGGGATAGATGTCGCTGATGGCGAGCACGCCGTCTACATTGGAATGCTCGATGCCGATCGGCACGCGGGCGTCCGTTACCTTGGCGGCACAGGGCGAAAGGAAGAAAATGCCGATTTTCTCCGACGGCAAACCGGTTTTCGCCATCGCCTCCTCACGGGCGAGCATGGCCGAAACCTCCATGGGCGATTTCAGCGGCAGCACATGATCGCACAGGTCGGGAAACCGTACCCGGATCAGCCGCACAATGGCGGGGCAGGCCGAGCTGATGACCGGCTTTTTCAGCTTGCCGTCGTTCAGCAGCTGCCGTGTCGCGTCGGACACGATCTCAGCTCCGCGCGATACCTCAAACACCTCGTCGAAGCCCATGGCTTTCAGCCCGGACAGGACGACGTCAATATCGTCCAGATGGTGAAACTGCCCATATAGGGCAGGCGCGGGCAGCGCCACCGTATATTCAAATTCCTGCAGACGCGCGCGCGAATCGTAGCGCGCCTTTTTGGCGTGGTGCGGGCAAACGCGGATGCATTCGCCGCAGTCGATGCAGCGTTCGGAGATGATCTGCGCTTTGCCGCTGCGCACGCGGATAGCCTGCGTCGGGCATCGCTTGATGCAGTTGGTGCAGCCGACGCATTTGGAACGGTCAAGCGTGACCGAATGAAAGAAACGGTCCAATCCGGACGCCTCCTTCCGTTATTCTTGCGGTACCCGTATCGTCATGGTCAAACGTGTACCAACGCCGATTTCCGTATGTATGTCCAGCTGATCGGAATATTTTTTGATGTTGGGCAGCCCCATGCCGGCGCCGAAGCCGAGTGAACGCACGTTTTCCGGAGCGGTGGACCATCCCTCCTGCATCGCCAGCTCCAAGTTCGGAATGCCGGGGCCGTGGTCGGTCAAAACCGCAACCACACGGTCAGGCAGGATTTCCACATCCGCTTCCCCGCCGCCGGCGTGGATGACCATGTTGATCTCGCCCTCGTACATGGCGATGGCGACGCGGCGGATGACGTCCGGGTGAAAGCCCATTTGCTTGAGCTTGCGCTTGACGGCGCCGGAAGCCTCACCCGCGCGGGTGAAATCATCGCCGGGCACGTCGTAATGCAGCTTAAGGTTCACCGGTGCCACCCCGCAATCCCTGATGATACAGCCGACCGCAGGCTGTGAACATCCGCAGCGGAGTTTTCAGCAGCACGATCCCGCGGTCGTTTGCCAGTTCCACCATTTCGGGCGACGGTTCTTTTCCGCGGACAAAGACGATACATACCATGTCCATCATGTCGGCGGTACGCACGACCTGCGGGTTGACCAGACCGGTCAACAGAACGGATTGATCCTTGACGAAAGCCAGCACGTCGCTCATCATATCGCTGCCGCAGGCATTGTGAACCTCCGTTTGCAGATGATGCTCGCCGCAGATCAGGGAGGCATCCAGAATTTTCAGAACATCGGCCACTGTCATAAAGGGAGACCGCCTTTCTTTCCATATAGATAAGTATATTATACGGTTTTTCCGCAAAAGTGCAAGCGATTTTTTGTAAAATCGGAAAAAACGACGGAAATTGCGTGCGACGGAGGTAGCAGTACGCTTGCGTGAGGGGGCACAAAATCACCGTGTCGAACGGAATTTGAAAAAAATTTAAATATTTCGCGTTTTTCGATTGACTATTTTTTCACAGAATAGTACAATTGACAGTAACATACCAAACCCCAGAATATATGGAGGTCGAAACATATGGCAAGAGTGTATAATTTTTCCGCCGGTCCGTCGATGCTGCCCGAATCCGTGCTGCAGCAGGCGGCCAATGAGATGCTGGACTATCAGGGCTCCGGACAGTCCGTGATGGAAATGTCCCACCGTTCAAAGGTGTACGATGCGATCATCAAGGAATGTGAAGCCCTGCTACGGGAAGTCATGTCCATCCCGGATAACTATAAGGTACTGTTCCTGCAGGGCGGCGCGTCTTCGCAGTTTGCGATGCTGCCGCTGAACCTGATGAACGGCAGCGGCAAGGCCGATTTTGTGATCACCGGCCAGTGGGCGAACAAGGCGTATCAGGAAGCCGCCCGGTATGGTGAGGCGCATATCGTCGCCAGCTCCAAAGACAAGACGTTCTCGTATATCCCGAAGCTGGATCCCGCGACCTTTACGCCGGATGCGGATTATTTCCATATCTGCATGAACAACACCATTTACGGTACGGTGTATAAAGAGCTGCCGGAGACGGGCAATGTGCCGCTGGTCGCGGACATCTCCTCCTGCATCCTGTCCGCGCCGCTGGATGTGTCCAAGTTCGGCGTACTGTATGCCGGTGCGCAGAAGAACATGGCGCCGGCCGGCTTGACGGTGGTCATCATCCGCGAGGATCTGATCGGCCATGCCCGCGATATCACCCCGACCATGTTCAATTATCAGACGCACGCCGACAACGGCTCGATGTTCAACACCCCGCCCTGCTACGCGATCTATATCGCCAAGCTGGTGCTGGAATGGATCAAGAACGACATCGGCGGTCTGGAGAACATGAAGGCTCGCAACGAGAAAAAAGCGGCGCTTTTGTACGATTATCTCGACAGCTCCGATCTGTTCAAGGGCACGGTCGTCAAAGAGGATCGTTCGTTGATGAATGTCCCGTTTGTAACCGGCAATGAGGAGCTGGATGCGAAATTCGTCAAGGAAGCGGCGGCTGCCGGTTTCGTAAACCTGAAGGGCCATCGTTCGGTCGGCGGTATGCGCGCGTCCATCTACAACGCCATGCCGGTCGAAGGCGTGGAGAAGCTGGTCGACTTTATGAAAGCGTTTGAAAAGGCCAATTCCTGAGAGTGAACAAGGAGGTTCCCGTTATGAATATTCTGACTTTGAATAAAATTGCCGCCTGCGGTACCGAGCGCTTCGGTGCGGCGTACACCGTCGGCAGCGAGGTTGCCGATCCGGATGGCGTAATGGTGCGTTCCGCGTCCATGCACGAGATGACGATGCCCGCGTCGCTGCTGGCGATCGCGCGTGCGGGCGCCGGCGTGAACAACATCCCGGTGGACGCGTGCAGCGAAGCCGGTATCGTGGTGTTCAACACCCCTGGCGCGAATGCCAACGCGGTCAAGGAGCTGGTGATGGCCGGTCTGTTGCTCTCGTCCCGTAAGGTCGTCCCCGCGATCGAGTGGGCCAAGACGCTCAAAGGACAGGGCGCGGACGTTCCCAAGCAGGTGGAAAAAGGCAAGGCGGCGTTCGCCGGCCCCGAGATCAAAGG
>CATWUX010000180.1 GCA_958354085.1 uncultured Oscillospiraceae bacterium | reverse complement strand
CGGAGGTGTTTCGCTCCAAAGGTGTGGTGATGGGTTCTCCGACGGTGAACAACGGTGTGCTGTATTCGATTGCCGGTATTCTGGAACTGATGAAGGGTGCGAAGTTCAAAGGCAAAAAGGCGGCGGCTTTCGGCAGCTATGGCTGGAGCGGCGAAGCGGTGAAGCTGATGAACGAGGAGCTGGAAAAGGCTGGGTTTGCGGTCATAGACGCCGGAAAGCGCAGTACGTGGGTTCCGGACGAAGCGATGCTGGCCGAGTATCGTGCCTATGGCCGCACATTGGCGGAAGCGTTTTCAAATTAAAAACAGTCGATGCAGGGGACAGGCTGCAAAATGCATCATTTTGCAGCCTGTCCCTGAACACTACTTGCCGACCATACAGTGTGGCCGGTATTTTTTGTGTTGCGGCCATAATACCGCATCTTTCAATTTCCGCGTATACTTATGTGTTTTTACAACAGCCTCCTATCCGACATGGAAAATTTTTTTGGAAAAAGTGTAGCCTGCTCTTTACTTTCACACTATAAAGTGGTAAAATAATAAAACAAATGATTGCAGATGGAGAGGGATACCTATGAATTCAAAAATCAAGGATTCCAACACGGATTTTTTGTTTGAGGCTATTTTAAAATTACAATCTATCGAGGAATGTTACCAATTTTTCGAGGATTTATGTACCGTTTCGGAAATCAAAGCCCTATCCCAGCGGATTGTCGTGGCGAAAATGCTCAGTGACAAGCGCGTTTACAGCGATATTGTCGCTGCGACCGGCGCCTCTACCGCGACGATCAGCCGGGTAAACCGTTCGCTGATATATGGCTGCGATGCCTATGATATGGTGTTCGGGCGCATGGAGGAGAAGCAGGATCCATGAGCGGTTATCAGGACTTTTCCGCCTTCTATGACCGGTTGATGGCCGATGTGGATTATGCTGCCTATGCGGATTATTTGCTGTCGCTGTTCGCACTGCACAGTGGGAAAACGCCGGAAATCGTGCTGGATCTGGCTTGCGGTTCGGGCAGCCTGTCGTTGGAATTGGCGGCGCGGGGCGTAGACGTGATCGGTGTGGACGGCTCGCAGGATATGTTGGTGCAGGCGAGAGAAAAGGCGGAAAATGCCGGTCATTCGTTGCTGTTTTTGGAACAGGATATGCGCGAACTGGATCTGTACGGTACCGTAAACGGCGCCGTATGTGTGCTGGACAGTATCAGCCATTTGTGCTGTACAGCCGATGTCCGTTGCGTTTTCCAGCGGTTATCGCTGTTTGTGGAACCGGGCGGGCTGCTGATTTTTGATGTCAATACGCCTTATAAACATCGGAACGTGCTGGGCGATAATGCGTTTGTATTTGAACAGGACGACTTTTTTTGTGTTTGGCGCAATCGGCTGTTGTCCCGCACTTGTGAAGTGGACATGCAGCTGGATTTTTTTGTACGCACTAAGGAACACTATACGCGGTATACCGATTTCGTGCGGGAGCGTGCATATACGCAGGCCACCCTTTCCCGTCTGCTGCGGGAAGGGGATTTCGAGCCGGTGGCGGTGTATGCGGCTATGACGACGGATACGCCGCCTGACGATTGCGAGCGCTGGGTGTTTGTCGCCCGCAACGTGACAAAAAACTATGAAACCACCGGAGGTACTCATGAGTAAATGTATTCGCTGCCTGACGACCGATGCCACCGTTATGGCGATGGTGTTGGATTCGACCGATATCATTGCGCGGGCAGAACAAATTCATAAAACCTCTGCCGTTATGACGGCGGGACTGGGACGTTTGCTGACCGCCGCGTCCATGATGGGCGTTATGCTCAAGGGCAAAGAGGATTCCGTCACCTTGAAAGTCAATGGCGGCGGTCCCGGCGGCGTTGTCACGGCTGTGTCGGACAGCTATGGCAATGTACGCGGATATGTCCAGCACAACATTGTGGAAATTCCGCTTAAACCCAATGGTAAGCTGGATGTCGGCGGCGCACTCGGAACGGACGGTATGTTGTACGTGATGCGCGATACCGGCGGTGCGGAGCCATATGTCGGTTGTACGCCGCTGGTGTCGGGCGAGATCGCGGAGGATATCACCAGCTACTATGCGCAGAGCGAGCAAACACCGACCGTGTGCGCGCTGGGCGTGCTGGTGAATCCGGATCTGACGGTGAGGGCGGCCGGGGGCTTGCTGCTGCAGCTCCTGCCGTTTTGTCCGGAATCGGTTATTGACCGCGTGGAGCAGAATGTGGCCGCCTTGGAACCTATGACCGTTATGCTGGAACGCGGCATGACGCCGGAAGACATCTGCCGCAAAGCGTTGAACGGCTTTGAATTTGATATTCTGGATGAATACGCGCCGGAATATCGCTGCAACTGTTCCCGTGAAAAGGTGGAACGGGCCTTTTGCGCTATGGATGCCGCTCAGCGTCAGGCTTTACCGGATGAGCAGGGAATGGTAGAGGTCACTTGCAGCTTCTGCGATGCCGTTTATCGCTTTACGGCGGCCGATTTGGAAAATCTGGAATGTAAATAGAATGGAGCCGGCCGTCTGAAAAGACGGCCGGCTTTTTGAAGATACAAGGCGTTTTCCTACGCAGGAGGTCGCGCGTTCGAGCCGCGCAGTCCCGGTAATATAAATTTCGGCGGACATATAACCGTCATAAAAATCAATTTTTACTATCACTGATAAACTTTATAAGAGCGCGATTATAATCATATTCACCAACTGCATTTATCATGCTCGAACCCGAACAATGCTCTCCCGGAAGTTCGACCAATTGAATATTTTGATTTGGGCAAAGACGTTTTGCGCTTTTATAAAACAACGCATTTTGTTCAGGTCTGCAACAAATATCGTGCGAATAATAAATCAACAAAAGATTTTTAAAATCAGATTTTTCCGATAAATAATAAAACGGTGCGGCGTCATCTATACGTTCTAACCTTGAATCCATTCCTCTCTCCTTTAAAACATTAAAGTGAGTTGTAACCTGAGCGCTGTCTGATACATAAGCGTATATCTTATTTTTGTCAACTCCTGCATCATGAAAATAATGCCCGTCCAAAGCCAGCATCATAGTAATATACGCTCCGGCTGATTGTCCTGATACTATAAAGCGGTTAATTTCACCGTATTCATTCGCATTATCGGTAACAAACTTTACCGCATTTGCACCGTCAACAATATAATCCGGAAATTTTGCTATCGGATACATACGGTATTCGACCGATGCTACACCGTATCCGTTTTCTGTAAGCTGCTCGGCAAAAGCAGGATTTTTTCTGTCGCCGCTTTCCAACCCGCCTCCGTGAAACCATATTATTAAATCAAACGCATTTTTCTCCGGCAGAAAAAAATCTATATAAGCATTTTTCAGACTGTCATAACGAATATTTCTGATAATTCTCATTGTTTTTTCTCCTTGAAGCCGTAGTAAAAATATAAGCAAATGTCTGTACTGACCATAATAAAATTGAGCACATAAAAAAACATAACATACCAAACTAAATTTGAACTTAGGATTTTGCCTATTATTCCGCATAAATATCCAGAATCGATAAGCAGTAAAAACGGAAGGCTCTTTCCTTTTGTGGATTTGTTTTTCAATGTTGTTGCAATATTATTCGGCCAAGAAAGACCGAATGCTACCATCATAAGTATTTCAAACACCTGACCGATTTGCCGCATAACGAAATCACCCCATTATCGTTTTAACTGCCTTATTAATTATTTAAGTAATCCTTCATCGGTTTTAAATCCTTCAGTTTCAATATAGGTAGCGATGGTTACTATCCTATTCAAAGGGTGTTGCAAAAT
>CATWUX010000179.1 GCA_958354085.1 uncultured Oscillospiraceae bacterium | reverse complement strand
CATCCAGCCCTAATCCCGCTTCAATGCTGACCACCAGCAGATCCATCACATCGGGCAAATCACGTACGATGCTTTCCTTGCGCCGCCGGATACGTCCTTTGAGATAATAGGACGGCGCCAGAATACTGACGATCAAAAACACCAGCAGCACCAGCAGCCGGATGAGCATCTCCTGCTTGAGCAATAAAAACGCGATGAAGCCGCAGCCCGCTAAAAGCAGCATGAACGCCGACTTAACCAAGGTGAACTCGGTAGCGGACAGCGGGATGGCCGCAGATTTGAGCATTTTTTCCAGACGCAAGGCATTTTTACTCACCTTCGCGTTGGGATTGCGGCCGGCCAAACGCTTGAAAAAACCGGCCAGCTTATCCGCAAACGGTTTGAGCACCCGCTCTGCAAACGGCTTTTTCAGTTCCTCCACGCCAAAATCCTTTTCGTTCTCCTTGATCTCACGCAGCCGCGTTTTCGTCGCGTCCCAACGCTGTCCCGTACGATACAGCAACGCCGTCACCAGCAGGAACACGGTCAGCGCCGCACATAAAACCGCCGTTTTCATCCGTTCACCCCTTTCGGCCGTCTCATGATTCACATCTTGATATTGACGATTTTTTTCACCATGGAAAATCCGATCAGTTCCATGACTACCGACACGGCCAACATCAGGTTGCCGGCGCGGGTGGTGAAAAACATATCAATATACGACGGATTCAAAAACATCATCATCACCAGTAAAAACACCGGCAGCGCACCGACTATATATCCGCTCATCACACCGGAGGAGGTCAGCGTTTTGATCTCCCGGCGCATTTGAATGCGTTCCCCGATTGTGCCGGATATATTTTCCAGAACCGCCGCCAGATTGCCGCCGATCTGCTTTTGGATCAGCACGGCGGAGCAGATCAGCTCCAGATCGCTGTTTTCCGTACGCTGGATCAGCCGGTTAAAGCTGGTTTCCAGCGGCATTCCCATCTGGCATTCGCGGTATACCCGTCCGAACTCCTTGGAGATCGGCTCCTCCATCTCCTGCGAGATACACTGCATCGCCGTCTGAAACGACAAGCCCGCGCGCAGGGAATTGCACATGACCGCCAGCGCGTCCAGCAGCTGTTTATCAAACAGCGCCAAACGATTATGGCGTTTGATCTTAATATAGGCGATCGGAGCGGTCGCACCGACAATACAGGTGCCAATACACATCATGCTCGGCACGCCCAAAAACAGCAGCAGCACCGGCAAAACGATTGCGACAGCAACCCAGATCGTAATGAACTCCTGCGCACGCAACGCCACACCGGCCACATACAGCTCGTCCGACAGCTTTTCCAGTCGTCCGCGCCGGCCGGCGGTCTCCCCGTTCTCCTTTTTCCGGCGGCGCAAAGCGCGGCTCTGTTTTTCCCCTTCGTCAAACAGCCCTTCAATACGCCGCCGGCCGATATACCGGTCGCGGTTAAACCAATATAAGAGGCTTGTGACCAGACAAAACACGGTGCACATCGCCGTAAGGATAACCAGCAGCTTCAACGCCCGCTCCCCTTTCTATCTTAATACTATTAGGTTAAAAAGATTACCTGTTTTCCCCGCGGTCAGGAGAACCAGTCGTCCCGCACGCCCACACCGTTATCCGCCAGCCGTTCACAGCAATGCGGCTTGATGCCCGTTGCACGGAAACGCCCGGTCGCATGACCGTCGGCGGAATATTCGTATACGAAAATATCCTGCGTGATAATCACGTCGCCTTCCATGCCCAGTACCTCGCTGATGCTGGTCACCTTGCGGCTGCCGTCCCGCAGACGGGTTTGCTGGATAATGATATCGATCGCGCTGGCGATCTGCTGCCGAATCGCGCTCACCGGCAGATTCATCCCCGCCATAAGCACCATCGTTTCCAACCGTGCCAGCATATCGCGCGGCGTGTTGGCATGGCCGGTCGTCATCGAACCGTCATGGCCGGTATTCATCGCCTGCAGCATATCCAGCGCCTCGCCGCCGCGCACCTCACCGACCACGATACGGTCCGGCCGCATCCGCAGCGCGTTGCGCACCAAATCGCGGATGGTGACCTGCCCCTTGCCCTCCAGATTGGCAGGACGGCTCTCCAGCGTCAGTACGTGTTCCTGCCGCAGCTGGATTTCAGCGGCATCCTCAATGGTCACAATGCGTTCATCTGCCGGAATATACGCGGACAGCACGTTGAGCAGCGTGGTTTTACCGCTGCCGGTACCGCCTGAAACCACAATATTGAGCCGGCCCTTCACGCAAGCCTCCAAAAAGGCCGCCATTTTAAAGGTCAGCGAACCGAAATTGATCAAATTTTGGATTGTAAGCGGCGATTTGGAGAATTTTCGGATAGTCAGCAGCGGCCCCCTCAGCGACAGCGGCGGGATGACCGCGTTAACGCGGGAGCCGTCCGCCAAGCGCGCGTCCACCATCGGGTTTGCCTCGTCAATATGCCGTCCCAGCGGCGAGACAATGCGGTCAATGACGTTGAGCAGCTGCTCTTCGTTGAGAAAAGTCACGCCGCTGAGCACCAGCTTGCCTTTGCGCTCGATATAGATCTGCTTGGGCCCGTTGACCATGATCTCGCTGACCGTTTCGTCCGCCAGCAGCTTTTCGATCGGCCCCAGCCCACAGATCTGGTCATATAATTCTTCGGCGATCCGCCGGCGATCCGGACGCGGCACGGCCGCTGCGTGTACTTCCAGCAACAGCTCGATGGTGTCCCGCGTTTCCTGTTCGGTCGGCTTTCTGCCGCCCGCTTTTTCCTCCTGCTTGCCCAACGCCTCGACGACCTCTAAATGCACTTTGTCCCGCAGCGCCGCAAACTCGTCCACGGGTTCTGCGGAATTTCCGCCGGGGACGTGGGCTGCCCCTTTATCCAACCGTTCTAAAAGTCCCATAGTTCACCTTATTTGTTGCCGGTCAGCCGCTGGGCAAACCCCATGACCGCCTGTGCCAGCTTGGATTTTTTATCGCCGAGAACCACCGGCACACCGCGGTTGATCGCACGTGTGGTGGTTTTCTGGTCATTGGGCAGCACCAGCACCGCTTTGGCGTCCAGCGCACTTTCCGTGTCACGCACCCCAATGGTCGAGATACCGTCTTTGTTAATCACCAGCTGAACCTTGTCCGAGACCTTGAGCATTTCCAGCACCTGAAAACAAATCTTCGCGTTGCGCAGCGTGGAAATATCCTCCGTCACTACAAAATATACCGTGTCCGACAGTTCCAGCGCCGTTATGGCGCAATCGTTAAAGGCGGGCGGCATATCCACGATCAGATAATCGTATTCTGCCCGAAGCACGGTAAGGATCCGTTCGACATGCTCGGCCTTGATCAGTTCCGCATATTCCGGTGCAGGCGGCGCAAGCAGAGCGTTCACCCCGCTGTAATGGCGGATCAGATAGCTTTTGATCGCAGACAGCTCAAAATTGTTTTCCTCCACCAGATCGGAAATTGTATCCGCCTTGGCGATATCCAAAAAAACACCCACATCGCCAAATTGCAGATCCATATCCACCAGCGCCACCTTTTTGCCCAGTGAAGCCAGCGCGACGGCAAGGTTAACGGCTACCGTGGTCTTGCCGGTGCCTCCCTTGGGACAAAACACGGATAAAACACGCGAATCGTAGGTGCTGGCCACGCTATGGACAGCCGCCGCGCGATTCTTGGCCCGGTTGTTTGCCGCCAGAATCGCCGTACGCACCATCTCCGGCTCGCCGTGAATATCCATTACGCGGGCAACGCCCGCACACATTGCACGGTCAATGACCGACGCCGACGGCTGGTCGCAGAGCAATATAATGGTCAGATCGCCCCGCGTCATACACAACCGCTCGGCAAAATCAAATTCCAGTTCGGGGAATCCGGTAGTACCGAT
>CATWUX010000178.1 GCA_958354085.1 uncultured Oscillospiraceae bacterium | reverse complement strand
CGTTGGAGTCCGGCTTGGACACCATCGGCATCATGCGCACATCACCGTTTGCCACGACAAGAAACGCGATCGGAGTGATATGAATGCCAGCGCCGCTGCCGCCGCCAAACAAAGCAGCCTGCGTTTTGGAGGGCAGATCAGAGCCGCCCGCGGCAAAGCCGTACGATACCTTGGATACGGGGATCAGCACCGTACCGTCGGGAAGCGAGATCGGATCCCCGATCACCGTATTGACATCGACCATTTCCCGGATTTTTTCCATTGAAACGCCCAGTAAACCTTGTACTCCCTGTTCCATCTGTACAACCTCCTGTTATTTTATACAATCTATCTTCAGAACTATACTTTATTAGTATACCCGAGAAATCCGACGGCAAACCGCAAGGCAGCCCACAATACCCGCAGCGGTATAATATGCAGCCGCAAATCGACCATCAGTTCGCCCTTTTCCGCCAAGAAATCCGGCGCGATCGCGATGTTTTTTTTGCGGACGCGCACTATGCTTTCCAGTCCGGCCAGCGCGGGATACAGGACGGCACACACCTGCCCGTAGCGAATGGCGGTTTCGTCCGCTTCTTCGCATACGATACGCGCCTGCAAATTCAAACGATCCACCGTAATGGCTGCCAGCACCCGCCGGAGCGCGGCTGTCGCCAGCTTAGCCAGCTCCGAGAACAATTGTGCAACACCGCTGATCCCTTCTTCTTTGAAGATAGTTTCCAGCGACAGAAAGTCTTCCTTAGCCTCTTTTTTAGCGGATTTCTTTGCGCTTTTTTCGGCTTTGGCAACCGTCTGTTGCTTTTCAGAGCGCTTCTTTTTCGGTTTCAGCGGATAAAGGCGAAACGGAATACCCAACACGCGCACACGTGCGTGCAATTGTTTATCAAAATCTAAATACCCGTACACCGGTATCAACAGGATCAACAGCAGGAACGCCACGATTCCCAGCACGATATACAAAGCTACCACGGCGCTCCTCCTGTTCTATACGCTTTCCGCTTCTTCAATGATTTCCTCCAGCGTCGGCTCGACCATTTCCGTGTCTTCCGCATCCTTCTGCGGCAGGGGCGGCAGTTCATCCAGCCCCTTCATCTGAAACGAACGCAGAAAATCCGGTGTCGTACCGTACAGAAGCGGACGGCCGGGAAGCTCCAACCGGCCTTTTTCTTCCAGCAGATTTTTTTGCACCAAGCCCTGCACGACCGCGCCGCATTCTACGCCGCGCACCTGTTCGATAAAGGCTTTTGTCACCGGCTGGTTATACGCCACAATCGCCAGTACCTCCATGGCCGCCTGCGAAAGCGGAGTGTTGCGGCGAATATCCATGGCGCGGCGTATGTACGACGCATACTCTTTTCGCGTACACATCTGATATTGATCCTCCATACGCACAATCGCCAAACCGCTGTCTCGGGTGTTGTAGTCCTGAAGCAGATCCTCCGCCAAACTGATCGTGGTATCCTGATCCAGCTCCAGCACCTCCGCCAAACGGGAAACCGCGATCGGTTCGCCGCTGGCAAACAAAACCGCTTCCATCGCGGCCTGATAGTCTTTTATCGTCAAAAAGAGCCACACACCTCTCCGTGTTTAATCAAAATCACTGACAAAATCTTCCGGCAACTCGTCCGCCAGCATCTGCACCTGCAGCCCCGCGCCCTCGCCCGTCACCGCGATACGGTTTGTTTTTATCAACTCCAGCAGCGCCAGAAAAGTCGCGACCAGCTCGGATTTGTTTTCGGCGGTTTCAAACAGCGACGGATAGGACACCGTGCGCCGCTGCCGCAATCGTCGCAAAACGAAAATAATCTTGGAAGAAACCGACACAATTTTGCGGGAGACAATACCGCTGAACGCCTGTACAGGCGGCGGCATCCGGCGCTGCCCGCGTCCCGCAGCCGCCAAATAGGCCAGCAAAATTTCGCGCGGCGCATGTGTACGGCGATAGGTCATGTCCGGCTCCACCTCCGCAGGCTCACGCGTAAATATATCGCTGCCGACATAATCCTCTGCCAGACGTGCCGCCGCTTGCTGACACAAATGGTATTCGATCAGCTCACCGGTCAGCTCACGCTTAAGAGTTTCCGCCTCTTCCTCGTGCTTGGGCAGCAGCATGGACGATTTGATCTGAACCAGCCGGGCGGCCATATCCAGAAATTCCGTTGCGATCTCCAGATCCGTTTCCTGCATCTGACGGATCGTTTCCATGTATTGCTGCAGAACCTCCGCGATCGGAATATCGTAAATATTCAATTTGTTTTTCTGCACCAGAAACAACAGCAGATCCAGCGGCCCTTCAAACGACGGCAGCTTATAGGAAATCGTATCCATAATTCACCAAACTTTTATCCATAGAAACCGAACAAGAAGCCGATTCCGTTTAAAATCAGATTTGACAAAAACGATACGGGGTAATCAATCGCACCTGAGAAGATAAGAATCAATACCAGCAGCGTGGCATACATGGAATTTGACTGAATAAAATACACCCATTTTGCCGGAAGGAAAAGAGACAGGATCGTATAACCATCCAAAAAAGGCAGCGGCAGCAATGTAAAAACCGCTAATTGAATGTTGGTGAGAGCAAATATCTGAACCAAAATCAAATAAAGGAAAGAAACCGTCTGATAATCTTTAACAAACAGCAGGCAAATACGGTAGAGCGCGATTCCGACCGCGCCCATCAGCACTCCCATGACCGGCCCGGCCAGAGCTGTAAAAATAATGCCTGTCCGCGGCTTGCGAAAATTCCGCGGATTCATCGGGATGGGTTTTACAAAGCCGATTCCGCACAGAAACAATACAATCGTGCCGAATAGATCTATATGTGCCCGCGGGTTCATCGTCATACGCCCCGCCAAGCGTGCAGTGGGATCGCCCAATTGGTTGGCAATATAGGCTTGTGCAAAACCACGCGCGGGGAACACGACAAATGCAATTACCATGTATATGGCAAGCACGACCAATAAAGTGAGCAGATCGTACTGTCCTCCGAGCAGATAGCCTAACATAAAACAGAACACGTCCCTTTCCTATAACGGTATATTCTCTCCGTATGTGGGGTATTATACTGGAAAACCCCACAAAATACAAGAGTTTCTCGGCAGGTTGGACGCAATGTTTGCAAATTTTTTCATTTTCAAGAAAAAAGACTTGCTTTCTCATCCAATATCTGATAGAATATATCCGTTGTTTTTTGATTGTCCATCAAAGGAGGTGCAGAACATATGGCTAAATGTGATATCTGCGGAAAGAGTGTTACTTTCGGCATCCAGGTATCCCACTCACACAGACGCTCCAACAGAACGTGGAAACCCAACATTCGCCGGGTTAAAGCTGTTGTGGATGGTTCACCGAAAAGGGTTTACGCCTGCACCCGTTGCTTGCGTTCCGGTAAGGTTACCCGCGCTGTATAAGTTTGACACGTTTTAAGAGCTGCGCCGTTCGGTGCGGCTCTTTTTACGTCACAAAGTGTCGCTCCACGAAAGGAGACTGCTGCATGAACAGCTATGAACGCATTTATGATGTAGTATGCCGTATCCCGCGGGGAAAAGTCGCCACCTATGGACAGGTCGCGCTGCTGGCGGGAAACCCGCGCTGGGCGCGCGTCGTCGGTTATGCGCTGCACGTCAACCCTCGCCCCGGAGAAATCCCCTGTCACAGGGTAGTGAACCGTTTCGGAAAAGTATCCGGCGCGTTTGCCTTCGGCGGAAAAGACCGTCAGCGGGAATTGTTGGAAGAAGAAGGCGTGCGCTTCACCGAGGACGAGCGGGTGGATTTCGCGCTCTATGGCTGGGATGGACGCTCCTGAAAACCTATAAACAGCGGCTGCCGTATATATAACGGCAGCCGCTGTTTGTGCCAAGCGACAATTTTTTAACAGCAGAAGCTGCGGATCAAAGCAAAGACTCAACATAACCGGCACGGCTTCCGC
>CATWUX010000177.1 GCA_958354085.1 uncultured Oscillospiraceae bacterium | reverse complement strand
CTGCCGGTGCAGCTCAATGCGCCGCTCCATTTCTTTATCCAGGCATCGCGCAGTCGCAATATACAGCACCTGCGGGCTATGCGCCATCAACTGCTCCGCCAGCTGGCTTTTCCCGCTGCGCACCCCGCCTGTCAACAAAATCCGTGTTCCCATATCCGGTTTTCATCCTTCCGCACGTCCACTTTTCCTCCATGAAAAGCAGAAAAAATAGACGGAAAATTTTTCTATATGTTTGATTATACAGAACTATTGCAAAAATGTCTATGGCTTTTTTAATAATTTTGCCCTGTCTCTCCACAACCGCAGACAATAGTTGACGGGTGCAATCAACATGCGGTATAATAGAGAGCATTGACTTGTATATATAGGTATATACCAAACAATAAGTAAAGAAAAAGGTATGTGCGGTCGCATAACAGGAAAGGAATGACCACCATTATGGATAAAAAACGCATCGAAGCCGCCGTTCGGGAAATTCTGCTGGCGATCGGCGAAGATCCGGATCGGGAGGGGCTGGTCGAAACGCCGCGCCGGGTGGCGGATATGTATACCGAGGTTTTCGCCGGCTTGGAGGAGGACCCCCGCACACATTTGAAAATTTTCAACGAGAATCAGCACGACGAAATGGTGACGGTTCGGGATATTCCGCTCTATTCCATGTGCGAACACCATCTGCTGCCGTTCACAGGCGTCGCCCACATCGCCTACATTCCCAAAGACGGGCGCGTGATCGGTCTGTCCAAGCTGGCGCGTATCGTGAACTCCTTTGCGCGCCGTCCCCAGCTGCAGGAGCGGCTGACGGCACAGCTGGCCGATTTTCTGGAACAGGAGCTGCAGCCGCAGGGGGTAGCCGTCATCATTGAGGCCGAACACCTGTGCATGACCATGCGCGGCATCCGCGCGGCCGGCTCCCGCACGCAGACCTCGGCGCTGCGCGGGCGGATGAAATCCGACGTTCGCACGCGTGCCGAAGCCTTATCGCTGCTCACCGCGCGGTAAATTCTGTTCGATTTTAAGCAAAAATCGAACAGAGTTGACAAATCGCCGATGAATTCGCCCCGCATAGCTGTCTGTATTCCCATATTTTCTAAAGGTTACAAAAATGAAACTTGCTTTTTGGCGTTTTCAATAGTATAATGCATAGCAGTGACCGGATCAGCCGGTCTCCGTCCTGCACCGCTTTTTGATACCCGGTTTTCGGAATTCAGAAGGAACAAAGGAGGCGTATGCAGATGCAGAAGATTTATCCGCTGAAAAGAAAAAATGCTCCCTTGACGCTGCATCAAAAGGTTTTTCGTTTTTGTAAGCGCAGCTTTGATATATTGGCATCCCTTGTTATGATGGTCGTGCTGTTTCCGGTTTGTTTGGTCATTGCCGTTGTGGCCGCCATCGACACCAAAGGATCCCCCTTGTTTATTCAGACACGCATGGGGCGCAATAACCGCCCGTTCCGCATGGTCAAATTCCGCACCATGAGCACCAATGCGCCGGCCAATGTCGCCTCGCATAAGCTGCATCACGCGGAAGCCTACATTTCGCCGATCGGCGGCGCGCTGCGCCGGCTCAGCTTGGATGAGCTGCCGCAGCTATGGAATATTTTCCTCGGCAGCATGAGTTTCGTCGGCCCCCGTCCGGTGGTGCTGACCGAAGGCGATCTGCTGGAGCTGCGCAGCAAAAACGGGGCGAATCTGGTTCGTCCCGGTCTGACCGGCTGGGCGCAGGTCAACGGCCGCGATCTCGTCACGGTCGCCGACAAGGCGCGTTTGGACGCGTTTTATGCCGACAACCTCTCTCTGGCGCTGGATTGCAAAGTGCTGCTGAAAACCGTTGCTTACGTGTTGCGCTCGCAGGATGTTGCGGAAGGCGACAGCCCGACGGTTACGGCAACCGGCTACTCAAAGGAACGTTCCGCTTAAACGGCGGTTCACGATTGGAACGCTATAAAAAATCCTCACGCTGATGCGTGAGGATTTTATTGCGTTTTCTCAGTTCAGGAAAGGAAAGATTGTTATGAGTGAATCTTGCAGCCACGACTGCAGCAGCTGCGGGCAGAAATGTTCCGAGCAGGATCTGCACGCGCAACTGAACGCGTACAGTTCGATCAAAAAGGTGATTGCCGTTAACAGCGGCAAAGGCGGCGTCGGCAAATCCTCCGTCACGGCGATGCTCGCTGTTATGATGGCACGCCGCGGCTACAAGGTCGGCGTGCTGGACGCCGATATCACCGGCCCCTCCATCCCCAAAGCCTTCGGCATCACCCGCAAAGCCACCGGATCGGAAATGGGCATTATGCCGGAAGAAACCCATATGGGCATCAAAGTCATGTCCATCAACCTCCTGCTGGAGCACGAGGATCAGCCCGTCGTTTGGCGCGGCCCGGTGCTCGCCGGCGCCGTCACCCAATTTTGGACGGACGTTGCCTGGGGCGATCTGGACGTGCTGTTTATTGATATGCCGCCCGGAACCGGCGATGTGCCGCTGACGGTGTTCCAATCCATCCCGCTGGACGGCGCGGTGATCGTATCCACACCGCAGTCGCTGGTGCAGATGGTCGTCACCAAGGCATACAAAATGGCCGGCATGCTGAATATTCCCGTATTGGGCATGGTGGAAAATATGAGCTGCGTCATCTGCCCGGACTGCGGCAAACACATTGCGCTGTTCGGCGAGCAGGAGGGACTGGAGCAGGCCGCTGCCGAAATGGGCTTGCCGCTGCTGGCCAAATTGCCGATGAACGCGGATATCGCCCGCCTGTGTGATAACGGCGAGATCGAACGTGTGGTCTGTGATGAGCTGCAGCCCGCCGTCGATGCCGTGGAAGCACTGCTGAAATAAAGGAATCACCGGAAGACGTATTTCTTCCGGTGATTTTTTATGTTCGTCTGAGGGTATTCCGCTTTAGGAGTAAGCCGGTTCTGTGATACCATTTCCGCCGGAAACCAATAAACTGTTTGAGCGGAAAAAAGAGTGGATCATGAAACAGCGCGTTGAAGATTATGCAAAAGCCAAAGCAAGTTATTCAGCATAAGTCAAACGGATGCACGGAATTCTTATATCCCGATCCTCTACAAAGTTGAGAACATCCATATAGAAGATGCTTTCCCCGAAGAACGTGTATGTCTTTCCGATTTCAAAATTTACGGGATAGAATCCATAATTGTATACAACGGTTACCTTTTGCCCATTGCTGTCTTCCACTTCACAACTGCTGTAGTCACCCCAGGACGACAGCTTGAAATCGTTAACTTTGCCGGTAACCTGATATTTTTCTCTACTGGACGTTACGGCTTCCTGCACAGTATCTTTGGAAAGGACGGCATAATCCTCCCGCTTTTCCGGGGCATCGAAGAACATTTGATCTGTTTTTCTCAAATTCAGGCTTTCCTGAAGGCGGTCATGATTGTTTCCACCTGCAATCGCCTCCATCCACATTGTATATTCGCCCAATTGTATCCGTTCGCTATAGCGAGTATCAGAGGTCTTCGTGGGGCGGGAATTCATGAACGTTTCCGTTTCTGTTCGTGCATTTTCCAACGACAAAGAGGGCTTTACAGTCATCATCAATGCCGTTATGACGTCCTTAAGAAAAGCCGGGCGTTGGACTTCGTCGTCTTGGAATATTCCTGTGATAGCCATGCCTTGAGCTGGATCGTGTTGAAACTTAAGACTAAAATCCGATATACCCTTGGCATCTTTTCCGGTGTAAGCCAGAACGAAAGAATCTCCCGTATACTTGTCGTCAATATACCCCCACGCCTTGAATGTGAACTTGTTTTCTTTTGCCAACTCGTTCATTTTATTAAATACGGAGGCGATATACTCGGGGGCGTCCTTGATGGATTCGTCGGGCGGATCATTACTGGCGCAGGCTGTGACACCCAGTAATAAAATGATGGCCAGCAAAGCACAGAATGTTTTTTTCATAATGACATCTCCGTTTCTTTTGGTTAATTGTAAAATGAAGTTGGACACATAAAAGAAAAATCCATAGTGATA
>CATWUX010000176.1 GCA_958354085.1 uncultured Oscillospiraceae bacterium | reverse complement strand
CCGCGGCTATATCACGCCGTACATGGTTACCGATACCGACAAGATGGAAGCCATTATTGACGATGCGTATCTGCTGATCACCGACAAGAAGATCTCCAACATTCAGGATATTCTCCCGCTGCTCGAGCAGATTCTGCAGGCGGGCAAAAAGCTGGTCATCATCGCCGAAGACGTTGAGGGCGAGGCACTGTCTACCCTGATCGTCAACAAGCTGCGCGGGACGTTCACCTGTGTGGCCGTCAAAGCGCCCGGCTTCGGCGATCGCCGCAAGGAAATGCTGCAGGATATCGCGATCCTGACCGGCGGCGAGGTTATTTCCTCCGAGCTGGGTCTGGAGCTGAAGGATACCACGATCGCGCAGCTGGGCCGCGCACGTCAGGTGAAGGTGCAGAAGGAAAACACCATCATCGTGGACGGCGCCGGCAATGCGGGCGAGATCAAGGCGCGTGTCAACCAGATCCGCAGCCAGATCGAGACCACGACCTCCGATTTCGACCGCGAGAAGCTGCAGGAGCGTCTGGCCAAGCTGGCCGGCGGCGTCGCCGTCATCAAGGTCGGCGCGGCAACCGAGGTCGAGATGAAAGAAAAGAAACTGCGCATTGAAGATGCTCTGTCCGCTACCAAGGCGGCGGTCGAGGAAGGCTTGGTCGCCGGCGGCGGCGTGGCGCTCATCAACGCGTCTGCGGCTTTGCTGCCGATGCTCGAGACGGCCGAGGGCGACGAGAAGACCGGTATCCAGATCGTGCTCAAAGCTCTGGAAGAGCCGGTTCGTCAGATCGCGCTCAACGCCGGCCTGGAGGGCAGCGTGATCATCGACAAGATCCGCGGCGCCGGCAAGGTCAACTATGGCTTTGACTTTGCTAAAGAAGAGTATGTGGATATGTTCACCGCCGGTATCGTCGATCCGACCAAGGTTACCCGTTCCGCTCTGCAGAATGCGGCGTCCGTGGCGGCGATGGTGCTGACCACCGAATCGCTGGTTGCGGATAAGAAGGAACCGGCTGCTCCGGCTGCTCCGGCCGCACCCGGCGGCATGGACGGCATGTATTAATCGGTTTTGTAAACATTCAAAAGACCGTGCTGTGCAATCGCACAGCGCGGTCTTTTTATGTGTTTTTTAATTCTTCCAAAATGCGCGCCAGTTTGTCGCGGGAAAATTTCCCCTCGGCATAGCGCAGCACCTGTTTAAGCGGCATATCCAGCGCATATTTCAGCCAGACGCTTCCCGCGATATCCGGCAGCTCACGCTGCAAAATCGCTTTGGCATTCGGATTGGCCAGAATTTCCCGCACCATGATTTGGTTGTTTCGCAGTTCCATGCTTCCTCCGTTTCTCCGCAGAGAGCAGCGGCACAGCGGGGGCCCCTGCGGAATACGATTCCCGCTTTTAATGCAGTATATGCGGGACAGGAAACTTCGGATACACGCGATTGATTATAACGGAAAAATCACAGGACAGTGCGTGTGAAAGCGACGGATGAAGCGGTCATTCCAACCGCACTAAGACAACGTCATCGACGACACGGATCGAACCATCATCGGGATAGCAGGACATGGTTTGTATCTCCGATTTATACTTTTTGTACTCGTCACTGTTAAACGCGATCGCATGGTAGCTATATCCTAGATAATTTATGATGGAAGATGCACGCGAATACGTATTCAGCCGAGCTTCGTTGCCGCCGTAACGAAATGGCGTAGAGTTCCAATTATTTTTATAGGTGTTGTCTGTGATCTTACTGCCGATAAACAGAATACGTTGATCCTGCCGATAATTTTCCGTACTTTTAATTCGTGTATATAAAGTGGAATAGTAATTTTCCAATTGCTTGTTGGAATAGTACAGAGCCCGATAATTGCCGTTATTCAACCATGTATAATTCAGCGTGCAGATGAATAAAACGGCAACGGTGGGAATAGTGAGCAGCTTGGTTAGCTTTTCACGTGTAACGGTTATATTATCGACGAATACCAGCGGAAGATAGAACACGGCTACTAAAGCCATGGCCATCAAGGTATATACATTTCCGTTCGGTACCATGATAATAATAGAATTTACTGCAATCGGGAAAAGAGCGACAAGTACCACCAAGGCTATGGATTTCAAAACATTTTTTCGCATAAAGAAAAGAATGGCGGATACAAAGCAGATGATGTAAATCCAGAAAACACCATGTTGCAGGACGCGTGTGGCGGTTATCGACATATAATCCCGAAGCGGGAGTTTTAAGAGGTCTTTGTAAGTTTGTATTACCATGTGCGGCAGCTGGCGAAGGTCAATATTCCCCATTTCGTTTATGCCTTGATAGCTGTTGAGCGATTGGTCGTATACGACCAGACAGATTTGCAGCAATATACGATAAAGAATATAGCCTATTAACAGTGCCGATAAGAACTTGAAGGAGGCCAACAGTACCTGTTTCCACGAATAGGTTTCATCCAAACACATTTTAATAAGAGTTAAAATCAGCAGGCTGGCGGCAAATGGAAAGTAAGCCTGATAGATTCCGAGAGAACAGGCGAACAGTAGGCCGCCAAGAATATATAGGACGATTTTTCTTTGCTTGACACACCAAACACCGGCCACAGACAGCAGAATCGCTAAGGTATAATAGTGTACGGTAAAGGAGAAAAGCATGCCGCTGGCAATCGGCGGAAAGACAACCGTAATGCCGCCGAGCAATGCACAAAACCATTCGTTCTTTATCTCCAGAATTTCAATCACCATACAGGCGCTGATTCCCATAAAAAGAATGGACAGGAGACCGTTAAAGAATGGAAGGTTGTAGTTGCCCCAAACATCCTTGACACATTCACCCAAAAGGGACAAAAACCACCGGCCGCTTTGCATACCCGTTCCATATCCTCCGGGAGTGCAGGCGATGTTATCATAATTATTCAGATTATTCATAAAACAGTATAGATATGATAAAAGCCCCCAAAATACAGCGGAGAAAAAACATTTTTGTATTCTTTTATCTTTACAATATGTCGTGATTTGCGGAAGCTGCATAAATTTCACCTCAAAAGTAAAATCGGATACATCCGATAGATGAATTTGAACCTAACAATCTTTCAGTATGATAACATTGACGAATAATTTTGTCAATTCCTGTTTGGATGCTTCATATTATGAATGAAATTTTACAAAAATTTATGGACACTAAAGGATCTTTGTGCCTTCTGATAACCCGATAACAATTGACAAAATATTTAATAAATGGTAAAATTTTACAAACTGTATTTTGGAAAAATCGGTGCGCAAACCGGGAAAAAGGTGCTGTCAGAATGAAAAAGTGGGTTTGTTGGTTGTTGTGTGGGATACTGTTGGCGGGAATGGTCGGGTGCGAGAAGAAAACGGAGCCGCGCGTGGTGGAGCAGGCGGTTTACCGTTATACACTGGCGCAGCTGAAAACTTACGCGACCGCCATTGTCGTCGGAAAAGTGGAGAAGGCGGAGACGGTTTCGTATGCCGTTCCGGGCGAATATCAGGGAGCCACACAGGCGCCGGTGCAAAAGGCGTATGTGCTGACGCTGAAGGTCGAGGAGGATCTGAAGGGCACTCTGCAAAAAGGCGATCGCATCCCGATTGCGCAGGAGGGGGATAACGAGACGATCGTTTGCACGAATGTCCGCGATTCCGGCGGCTATCTGGAAAAGGGCGACCGTGTGCTGTTGTTTTTGGCTTACAACGCAGAGGAAACCGAGCGGTTTCAGGAAACCAATCCCGGCAAGCTGCTGCCCTATACGATCATCAGTGAATATCAGGGCAAGCTCCTGTTTCGGGGGAACAGCGATACGCTGACATGGAAAAATCCGAAAAACGACTGGGCGCGGGACTGCAAAACCTTGGATGATGTGCGTGCGCTGCTGGAGACAGTGGGATGATTGAGAGAAATTAAGACGATAATTTGAAATATAGTTGACAAAATTTATTAAAAATGATCGCAAATTGCAAGTGCAAGTTGGACACCCGCATGAATAAAAATAGTTCGGCGT
>CATWUX010000175.1 GCA_958354085.1 uncultured Oscillospiraceae bacterium | reverse complement strand
CACAGACGCCGTATTTTTACTCCTCCTTTGACGAAGAAAACGAGGCCGCAGACTTTATCGCGCAGCGCGGGAGCGACAAAAAAACCATCATCGTGTTTGGTTCCGGCCCGATCCGTATCGGCCAGGGGATCGAATTCGATTACGCGTCGGTACACTGTGTCTGGGCGCTCAAGAAGGCCGGTTATGAGGTCGTCATCGTCAACAATAACCCCGAAACCGTGTCCACGGACTTCGATACCGCCGACCGGCTGTATTTTGAGCCGCTGACCAACGAAGACGTCATGAGCATTATCCAGACGGAAAAACCGTATGGCGTGGTGGTGGCGTTCGGCGGACAAACGGCCATCAAGCTGACAAAATTCCTCAGCGAAAACGGTGTCAACGTCATGGGCACCTCGGCGGACAGCATCGACATGGCGGAGGATCGCGAACGCTTTGACGCCTTGCTGGAAAAGCTGAAGATCAAGCGCCCGAACGGCTTTACGGTCATGACGACCGAGGAAGCGCTGGAGGTCGCGGAGCGTGTGGGCTATCCGGTGCTGCTGCGTCCGTCCTATGTGCTCGGCGGGCAGAATATGATCATCGCGTTCGGTGAAGAGGATGTCAAGGAATATATGGCGATCATCCTCGCGCAGAACATTGAAAATCCCGTGCTGGTCGACAAGTATTTGATGGGCATTGAGCTGGAGATCGACGCGATCTGCGACGGGGAGGACATCCTCATTCCGGGCATTATGGAGCACGTTGAACGTTCCGGCATCCATTCCGGTGACTCGATCGCGGTGTATCCGGCGTGGAACATCAACGACGATATGATCGCCAAGATTGTAGAATGTTCACGGAATCTGGCGGTTTCCATGCTCACCAAAGGGCTGGTCAACATCCAGTATCTGATTTATCAGGACGAGCTGTATGTCATCGAGGTCAATCCGCGTTCCTCGCGCACCATTCCGTATATCAGCAAGGTGACGGGCGTGCCGATGGTGGATCTGGCGACGCGCGCCATGCTGGGCGAAAAGCTGGCGGATATGGGCTATGGCACCGGTTTGTACCCGGTTTCGCCGTATGTGGCGGTCAAAGTGCCGGTGTTCTCGTTTGAAAAACTGACCAACGTGGACACCAACCTTGGGCCGGAGATGAAATCGACCGGCGAGGTGCTGGGTGTCGCGAACACGCTGAACGAAGCGCTGTACAAGGGCTTGCTGGCAGCCGGGTACCGCATGAAGAAAAAGGGCGGCGTGTTTATCACCATCCGCAACGCCGATAAAAAAGAGATTGCGGACGTCGCGAAAAAGTTCTATGAAATGGGCTTTACGCTGTATGCAACGAAGGGCACTGCCGCGGTGCTTCGCGAAAACGGCATGACGGTCATCATGGTGGATAAGATCCACGAGTCGGATAACAATCCGCTGACGCTGCTGGAAAGCGGCAAGGTGGATTATATCATCTCTACCTCTTCCAAGGGGCGGATCCCGACGCGCGATTCCGTGAAAATTCGCCGCAAGGCTGTGGAAAGAAGCATTCCCTGCCTGACTTCGATCGACACGGCCAACGCGATCGCCGACAGCCTGCGCAGCCGCTACACCGCTTCCAACACCGAGCTGGTGGATATCAACAACCTGCGCAGCGAAAAGGTCAAACTGAAGTTCACCAAGATGCAGGGCTGCGGAAACGACTATATTTATTTCAACTGCCTCGAAAAGAGCATTGACAATCCGGAAGGCTTGAGCCTTTGCCTGTCCGACCGCCATGTCGGCATTGGCGGCGACGGCGCTGTGCTGATCTGTCCGTCCGAGGTTGCCGACGCGAAAATGCGGATGTTTAATCTGGATGGCAGTGAGGGTAAAATGTGCGGCAACGCGATCCGCTGCGTCGCCAAATACCTATATGACAACGACATCGTCCGCTCGCAGGATATGACCATTGAAACGCTCAGCGGTATTCGCGCGCTGCATCTGCATAAGTACAACGGCGAGGTCAAAAAAGCGACGGTGGATATGGGCGCGGCAGAGCTGACGCCGTCCAAGATCCCGGTGAATTTTGACGGCGACCGCGTTGTCAGCCGCCCGATCACGATCGACGGTCAGGAATACGCCATCACCTGTGTGTCGATGGGCAATCCGCATTGTGTGGTCTTTTGCAGCAATCCGGATTCACTGGAGCTGGAGAAGATTGGGCCGCTGTTTGAATGTTATGAAAAATTCCCGGAGCGCATCAACACGGAATTTATCAAGGTGATCGACCAAAACACGCTGAAAATGCGTGTCTGGGAGCGCGGCAGCGGCGAAACCTGGGCCTGCGGCACCGGTGCGTGCGCGGCGGCGGTCGCGGCGGTGGAAAACGGCTATTGCAACAAGAATGAGAACATTACGGTCAAGCTGCGCGGCGGCGATCTGATCATCCGGTATACGGACGATACGGTGTATATGACCGGCGATACAGCCAAGGTTTTTGAGGGCGAAGTCGAAATCTAAACCAAACCTGTTTTGCGATGAGTCGGATTCCTCTCGTGCGCTTTGGTGCGGGAGGATCCTGCTTTTATGCTATATTTTGGGGGGTCATCTATGAAAGTCAACGCGAACTATACCCATTTGCAGGACAGTTATCTGTTTTCCACTATTGCGCATAAGGTTGCCGCCTATTCTGCGGCACACCCGGAGGCGTCGATCATTCGGCTGGGCATCGGCGATGTAACGCGTCCGCTGTGTCCCGCGGTTATAGACGCGATGCAGAAGGCGGTTGCGGAGATGGGGGAAGCCGACACGTTCCGCGGCTATGGTCCGGAGCAGGGGTATGCCTTTCTGAAGGACGCGATCCAAAGCTATTATGCGGCGCGCGGCACACAGCTTGCAAGCGATGAAATTTTTATCAGCGACGGCGCCAAGAGCGATCTCGGAAATATTCTGGATATTTTCGCGCTGGACAACACGGTGCTGGTTCCCGACCCCGTGTATCCCGTGTATGTGGACACGAACATCATGGCGGGACGGCGCATTATATATATGAATGCCAATGAAAGCAACGGCTTTCTCCCGCTGCCGGATCCGGCCGTGAAAGCGGACATCATTTACTTGTGCTCGCCGAACAACCCAACCGGCGCGGTATACAACGCGGCGCAGCTGAAGCAGTGGGTGGATTACGCGCTGGCGCAGCAGGCGGTGATTCTGTTTGACGCGGCATATGAGGCATTTGTGCAGGACGCCGGCCTGCCGCGCAGCATTTTTGAGATCGAAGGCGCGCGGAAATGTGCGATCGAGTTTTGTTCCTTCTCCAAAACGGCCGGTTTCACCGGTACACGCTGTGGCTATACGGTCGTGCCGATGGAGCTGTGCTTTGACGGCTTGCAGCTGAACAAGCTGTGGCTGCGCCGCCAGACGACCAAGTTCAACGGCGTTCCCTATATCGTTCAGCGGGGCGCGGCGGCTGTTTTTTCGCCGGAGGGACAACAACAGGTGGCGGAAGGCATTGCCTATTACCGTGAAAATGCGCAGGTGATCGCGCAGGCGCTGACCGAACTGGGCATCTGGTTTACCGGCGGCAAAAATTCGCCGTATATCTGGCTGAAATGCCCGAACGGTATGGATTCCTGGACGTTTTTTGATTTTCTTCTGGAAAACGCACACGTTGTCGGTACGCCGGGCGCGGGCTTCGGCCAAAACGGCGAGGGCTTTTTCCGGCTGACCGCGTTTGGCAACCACGAAAACACCAAAGAAGCCGTGCGCCGTATACAAAAGCTGCTGGCCTGAGAAAGCAAGCGCCACATTGCCTAAAAGCAAAGGGGGAAAAAGATCTTTTTCCCCCTTTTTAACTCTTTTTATTTTCCGATAACTATGGTAAAATAAACATATTCTGTGATTGATTTTGGAAACGAGGGGTAAAGGCTATGTCAAACGTGATCCGCGTATTCGTTGAAAAGCGGGAAGGCTTTGATGTGGAAGCGCGTCATATGCTGTCCGATTTGCGGGACAATCTGGGTATGACAGCGATCCAGAACCTGCGGCTGCTCAACCGCTATGATATCGAAGGGTTGACGGCGGAGGAATTTGAACAGGCGCGCGGTATCGTGTTTTCCGAGC
>CATWUX010000174.1 GCA_958354085.1 uncultured Oscillospiraceae bacterium | reverse complement strand
GCACTCATCCAGCGCCATGCGAAACAGGGCGAGAAAGGTAAAATCATAACTGAGCGTCATACGCGACAGCAAGCCGTACCGCTTGCCCAGCTGTTTACACAGCGAGCAATAAATACCGCGATACAGCTCGAACTCCCCCATTTTCAGTTCCGGTTGCCAAGTCTTGACATATCCAAACATCTCGCGTCTTCATCCCAGTTGTAGTTTACTATGGTTATCATACAATATACCCGAAAACAGTATATGAAAGAATTGTAAATTCTCCGCAAACAAAAAGCGCGTGGGTTTTTGTTAAAATCGTGTAGGGAACAATCCACGATCGTTCCCTACACATAAAATCCAGTATACAAGCCCGCCGGAAGCAGACTGCCTCTATTTCACGACCACGCCAAGCATATCACGCCGCGAAAATCCAAACGGCACAGGTCCGGTTCCTTTGGTTTCATGCCGTTTCCTTCCTTTTCCGGAAATTTTACGGACGTTCCAAAAGCGGTTTCAGATACTGCCCGGTGTACGACTCCGGTACCGCGGCAATCTCCTCGGGTGTGCCCGCGGCGACGAGCGTACCGCCCTTGTCGCCACCCTCCGGGCCGAGGTCGATGACATAATCCGCCGTTTTGATCACATCCAAGTTGTGCTCGATCACAATCACCGTATTGCCGCCGTCCACCAGCTTTTGCAGCACCCCGATCAGCTGATGCACATCCGCCGTATGCAGACCGGTGGTCGGCTCGTCGAGAATATAGACGGTACGTCCTGTGGCGCGTTTGGCCAGCTCGGTTGCCAGCTTGACACGCTGCGCCTCGCCGCCGGACAAAGTGGTTGCCGGCTGTCCGATCTTGATATAGCCCAATCCCACGTCATACAGCGTTTGCAGCTTACGCGCGATTTTGGGGATACTGGAGAAAAACTCCAAGCCCTCCTCCACAGTCATTTCCAGCACGTCGTAAATGCTTTTGCCTTTATATTTGACCTCCAGCGTTTCACGGTTGTAGCGATGCCCTTTGCACACCTCGCACGGTACATAAATATCCGGCAAAAAGTGCATTTCGATTTTGATGATACCGTCGCCCTGACAGGCTTCACAGCGGCCGCCCTTGATATTGAACGAAAACCGCCCGGCCGCAAAACCGCGCATTTTCGCATCGCTCGTCGAGGCATACAGCTCACGGATATCGTTAAACACACCGGTATACGTCGCGGGGTTGGAACGCGGCGTACGGCCGATGGGCGCCTGATTGATGTCGATGACCTTATCCAGCTCCTCCAGTCCGAGCATCCGCTTGTGCGCGCCCGCACGTGTACGCGCACCGTTCAGATCCGCCGCCAGCCGCTTATACAGGATTTCATTGACCAGCGAGGATTTGCCGGAACCGGACACGCCGGTCACACAGTTAAACGCGCCCAGCTTAAACGATACCGTGATGTTTTTCAGATTATTCTCGGCAGCGCCTTCCACGGTCAGCAGCTTCCCGTTGCCGGGACGGCGGCGCTCCGGCACGGGGATTTTCCGCCGGCCGCTCAGATACTGCCCCGTCACCGACTGCTCGCAGGCACAAATCTCCTCCAGAGGGCCGGAGCAAATCACGTGACCGCCATGAATCCCCGCGCCCGGGCCGATATCCACGATCCAGTCCGCCGCGCGCATCGTATCCTCGTCATGCTCGACGACGATCAGGGTATTGCCCAGATCACGCAGCCGTTTGAGCGTCGCCAACAGCTTGTCGTTATCCCGCTGGTGAAGCCCGATGCTCGGTTCGTCCAGAATATACAGCACGCCCATCAGGTAAGAGCCGATCTGCGTGGCCAGCCGTATACGCTGGCTTTCGCCGCCGGACAGCGTACCGGACGCACGAGCGAGCGTGAGGTATTCCAGACCGACGCTGCGCAGAAAGCCCAATCGCTCGGTAATTTCCTTCAAAATGCGGTCGGCAATCCAATGCTCCCGTTCCGTCAGCTGCAAATTCTCGATAAAATCCAGCGCGTCCGCCACCGAGCATTGACAAAACTGCGAAATATTCAAGCCACCCACCGTCACCGCCAGACTCTCCGGGCGCAGGCGCTCACCCGCGCACTCCGGACACGGCACCTGACTCATATAGCTTTCCAGTTCTTCCCGCATCCATTCGCTTTGCGTTTCCCTGTACCGGCGCTGCAAATTGTTGAGTATCCCCTCAAAATCGGTATAATACTCCCCATGACCGTACTCGCGGGTGCGCTCCATGCGGATTTTTTCTCCGTTGGTACCATACAGCAAAATATCCACGATCTTCTCCGGCAGTTCGCACACCGGCGTGTCCAGCGAGAAACCGTAATGCGCCGCCAGTCCCTCATAGTACATCTGTGCGATCGTACCGCCGTCCGCGTATCCCCAGCCGCTGGCGCGAATGGCGCCCTCGCGGATAGACAGCGCCCGGTTGGGCAGGATCAGATCCGGATCCATCGACATATAGATGCCCAGTCCGGTGCATTTTGGACACGCACCGAAGGGATTATTGAACGAAAACATCCGCGGAGACAGTTCTTCTATACTGACGCCATGCTCGGGACAGGCGTAATTCTGTGAAAATGTCAGTTCTTCCCCGTTAATGACATCCACCGACAGCAGCCCGCCGGACAAGCCCGTGGCGGTTTCAATGGAATCGGCCAGACGGGTACGGATGTCATCACCGATCACCAGCCGGTCAACGATGATCTCAATCGTATGCTTTTTGTTTTTCTCCAGCTTGATCGTTTCCGACAGGTCGTACACGCTGCCGTCGATACGCACACGGACATAACCGGATTTACGGGCGTTGTCCAGCTCTTTGACGTGCTCCCCTTTTCGGCCGCGCACCACCGGCGCCAGCAGCTGAATCCGGGTGCCCGGTTCCAGCTCCATAACACGATCCACGATCTGATCCACCGTTTGCTGGCGTATCTCCCGACCGCAGACCGGACAATGCGGAATGCCGATGCGGGCATACAGCAGCCGCAGATAATCGTAAATCTCCGTCACCGTACCAACGGTGGAACGCGGATTTTTCGAGGTGGTTTTCTGGTCGATGGAGATTGCCGGCGACAGCCCCTCGATATAATCGACATCCGGCTTTTCCATCTGTCCCAGAAACTGGCGTGCATAGGAGGACAAACTCTCCACATACCGGCGCTGTCCCTCCGCATAGATTGTGTCAAACGCCAGCGAGGATTTGCCCGAACCGGAGATTCCGGTAAACACAATCAGCTTGTCCCGCGGGATTTCGATGTCGATGTTCTTCAAATTGTGCTCTCGCGCACCCTTGACTGTCAACTTTGTATTGATCATTGTCCGTAGTCCTTCCGTCGATTTAGAGCCTTTGCTGTCCGATCAGCCTTTTTGCAGTTCCGCGATCTTATCGCGCAGATACGCAGCATGCTCAAACTCCAGCAGCTTGGCAGCGTTTTTCATCTCACGCGTCAGCTGCTCGATCCGCTGCATCCGTTCCGCCTTTGTCAGGCGCTTCGCCGGCTTTTCATCCAGCTTGGTGCGGGAGGTAATTTCAATGACGTCCCGCACGTCCTTGATAATGGTCTTGGGCGTAATGCCGTGTTCTTCGTTATACCGCATTTGAATAGCGCGGCGGCGGTTCGTTTCGGTGATGGCGCGTTCCATGGACGGCGTTACGCTGTCCGCGTACATAATAACCTGCCCGCCGGCATTGCGCGCCGCACGTCCAATCGTCTGAATCAACGCCGTTTCTGAACGCAGGAACCCCTCTTTGTCCGCATCCAGAATCGCCACCAGCGATACCTCCGGCAAATCCAGCCCTTCGCGCAGCAGGTTGATGCCGACCAGCACGTCGAACTCACCGAGCCGCAGATCGCGGATGATCTCCATACGTTCCATCGTGTCGATATCGTGGTGCATGTAGCGGATGCGGATACCGTTGTTTTCCAGAAAAGTCGTCAGATCCTCCGCCATTTTTTTGGTCAGCGTCGTAACCAACACCCGTTCGCCGCGGGCGGTACGCACCCGGATCTCCTCCATCAGGTCGTCGATCTGCCCCTCAACCGGCTTGACCACGACCTCGGGATCCACCAGCCCGGTCGGACGGATCACCTGTTCCA
>CATWUX010000173.1 GCA_958354085.1 uncultured Oscillospiraceae bacterium | reverse complement strand
TTATCGCCTGCCATACGCCGCAGCACATAAGCCAGATCGGTCGCCAGCGACCGCAGCTGCTCCGCGTCCTGCTCATTGTGCAGCACATACGTCGCCCGCTGCGTGTAATAGGCATCCTCCGGCTGCGCGGCGATGCGGGCGTGCGCCTGCTGCTCGGTCAAACCATCGCGAGTGCAGATACGCGCCAGCCGCTGCGAAAGGGGCGCGAGCACCGCCACCGTCACATCGCAGATCGCGTCCATACCGCTTTCAAACAGCAGCGGCGCGTCAATCGCCGCCACCGGCTCCCGCTCCTGTTCCAGCTGCCGCAGCCGCTTTTCGGTCAGCGCGATAATCGGCGGATGCGTGATCGCGTTCAGGCGGCGGGTGTCCTCCGGCGTGGCAAACGCGCGTTTCGCCAGCTGCCGCCGGTTAAGCGAACCGTCCGGATGCAGAATATCATCGGAAAATTCCGCAACCAACGCCGCCAAGCAAGGCGAACCGGGCTGCACGACCTCCCGCGCCATCGCATCCGCATCCAGCACCGGAATACCATGCTCCGCCAGCACGCGGGCCACCTCACTTTTGCCCGCGCCGGTCGGGCCGGTCAGCCCGACCACAAACAATTTATCCGTCAAGCGTTATCACCTCAAATCCGGCTGCGCGAATCAGTCGGTTATACACCGCCAGCCCCAAACCGTCCGCGGACGGACAGGCAGCATACACCGTGTGCGCGCCGATCGTATCCAGATAGCGCAGCGCGTCAAACAGCTGCTGCGCCTGTTCGGCGGCGTCTGCCTGCCGCCCATACGTCACGCAGGGAACCGGAAGCTGCGGCGCTTCTTCCTCAAAGCAAAGCGCGGCCACGCCGTCCGCTGCCTTTTCCTTCACAAAAGCCGTGTACGCCTCCGGCGTGCCTTTTACCAATATGACGTGCGCCGCGGGCGCATAATGCTTATACTTCATACCGGGCGAAGCAGCCGCCGCGCCTTCGGCAAGCGGCTGTGTCACGGCGGAATCCACCTCCACCTCACCGAGCACCGCGCGCAACATTTCCACGGTAATACCGCCCGGACGCAGCAAGCGCGCCCGCTCGCCGGTCAGATCCACGACCGTGGATTCCAGTCCGACCGCACAGCTGCCGCCGTCCACGATCGCCGCGATGCGCCCGTCCATATCCGCCAGCACGTGAGCGGCGGTCGTGGGGCTGGGGCTGCCGGAACGGTTGGCGGACGGCGCCGCCAGCGGGCAGCCGCTTTCGCGGATGAGCGCCTGCGCAACAGGATGCGACGGCATCCGAATCGCGACCGTCTCCAGCCCGCCGCTCACCTCCGGCGGAATCCGGTCGCTTTTGGGAAAAATCATGGTCAGCGGGCCGGGCCAATAGGCGTCGGCCAGCTGCCGAGCGCCCCTCGGGATCGCCGCCACCAACGGCAGCAGCTCCTCCCACGCGGCAATATGCACGATCAGCGGGTTATCCTGCGGCCGCCCCTTGGCAACAAAAATACGGCGCACCGCGTCGCCGTCCAGCGCGTTGGCAGCCAGACCGTACACCGTCTCCGTGGGCATACCGACCAGCTCGCCGCGCCGCAACAAAGCCGCCGCTTCGGCAATCGACTCCGGCGCGGCGGTCAACAAACGGGTAGGGATCGTTTTCATGCTTTTCGTTCTGTCCTTCCGTGGATCAGGCGTTTGCCGACGCCTGCAATTTTTCCGCGCGGTCAGCCGTGATCAGCGCGTCGATGATCTCATCCAGATCGCCGTTCATAATTGAATCAATGCGGTACAGCGTCAGCCCGATACGGTGATCGGTCACACGTCCCTGCGGGAAATTATAGGTGCGGATGCGTTCGCTGCGGTCACCGGTGCCGACTTGGGATTTCCGATCGGCGGAAATTGCCGCCTGCTGCTCCGCCTGTTTGCGCTCATACAACCGGGCGCGCAGCACCCGCATCGCTTTATCCTTATTTTTATATTGGCTGCGTTCATCCTGACATTCCACCACCGTGCCGGTCGGCAAATGGGTGATGCGGATCGCGGATTCCGTCTTGTTGATATGCTGCCCGCCCGCGCCGCTGGAGCGGTAGGTGTCGATCTGCAGGTCGGCCGGATTGATCTCCAGCTCGACCTCCTGCGCCTCCGGCAGCACCGCCACCGTTACCGTGGAGGTATGCACCCGCCCGCCGGATTCGGTTTCGGGAACACGCTGCACGCGATGCACGCCGCTTTCGAATTTCAAACGGCTGTACGCGCCGTCGCCGGTCACGACAAAGCTGATCTCCTTATAGCCGCCGAGCTCGGTTTCGTTGACGTTCGCCACCTCGATCTGAAAGCCCTTGGATTCGGCATACATACTGTACATCCGGAACAGCGACGCGGCAAACAGCGCCGATTCCTCGCCGCCCGCACCGCCGCGGATCTCCATGATGACGTTGCGTTCATCGTTTGGATCGCGCGGCAGCAGGAGGATTTTCAGCTCCTCCGTATACTGTTCCAGCTTCTCCTTGTTCTCGCTCAGCTCCAGCTCCGCCAGCTCGCGCATTTCTTTATCCAGCCCTCCGGCATCCAGTAGGGAACGCGCGTCCTCCAGATGCTGTTTTGCCAACGTATACTGCTGAAATTTTTCAACGATCGGGGCGAGCATCGCGCTTTCCTTTGTCAAACGGCGATATTCCTCGATATCGGATACCACAGCGGGATCGTACAACCGCTGGGCAATTTCATGATAGCGTTTTTCGACCTCGTTCAAACGTGTAAACATAGGGATGACTCTTCCTTTCGGGGTGTTTGCGGGAGCATCGGACACTCAGCCGCCATTTTCTACGGTCTGGGTGTGTACTTTTTTGATGTTTTTTTCCGCTTTCAGGCGCGGCACCATCACCTCGTGCCCGCAGCCCATGCATTTCAGACGGAAATCCATGCCGATACGCAGCACTTCAAACCGGTTTGCGCCACACGGATGTGGCTTTTTCATTTCCAATACATTGCCGACCTGTATATCCACGCTGCTCATCCTTTCTCCGGCCGTTGCTCAGCTTATACGAATTTAGTATACCACATTCTGGCAGTATTTCGCAACGGTCAACACGGAAATTTTCCTTTTAACCGTGTTTGAACCGCAAGCTCTTATTTCACACAAAACCATCGCAATAATACAATATATTATTGACTATTATCCGAATATATTGTACAATATTTTCGAAAAAACAAATTATTCCGGCAAAAGGAGTGGTTTTGATGAAAAAGAAGATTGGCATTATTCTTCTCAGCGCTGTTTTGCTTCTGGGCTGCACCGGCATGGTGTTCGCCGCCACCCCCTCCCTGCGCGATTGGATCACACAAATGGTAACAGCCAACTCCGGGAAAACCATTGCCCTCACCGTGAACGGAGAACCCATTTATCAGGAAACCATTGAGCTAAAAAAATCGTTTTATGATATCTCACGCACGGTAGCCGAACAACAGATGCAAAAGCTGTCGCTCAGCGACGCGGAACAAAGCACCTATATGCAAGCAATCGGCATGACCGCTATTCCCGATGAGCAAAAAATCCGGACAGATCTGATCCGCAACAAGGTCATGCTCCAGGAAGCTCAGCGGCGCGGACTGAGCGTTTCGGATGAAGCGGCTCTGACGGCTGCACGGCAGCAATATGAAGCCGGAAAAGCCGCCGCGCTGGCAGACAATCCTTCGGAAGCGGCAACCTATAATTATAACTTTATCACCGAATACCGTACCGTCAAAAACTGGAGTGAAGAAGAGTATTTGCAAGAATCCGCACAGGTATACAAAGATATAATGCTCAGACAAATGCTCTATAAAAATTACGCCGCCGGTCAGCAAGACGCCACTATGGAATCGTTTGAAGCCTACGTAGACACTCTGGTTGACCAAGCCGAAATCGTCCTAAAATAAGCCCATACCGTTATAATACTAAAATCTAATTAAACGCTTTCATTCTTTCTGGTGCAATTCATCCTCGGAAATCAATTAAAGCTTTCAATCAGACTAAAGCTTTCAATCAAATTTTAGTATAACCATACGAAGGCTTGATTGTTAATCAAAACCACTAGTAAACTAGTGGTTTGCACAGACCCCGGAGGGGTCAGAACT
>CATWUX010000172.1 GCA_958354085.1 uncultured Oscillospiraceae bacterium | reverse complement strand
CTTTTTACCTACCCCTGGTAGAACCAGGGGTTTTTTCATGCTTAAGCGACAAAAAACGACCGTCCGCCCTGTTTCGGCAAACGGTCGCAGATCTTTTGTATTATTTCCCCAGCTGCTCATATGCATCACGTATCGTGCGCGCGCCAACGATCTCAATGTCCGTGCGCGCGGTGATGCTGCTCAGGTTATGGTAAGGGAGGATCACGCGGGTAAAACCGAGCCGCGCCGCCTCGCTGATCCGTGCATCCGCATGGGAAACCGAACGAATCTCTCCGGCCAAACCGACCTCACCGAACGCGACCACGCCCTCGTTGACCGGCGTATCCTTCAGACTGGACACCAACGACAGCGCCACCGGCAGATCCGCCGCCGGCTCGTCCAGCCGCAGACCGCCGACCACGTTGATATACGCATCCAGATTGGAGAAAAAGTAGCCCGCGCGCTTTTCCAGCACAGCCAGCAGCAGCGTCAGACGGTTGTTGTCAAAGCCGGTGGACATCCGGCGCGGATTGCCGAAGCCGGTCGGTGAAACCAGTCCCTGCACCTCCGCCAGAATCGGGCGCGTTCCCTCCATCGCGCACGCCACACAGGTGCCGCTCACGTTTTTCGGGCGGCCGGACAGCAGCATCATAGAGGGGTTTTCCACCTCGCTGAGCCCCTTATCCCGCATTTCAAACACACCGATTTCATTCGTGGAACCGTAGCGGTTTTTCACGCACCGCAGCATCCGGTAGCTGGTGTGGCGATCGCCCTCAAAATACAGCACACAGTCCACAATATGCTCCATGACCTTCGGGCCGGCGATGGCGCCGTCTTTATTCACATGGCCGACGATAAACACCGGTATGTCGGCACTTTTCGCCGCGCGCATGATTGCAGCGGAACACTCGCGCACCTGTGTGACACTGCCGGGTGAGGAAGCCACCTCCGCCAGATTCATGGTCTGAATGGAGTCAATAATGACAACATCCGGCTTTTCGCACAGCATACTTTCCACAATCGTCCCAACGTCCGTCTCGCACAAAACATATACGCCGTCGTTGCACACGCCGAGCCGGTCCGCACGCAGCTTGATCTGCCGTTCGGATTCCTCGCCGGAAACATAGAGGATCCGCAGCCGTTCGCCCAAATGGGCGCAGATTTGCAGGAGCAACGTGGATTTTCCGATGCCGGGATCGCCGCCGATGAGCATCAGCGCGCCGCGTACGATACCGCCGCCCAGCACGCGGTCCAGCTCCTCCATACCGGTCTTATAGCGTTCTTCCCCCTGCGGATTGATGTCCTCTATACGCTGGGAGCGGGCGCGCCCCATTCCGGCAGCCGGCGGATTGCCCGCACGGGTCGCCGGAGCGCGCAGTTCTTCATTCATCGTGTTCCACTCGCCGCAGGACGGACATTTGCCATACCATTTCGGCGATTCACAGCCGCACTCTGAGCAGATATACACCGATTTGCTTTTTTGCGCCATAAACATCCCTCGCTTTATATGTATCCACGGTTTTATGACAGGAAGCCATCGGCAAAATCCAGCACACCGCCGGCGATGGCAAATGCCATTTTCCGCTGATACTCTTCTGTTTTCAGCTTTTCGCGCTCCGCTTCATTGGACAAAAAGCCACATTCCACCAATACAGCCGGCGTCGTGGTCTTGCTGAGCAGATAAATATCGCCATTTCCTTTTTTCAGCTCCCGTTTATTGTCCGGCTGCAACAATTGCAGGACGCTGTCGCGGATCGCATTGCCCAGCAACGGACTGGCAGCGTCATTCGGCGAATAAAAAACCTGTGTGCCGTAATATTGGCTTTGCGGGAAATGGTTTTCGTGAATACTCACCGTAAATGCCGCCTGATTGTACAGCGCCAGCCGGTTTTTCATATCGCTGACCTTTTTATTGCGAATACCGTCCGCATCCGTGCTATGGATGGAAATATCCTCGGTGCGCGTCATATGTACATCATAACCGAACACCCGCAGCATATCGGCCAGCGGCAAAGAAATCGCCAGATTGATGTCTTTTTCCATCGTGCCGTCCGCTGCAATGGCGCCGCCGTCTTCCCCGCCGTGTCCCGGATCGATCAGAATAAACGCGGTTTGCGGCTCCGCGATGGTCGGTTCGGTTTTCGAAATGTGGTGCATAGCCAAAACCAGCAGCAGCGCACAACCCAAAATCACCAGCGGCACGGTCCAATATTTCAGTCGTTCTCCTATTTTCAAAGAAACCACCCCATGCCATTACTATGACCGGGGTGGCAGCTTTATAACTTAAGGAACCTCGGTTTTAAGCCGGGTATACAGATTTCCGGCGAAAAGATACTATGGCTGATAAAATCAGCGGTTCCTTAATAACGGCGGCGTTTTTTCTTCTTATTCGGATTCACGTAAATCAACTTTTCGGTGATAGAAATCTGCTTATATCCCAGCGCATACGCCGCCCAGCATACCAGCGGTACAAACACCACGACCATCAGCAACGCCAGAATCACCGGCCAAGAAACCTCCGGCGTGGTTGCGGAAACGCTTACCATACGATTGATCAGCGGCAAAAACGGTACGTTCATGAAGCGATACGCGGCAATATATCCCGGAAGGAATACGCCCAGCTTGCTCAGCAGCAGCACAACATAGCTCACGGCTGCCGGAATAGCCGACAGGACGCCGACCTTCAGGCCGCGCAGCTTATCCTCCTGCATATGCCCGAATTGTACGCTGTTTTTGTCGCGGTCGCCCTGCGCCCACAAAATCGAATACGGGAAAGCGGCCAGCAACGTCAGCATCAACACCATCGACAGAATATCCATCGCCGCCGATGCGCCGGCGCTGAGCTCGGAATACACTGCCTGGCGCACCTGATTTTCCGGCAGAGTCGTACCGGTGGTTGCGGTTGCCGTTGTTTCCGCTCCAGACGTTGCTTCGCCGGCTTCCTCATGAGACGCCGTGGTTTGTCCCGTGGACGACTCCGTCGTCGAAGCGCTGTTCGGAGCGGAGGTCGGGGTTGCCGCCGAATTTTTACGCTGTTGCAATTCCTCTTCCGTGTACATATGCTCCTCGATAATCGTATAAGAGCCGTCCTCATGTTTTTCCACGATCTGATAGCCGATTTCCGACGTACCGAGACCGCTGAAAATCATCGAAATCGACATAAACACGAAAAAGCTCAAAACGGCGGATAAAATCGTACGTAAAAACACACTCAACGCCAGTTTATAGTTCTGCTTGTTCACGTCAATCTGTTCCTGCGCCATATCTGCAACATCCTATCCTCAATTTCTGAAAATCCCCGCCTTTGTCTGCGCGAGGACGAGCTTCCTCTATTATACACAGACTCAGCGGGGATTTCCAGTAAAATTTGTAAACGTTTTGTTTCAGATGGAAATTTCGTGCGCCATCCGATACAGCTCAAAATCAAACGGCTTTTTCATTTGCAGTGCTTCTTCAATGTCATAATCCAGAATCTGATCGTTCTGGATCGTCACGACGCGGTTGCTCTTGCCCTGCAGCAGCAGCTCCACCGCCTGATAGCCCATCTCGCTGGCGAGCACGCGGTCGCGTACCGTCGGCGAACCGCCGCGCTGCACATGTCCGAGAATCGTCGCGCGCGTTTCAAAGCCGGTGCGGTCTTCGATCTGCTTAGCCATCTCCATGACGTGTCCGACGCCTTCGGCAACGACAATGATAAAATGTTTTTTGCCGCTGGCCGCCGTAGTATGCATACGCTCGATAATGTCTTTTTCAAAATCAAACGGAACTTCCGGCACGATAATGCTGGTCGCGCCGACGGCGATACCGACGTTCAGCGCGAGATAACCGGCACGGCGGCCCATCACCTCCACGACGCTGCAGCGGTCGTGAGATTGCGAAGTATCGCGCAACTTATCGACCATCTCCATGCAGGTGTTGAGTGCGGTATCATAGCCGATGGTGTGCTCACAGCAGGAAATATCGTTGTCAATCGTACCCGGAATACCGATGCAGGGCAAACCGCGGCGGGTCAGATCCTGCGCACCGCGGAACGAACCATCGCCGCCGATTACCACAACACCGTCGATGCCAAAATCCCGGCAGGTCTTGATCGCTTTCTGCATACCCTCTTCCGTGCGGAACTCA
>CATWUX010000171.1 GCA_958354085.1 uncultured Oscillospiraceae bacterium | reverse complement strand
CGCGAAGTGAGCGACCGTATCCTGTTTATGGACGACGGCCGTATCGGGGAAGAAGGCACGCCCGACCAGATCTTCAATCATCCGCAAAACGCGCGTACAAAGGAATTCCTATCTAAGGTACTGTAACCAAAAGGCCATAAGCCAATAAACCGGCTTATGGCCTTTTGCCAATACCGGAGAAACGTAAAGCAATTCACGTTTTTCCGAAAAATGAGGTGCAATCTTATGCGTATTTTGTTTCAAGGCGACAGCATTACCGACTGGGGACGCAACTATGCCGATCCGCATGATCTCGGCAACGGTTATGCCAAATTCACCGCCGCGCTGCTCAAAGAGCGGTTTCCCGCCACGGATTTCGAATTTATCGACCTCGGCATCAGCGGCAACCGCGCCATCGACCTGAAGAATCGCTGGCAAAGCGACTGCATTGATTGGCAGCCGGATCTGGTCTCCATCCTGATCGGGATCAATGACACATGGCGGCGTTTCGATTCCAACGATCCGACCACAGCCGCCCAATACGAAGCCAGCTATCGGGCTATTCTGGAGGATCTGAAGGCCCACACGCACGCCAAGATCGTCATTTTGGAGCCGTTTGTGCTGCATAATTCTCCGGACAAAGATACTTGGCGCGAGGATCTCAATCCCAAAATTGACGTCGCCCGCCGTCTGGCTCGCGAATATGCGGATATATTCGTGCCGTTGGACGGTCTGTTTGCCGCCGCCAGCCTACAACACGAACCGGCTTACTGGGCTGCGGACGGGGTACACCCCACGGAAGCCGGCGCCCAGCTGATCGCTGCCGCCTATGTGCAGGCGATCACCCCGTTGATCAAGGGCTGATAAGTTGTGCCCTTTCGCTCAAATACGTAAACACAGCCCACAGATTCATTGACCGGAATCTGTGGGCTGTGCTTTTTTCAATCGTTTGCAGGAGGTTTCTATTCAAAATAGCACCATACGCCCGCGGCAATTTCGCTAACCCTGCGGCAGATCAAAGAAAAATTCCACACCGGTACCGCGTTCATCCGAAACATTGCGCACACCGAAAGGCATGCCGTGCGCCTTCATGATTGCGGCTACCACGGATAAGCCGATTCCGGTGCCGCCATAGGCGCGGGTACGCGCTTTGTCTACCTTATAAAAGCTCTCCCAGATACGGGGCAGTTCCTCCGTCGGGATCTGGTCGCCGGTGTTAAACACCGCCGTGCGCACGCAGCCGTTGTCCAACAACTGCACCGTGATGGCGACGCGTCCGCCTTCGGAAACATGGTTGAGTGCATTCGACAAATAATTGGTCAGTACGTTCTCGATCCAGTAGTCGTCCGCCTGCACCAGCAGCGGCGTTTCCGGAGGCGCCGCAACGGTCACCGCCTTTTGCGCAAGGCGTGGCGCATATTTCTGCAGCAAATTCCGTGCCAGTTCCCCGATGTCAAACCGCTCTGTGACCAATTGCTCGCTGCCGCCCTCCAACTGCATCAGCATGGTCATCCGGCGGATCATCTCCGACATTTTCTGCGCCTCATCCTCGATCACGGCGCAGTAATACTCCCGATTTTCCGCATCGGCCGCAATATCTTCCTTGAGCCCCTCGGCATATGTCTGAATCAACGCGATCGGCGTTTTCAGTTCATGCGAAACATTGGCGATGAAGGCGCGGCGCGCATCATTTTGCTGGGTTTTACGTTCATTGTCGAGGGCAAGCTGCTCATTCGCCGCGTACAGATGGGATACCGTCTGCTCCAGCGCAGCCGCCATCGCGTTGATACTGTTGCCCAGGTCATCCAGCTCTCCGCTGCCGCCGCCCTCATACCGATCCTGAAAATTCAGCGCCGCCACACTGCCCGCCACGCGCGACAGCGTGCGGATCGGCTTGATAAAGCTGCGGGCGATCACCACGACCAGTCCCGTGCTGATCAGCAGCGTCACAATGCCGGAAAGCATCAGGAAGCGGTTGGTAATATCCACGCTTTCCTCAATCGCCTGTATAGACGTGCGCAGGATTGCCCAATAGCCGTTGGTCATGCGTCCCTGCAGCAGGATGAATTGCGTATCCGTCCGCTCATCCCCGCTGATTTCCATCGTATATTCGCCCGGCTCAAAATTGGGCAGGTGCAGCAGGACACCGCCCGGGAAAATGGACATTCCGTCCACACGGTCACTGTAAATCACGCGGCTGCGGCTGCAAATAAGCGCGCTGATATTCTCGTTGTTGCTCAGCTGCTGCAGCTTTTCCACCGCCTGCTCGTCACTGATCTGATACAGCTCGTTCAGGCTGTTAAACGCCCGCACCAGCGAATCCCGCTTCTGATTTTGATAGTATCCTGTCAGTGCAAAACTGTTGAGCAGCCAGTTGAAGAGCAGTAGTAGCACCACGCACAGCCACACGCTGGCGAACAGCTTCCACACCAGCGACCGGCGGCTTCCTTGTCTCACTTTCATCTATGCGTCAAGCCTTTCTGTCCTCCGTCGGCATCGGCGCTTCAAATTTGTAGCCGATGCCGCGGATCGTCTTGATGCAGTCTCCCTGCTCTCCCAGCTTGCTGCGCAGCTTTTTTATGTGCGTATCCACCGTGCGTGCATCACCGTAATAATCGTATCGCCACACGTTATCCAGAATTTTATCCCGTGACAGCGCCAGTCCCGCGTTCGCCATGAGATAAGACAGCAATTCAAACTCCGTATAAGTCAGCTCGACCGGCTCGCCATTCACCCGTACCTCCCGTCCGGCAGAATCCACAGTCAAGCCTTGCGGCAAAACCGGCTGCGGCGTCACGGCGTTTTGCCTATCGCCGCGCCGGAACACGGCCTCGATACGGGCAAGTAGGATTTTCAGACTGAACGGTTTCGTGATGTATTCATCCACGCCCAGTTCAAACCCCAGCAGTTCGTCCTCCTCTTCGGAGCGCGCCGTGAGCATCAGAATCGGCACCCGGGAGCGCGCGCGGATACGGCGGCAGGTCTCCCAACCGTCCATACGCGGCATCATCACGTCCAGCAGTACCAAATCCGGTTCGCCGTTTGCAAACAATTCCAGCGCCTCGATGCCGTCGCCCGCCTCGCGGGTTTCATAGCCCTTAATGTGCAAATAATCCGCGATCACACGGCGCATACGAATCTCATCATCCACAATCCAGATCGTTTTTTTCGGTTGTTCCGCCATAATCGACCTCCTGCGCCGACCAAACCGGCGTCTTTCTTCCGTGCTATACTGCTATCAGTATGCACGCAGCGTGTGTTTTTATTGTGAACAGAACATTGTGCGTTTGTAACATTCCCTGTCCTCAGTATAACACAGACGAAGAAAAATTTCACTGGCGTTTTTCCGGCGCCTATGCTATACTGAAATATATAGATTTATCCTATTTTATTGAGAGAAACGGGAGGATATCCTATGCGTGTACGCAAAGGACGAATTTTTTGGGGCATTTTGATTCTGATGTTTGCGACCACCATTATCTGCAATTTGTGTGGACTGTTTGAGTGGAAAGATATCGACTGGTACGCCAGCTGGCCGTGTATTCCGGCGGCATTGGGCATTGCCGCGCTTGCCAGCGGCAGCTTCAGTATGTGGAATATCGGCGTTGTGTTGGTATCGGTCTGGCTGCTGCTGTGCAACTATAAAATCATTCCGGTGGAAAACGGCGGTGCAATCGCGTTGGCGATCGCCCTTGGCTTGGCCGGTATCTGGCTGATCTACACCGCCTTTTTTCCGCGTCGGAAAAAGGTCGTCCCTCCCGTGCCGCCCAGCGGCGCTTTTTCGTCGGCGGACACGGTGTACGTACATAACGCCGGGCGGCAATCCACCATATTTGACGATGCCAATTTTATCTGTTCAGACCAACCCTTCACCTTTGGGCAATACAGCACCGTATTTGGGGATGTCTGTATCGATATGCGCACCGCTTCGATCAATGACGGCGCACGGCTGGAGGTGTCCTGCGTATTCGGCGACGTGAACATTCTGCTCCCGCCCAACTGCCGCGTACGTCTGGAAGGCTCCCGCGTATTTGGCGAGGTCAAAACCTACACACAATTTCCGACGGACGAGACATTGCCGATGCTGACCATCCGGCATTCCACTGTTTTTGCCGATATCCACATTCACTGACGGTGTATAGAAATAAAAATCCCCCGGCGAATGAACTGCTGAACTGCCCCAGATTGTGCGGACAGCACAAAAGAGCCCCCAAGTAGGAAATATTAAGTTTTAAGCGGAGTGGCGCAGCGTAAGCGGTGCT
>CATWUX010000170.1 GCA_958354085.1 uncultured Oscillospiraceae bacterium | reverse complement strand
TAGGATCTTATCCGCTGCGGATTTGGCCAGCTCTACGCCCGCCAAAATGATCAGAACGGCGACCGCCAGCGCAGACAGATATTCCATCCGCCCATGGCCGAACGGATGCTCCTTGTCAGGCGGAGCAGCGGACAGCTTGAAGCCAAACAGCGTCACAATGGATGAGCCGGCGTCTGACAGGTTGTTGAAGGCGTCTGCGGTGATAGACAGGCTTTGCACGAGCCAACCGGCCAGCAGTTTGGCGGCAAACAGCAGCAGGTTGGCGGCAATCCCGGCTGCGCCGGCCAGCTTGCCGTAAGCGCAGCGCACTTGCCGGTCGGCGGTATTATCCGCGTCACGGATGAAATGCCGGATGAGAAATTGCGTCATAAACGGTCGACCTTTCTGCGCTCTCAATGAAAGAGCACGGTTCATTTAAACGGTTTTGCTGTATAATATATGCATGGATATAGGTCAGTAGATTCCTATTTTAACAAATCTTGCCGTTTCTCCATAAAAGCGGCTACACCGTCTTCATCGTTGGAGGCAAGAATAAAGGCGGCCGCGTCTCGCGCGGCGGCGGTGCCGTTGGCGACAACACAGGCAATATCGGCGGCGTGCAGCATAGGCAGATCGTTCATGTTATCGCCGAAAGCGACTGCTTTTTCGGCGCCGATCATTTTTTTCAGCCGCCGCATACCGTTGTCTTTGCCGGCGGCGGCGCTGAAAATTTCGAGATACCAGTTGTCCGCCATATAATTGTCGCGATACAGCGTACAGGCGACCTCCGGCAAATCGTGCAGCCGGCCACGTATCGCGTCCAGCACCTCATAACGATCCTGCATGGAAAAATAAACGGCAGGACGAGTGCGGTCATAAGCCGAAACCCGCCGGAAATTGTCCGGAAACTGCGTCTGACGTTCGTTGAGAAAAATTTCCTCCGCGTGGCTGGTCAGACCGGTAAATACCGCCACCATGTCGTTCTGCTCCACGCGATATAAAAACGGCGTTTTCCCGCCGGCAGCACAAATATCCAGAACACGTCCGACGGTTTCGGCGCTCATTTCTTCGCTGTACAGAATATGACGGTTCGCCATATCGTACAGCAAGACGCCGTTCATCAGTACCAAAGGAATGCGGAAATGAATTTCCTCCAGCGGCAGCATCCGAATGCCCATCAGACTGCGGGCGGTAGCCACTGAAAAAAGCGTTCCGTTTTGAATTTCCTTATTGAGAACACGAATCGTATAAGGTGAAAGACTGCGGTCGGAACGCAGCAGCGTACCGTCCAGATCCGTAATATACAATGTGCGGATATCGTCCGGATCGTCAAGAGACTCTTCGGCAAACACCGAAGCAAATACCGCATCAAAATACGGCTTACCGTAATTGTGAAATTGCCGTTCCTGCACCATTTCCAGCAAACGGCCACGGCTGACAAGACGGGTGTCTGCCACTTCTTCGCGCTGCAAGGTCAGGGAATCCGGTTCGACATCCCGCCGCAGCAGCCAGATGTCGCACAGAGAATTGCGGCGGGGGATACGCAGCAGAAATTCCAGTTCACCCGGTTGGGTATCAATTCCGAGTTCTTCGCGCAATTCGCGCCGGGCCGCCGCGGCGCTGTCCTCACCGGCGATGGCCGATCCACCGGTGACCGCCCACATACCGGCCATCAGCTTCAAGTCCGGCGCTCGCTTTTGGATCAGCAGCCGCTGCAAGGAATCGACGATCCAGATGTGCACGACCAGATGATAGCGCTGCGCCGGAAACCGTTCGCCGCGTATCATGGTTTCACCGGTACGCTCGCCGCTCTCTGTATATAAATCCCAAAGCTCCATATAACCAGACCCAGACCTTTCCGCCCAAGATAACATATTCTTTTATTTTAATCGATTTTGCGTGAATTGTCTACCCTGACAGCAGAAATTCTTTTGTATTTTGTGACAAATCAGGAAAAGTACAGAAGACTTGACAGTGCAAGGCAGGACAGCTAAAATGAAAAGCAGTACGGAAAAGCGGTGTCGAAGAAAGGAACAACATACTTATGGAACGGATACGGTTAGATGTGCTGGCAGCGCAGCAGTTTGCGGTTTCGCTTGAGGAGGCAGCCGCCTTGATTATGGCAGGACGTGTGTGGATGGGACATGTACCGGCGGATAAACCGGGAACTGCCGTGGCGGCAGATACCGTGTTGACACTGCGTGAGAAAGCGCGTAAATATGCCAGCCGATCCGGCTATAAGCTGGCCAAAGCGTTGGATACATTTGCTTTGGATGTGACCGGTTTTACCGTGTGTGATATCGGTGCAAGCAATGGCGGATTTACCGATTGCCTTCTGCAACATGGAGCGGATCATGTGTTTTCGGTGGATGTGGCCTATGGGATTTTGGCGTGGGAACTGCGCAACGATGCGCGCGTGACCGTTCTGGAACGCACGAATGCCCGTAATCTGACCGTTGAGCAATTGGGAACGGTATGCGACATGGTGACGGTTGATGTATCGTTTATTTCGCTGAAAAAAATTTTCCCGGCTGTTGACCGGGTGCTGTGTGAGGACGGACTATGTGTGACGCTGATTAAGCCGCAGTTTGAAGCGCAGCAAAAGCAGTTGGGCAAGAACGGCATTGTCAAAGATCCGGCTATTTTGCCGCCTTTGCTGTGGGAACTGACGCAGGCTGCCGCTGAACAAAGGCTGTATTTGCATGGCTTGACGGTGTCGCCGATTCACGGTACAAATGGGAATGTGGAATACTTGGCGTTGTTCACCCGGCAGCCTCCGATGGAAGAAGAGGAGTGCCGCCGGGTGATTGATACGGCATTGGCACAACAGCCGGATGCCGATGCGTGATAATTGGTGACAACATTAAAGAACATTTGATTGACAAGGGAGGGGAATGCATATATAATAAAAAACGGTGTAAAATCCTTAGATATGGGGGCGTAAAGGTTTCGACGGGGATTGTGCATCATGGTAAGCGAGTAGCGGTGCGGAACCGCTTTAAAAGCCGCAACTTTTAAAACAAACGACAACAATACTGTTGCTTTAGCGGCCTAATTTAGGCTGCCGTCTTTACCCGGAGCACCGCGGCCGGGATAAAGGCGTCGATGAGCGGTGAACGTGAACGAAATTGTGTCGCCAATTTTGTCATGACGTAGCGACTACCGTAACCGGAAGCGTGCCGATTCGCGTCCGGTGAGGGGAATCTCAAAAAATTGGCTGCACTCGGAGAAATCCATGGTAAACGGTTTTCGGACAGGAGTTCGATTCTCCTCGCCTCCACCAGAAATGCTTCACAGTCGATTTCCTCACAAAAAAGAGGAAGGTCAATGAGGGCGAGGTGCCGCAGTATTATGTGGAACACAGCCATGAGCCGATAATTACGCCGGAAGAGTTCGACAAAGTTCAGACGGAGCTTGCGCGGCGTAAGAGGATAAGCCGTCAGTACAGCGGAAAGAGCATTTTTTCTTCCCGCATCGTCTGCGGGGACTGCGGTTCCTACTTCGGCTCGAAAGTCTGGAACTCGACCTCAAAATACCGCAGGGTCATCTGGCAATGCAACAGTAAATTCAAGGGTGAGCACAAATGCGAAACGCCGCATCTGGACGAGGAAACCATTAAAGCGCGGTTCGTGACCGCCCTTAACGCTATCATCGAAAGCAAAGACAACATCCTTGAGGATTGCCGATTGATGCAGGCTACGCTGACGGACTGCACAAGCATTGACACAGAAATCGAGAGCCTGCTTGAGGAGATCGAAGTTGTAACCGAACTCACAAAACGCTGCATAGCGGAAAACTCACAGATGGCACAAAACCAGGAAGAATACGCTGCCCGGTACAATGGGTTTGTAGAGCGGTATGAAAAAGCCAAGGCACGGCTCGAACAGCTCCGATCCACAAAGGTAGCACGGGAAGCCCAAGCAGAAGCCATCGGAGCATTTATGTTCGAGGTGCAGGAATTGGATGCCCTCACCGAGTTTGACGAAAAGCTCTGGTTGACAGTCATTGACACAGTGACCGTTCACGCCGACGGACGAATGACCTTCAAATTCCAGGGTGGTAAAACACTCACTTCTTATTGACAATTCTCTAATCACGTTGTATAATCGGTATATACCGAAAACAAAAGGAGGAAAGCGTCCATGCCAAGACCGCCACGGTGCCGTCGGATTTGTGGCGCACCACAAGTCGATACCTTCTGCCCCAACGGGTGCAAGGATGCCGAGCCGATCCTGCTGACGCTGGACGAGTACGAGGTCATTCGGCTGGTTGACTT
>CATWUX010000169.1 GCA_958354085.1 uncultured Oscillospiraceae bacterium | reverse complement strand
TTCCAGCATGGCCAGTGAACCGCTGCCCGAAACCGGCCTCATGAGCGCCAGCGGCAGTACCTCCGGGGGAAAGCCCAGCCGCTGTGCCAGCGGCAAAATCCAAGCGGTGAGCATATCCAACAAGCCGGACGCGCGCAGCATGGCGACTGCCGTCATCAGCGCGACCAACGCCGGCAGCACGCGTATACAACTGTGCAGCCCTTCTGCTGCTCCGGCCGTAAATTCATCAAACACCGGCACCTTTTTCCGGATGGCCGCCGTCAGCAATACGGCTACAAACAGCGGTACCGCCCACACCGCGACTGCATCTGCCACCTCTTTGCCTCCTATTCTTCGCTGTTTGTCCCGCGCCCAGCAATTTTGCAACCGACACCGCCAGTACGGCTGTTGCCAGCGATGTAGCCCAAACCGCCGGCAGGATAGACAGCGGCGAAGAAGAGCCGTACTTTAGCCGCAAGGTTGCCACCGTGGTGGGAATCAGCTGGATGGACGCGGTATTCAGTACCACAAACACCACCATCGGCTGAGAGGCTGTCCCCGGCTCCGGATTTTCCTTTTCCAGCTCTTCCATCGCCTTGATTCCCAGCGGTGTGGCCGCATTGCCCAGCCCCAGCAAATTCGCCGCCATGTTCATCAGCATCGCGCGGCACGCGGGGCCGGTCGGCTCCAATCCGGGAAACAGCAGCCGCATCAGCGGCGCAAGCAAACGGCTGAGTGCCGCCGTCATCCCGCCTTTTTCGCCGACACGCAGCAGCCCTCCCCAAAGGCACATGGCGCCGCCTAAAGTCAGCGCCAGTGTGATCGCCTGCCCGCCGCCGCTGAGCATCGCGTTGGTCACGTCGTTCAGGCGGCCGTTGACCGCTCCGGCAATCAGCGATACCAGCACCATGCCGGCCCAAAGCCAATTCAGCATACGCATAAACCGCCTTTCACAAAAATCGCCGTTTGTTCTGCAGCCGGCAGGCCGCTTGTACCGCTAACGTTAGACTATATGTGTGCGGCAGCGGAAATATTCCACGATTTCGATACAATTCATTCGTTGACATTCAAAATAGTTTTTGCTAGAATATAGAAAAAGAATTTTTTGGAAGTTTTGGTCTTTTTTCTCAGTTTTTCCATAGGACGTCAAATTAACCGCTGCCGCTTAACAGATCTGCGGCGCAGAAACGGAGTTATTGCTATGAAATCAACCGGAATTGTACGTAAAATGGATGATCTGGGCCGCATCGTTCTGCCCATTGAATTGCGCCGTACACTGGAGATCAGCGAACGGGATTCGCTTGAAATCTTTATCGAAGACAATATGATCGTTTTGAAAAAGTATCAGCCGGCCTGCATCTTCTGCGGAAACGCCAAGGATGTGTCCACGTTCAAGGGACGCAACATCTGCCCGGCCTGTATGCAGGAGATCGCCTCCCGTGCCTGAACGCGAAAAATATTTTCCCGCCGGGTGTTGACAAATCGTGTTTCCTGCGTTATACTAGGCGCATAAATTGAACACCGTTGCAAAAACTATGAAGAGAAGAGTAAGTGGCAGCGACCGTTTACAGAGAGCCTGAGCAGCTGAAAACAGGCAATGTGTTTCGCCACCGAACATGGTCTCGGAGTTGCGTACCAAACCCGATGAGGCAAGGCTACGACGGGAGCGCCCGTTACAGCGATACGGTATCCGGCTTTTGGGCCGCGTACCGGATGAGGTTCGCTTCGCGAGAAGTGAATAAACAGAGGTGGTACCACGAAGCATGACGCTTTCGTCCTCGGATTTTCCGATGACGAAAGCGTTTTTTATTTTTACGAACACACCTCATCCTATCACAAGGAGATTATTTTATGATCCAGATCCAACAGCTCACGAAAATTTTTCAAACCGGTACGGAGGTTGCGGCACTGCGCGGCATTGATATGCATGTCGAGCACGGCGACATCTTCGGCATTATCGGCATGAGCGGCGCTGGCAAAAGCACGCTGCTGCGCTGCATTTCCCTGCTGGAAACGCCGACCTCCGGCACAGTTTTGATCGAAGGCCGCGATATTGCCCGCCTGCGCGGGCGCGAACTGATCGAGATGCGCAAAAAGGTCGGCGTGATTTTTCAGGGGTACAACCTGCTCATGCAGCGCAGCGTGCGCGACAATGTCACCTTCCCTCTTGAGCTGGATAAGCAGCCCCGCGAACGAATGCGCCAGCGTGCGGACGAACTTCTGCAGCTGGTCGGACTGCGCGATAAGGCCGCGGCCTACCCTTCCCAACTGTCCGGCGGACAGAAGCAGCGCGTAGCCATCGCCCGCGCGCTTGCCAATCATCCCGACATCCTGCTTTGCGATGAGCCAACCTCCGCGCTGGATTCGCTCACCACCCAATCCATTCTGGATCTGCTGGTGGACATCAACCGCAAGCTGGGCGTCACCATCGTCATCATCACCCATGAGATCGGCGTTGTCAATCGTATCTGCAACAAGGTCGCCGTTATCAACGAGGGCGTATTCGTGGAACAGGGCAACACCCGCGAGGTGTTTGACCATCCGAAAAGCGACGTCACTCGTATGCTGCTGGGGCTGAAAGGAGAAACGGCACAATGAACACACTGTGGACTCTGTTGACAGAAAATTTCGATCTGCTCGCCAAAGGCACCGGCGAAACCTTATATATGGTTTTGCTGTCCTCTCTGTTTGCTTATGTGATCGGGCTGCCGCTCGGCGTTCTGGTCACGATTACCGGCAAAAGCGGTCTGCGGCCGATGCCGGTGTTCAACACGATCGTCGGCGGCATTATCAATATCGGACGTTCGATCCCGTTTATTATCCTGATGATCGCGCTGTTCCCGTTCACGCGGTTTGTGATCGGCAAAACAATCGGCGCAACCGCCGCTATCGTACCGCTGGTCATCGCCGCCGCACCGTTCGTGGCGCGGCTTGTGGAAACCTCCTTGGCGGAGGTGGATTCCCGCGTGGTGGAAGCCGCCCGTACCATGGGCGCGACCAATGCACAGATCATCTGGAAGGTGCTACTGCCGGAATCCATCCCGTCGCTGGTACGCGGTATGTCAATCACGACGATCACGCTCATCGGCTATTCGGCTATGGCCGGCGCTGTCGGAGCCGGAGGACTGGGCGACATCGCGATTCGCTACGGCCTTCACCGTTATGAAACCGGCGTGATGCTGCTGACGATTCTGCTGCTCGTAATTCTTGTACAGATCATTCAGATCATCTTCAATTGGATTGCCAAAGTCATTGATAAACGCTGAAACTTTATATGATTATGAAAGAGGTATTGTTATGAAAAAATTTACACATTTCCATCGCCTGATTGCCGCCGCTGCCGCGCTTGTCTGCGCGCTGCCGCTGGCCGCCTGCTCCAGAAAAAGCGACAGCAAAACGATTATTGTCGGCGCTTCCCCCTCCCCGCACGCCAAAATCTTGGCCGCTGCCAAGCCGCTGCTGGAGGAAAAAGGCTATACGCTGGAAATCCGTGAATTCACCGACTACGTGATCCCCAACGAAGCGCTGGAATCCGGCGAGCTGACGGCGAATTTCTTCCAGCATCTGCCCTACCTGACCGACTTCAATGCCAAAAAAGGCACGCATCTCGTTTCGGTCGCCAGTATTCATTTTGAACCGCTGGGCATCTATGCCGGCAAAAGCACCTCGCTGGAAAACATCCCGCAAAACGCAAAAATTTCGGTTCCCAACGACACCACGAACGAAGCCCGCGCGCTGCAATTGCTGGAAAGCAAGGGCATTATCAAGCTGAAAAGCAACGTCGGTTTGGAGGCGACGCCCCGCGATATCGTGGAAAATCCTTACAACATTGAAATCGTCGAAATGGAAGCCGCGCAGGTACCGCGCACCCTCAGTGACGTGGATTTCGGCATTGCCAACGGCAACTATGCTTCTCTCGGCAACATCACGGATAAACGGCTCGCAGCGGAAGATCAAAACAGTGACGAGCTCAAGCAATTTGCCAATATCGTGGCGGTAAAAGAAGGGCATGAAAAAGATCCCGGCGTTGTAGCGCTGGTCGAGGCTCTCACCTCCGACACCATCCGCACCTTTATCAACGAGAGCTGCGGCGATGTGGCGGTTGCCGTTTTTTAAAAAATTTCCGATAATTCATGAACGGATGTTAAATTCGGCCCCGGATTTCTTGCAATCCGGGGCCTTTTCGGGTATGATAAAGTCAGGCGGGGAAAACGTCCCGTCTTTCTTTAGAAAGGATTGGTCATCAATGAAAAAAGGTAGGTACTGTCAAGAGTTATGCGCAAAATTGATTTGCAGACACTGGCTGAATGAAG
>CATWUX010000168.1 GCA_958354085.1 uncultured Oscillospiraceae bacterium | reverse complement strand
GGAATTTTATGAAAATATACGAAATTCTAATTGCGGCGGCGGGACGCAGCCGGTACGCTATCAGTATATGCTGCCCTGTCCGGCGTGCAAAGAAAAAGAATCAAAAACGCCAAGAAAAAATATGGTTTTGTTTGACTTTGCCGCGTAAAACTTTTATAATAAGGCTGTCGTCCATTCTATTAGTTATATACCCGTATCGGTGGACAAAGGAGTGAACCGTCATGCCGGATTTTGAAATGCAGGATCTATGCGTGCAGGATCGGCACGGGAATTTTTTGATCAGCTTGGGCTGTCACTATTTGTACGGGCCGCATGTGGCGGAGATGCATGTGCATCATAATCTGGAAATTTCCTGTGTGCTGTCCGGCGAGGGGCAGTATCATATAGAGGATCGTTTTTACGATATTCGTCCGGGCGACGTATTTGTTCTGAACAACACCGAGCATCACGGACTGGTGCTGGACGAGGGGCAATGCATCCGCCATCTGGTTATTCATTTCGACCCGGCCTTTATCTGGAATTCGCTTTCCAACGACATGGATTACAACTTTTTGCTGATCTTTTTTGAGCGCGGTGAAAATTTTTCCAATCGGCTGGATCGGGATAATCCGGCGACAGCCCGCATTTTTGAATTGATGCAGGAGATCCGAACCGAATTTTCGGAGCAGCGTCCCTGTTATGAACTGATTATCAAAATTAAATTGCAGACGATTTTCACCGAGATTATCCGGAATTATGATTATATCGACGGCCAAAAAGCGGAAAAGCCGCTGCCGGAGAACGATATTTTGCAGCTGAACGCGGTGCTGCGCTATATTGACGAGCATTTGGGCAGCGAGATCCGGCTGGCGCAGCTGGCGGCGATCGCCCATGTCAGTCCCGCGTATTTTTCCACGCTTTTCAAACGTTTCAATGGGCTGTCGCCGGTGGAATATATCGTGCACAAACGCATCCAGCGCGCCATTGAATATATCCGCACGACGAACATGACGCTGACCAGCATCGCCATGGCATGCGGGTTCAATAACAGCACCAACTTTTACAAAGCCTTCCGCAAGGTGACGGGGCGCACGCCGATCTCCTATCGGCGTGCGGCGGAACCGGAGGAAGGAAAAGAACAGCCGGCATTGCCGAAAAGCAGTCCGGCCCCGTCCGTACCGCCTCCCTATACGGCGGCGGTGACCACCAGGCCGGTGCGCAACATTTGCGGGTGCATGACCGGAACACAGGAAAAATAAAAATAGTTTATGAAATTGCCGCAAATAGTTGCTGAAAAAGCCGCTCGTCGCGCTATAATGGTTTTATAGGCTAAATGGCTGTTTATAAATGAATTAAAAGGAGATGGCAATATGAAATTGGGAGTTTTGACTGTGCCGCTGCAGGGGCTGCCGGCGGAGGAAGCGTTTGCGTATCTGCATTCTTTGGGCGTTCAGGCCGTGGAGCTTGGAACCGGCGGATATACCAATCACAACCATCTGAATCCGGATGTTTACCTGAAGGACGACGCGAAAATCGAGGAGTTCAAGGCGCTGCTGAAAAAGTATGAGCTGGAGATCAGCGTGCTGTCCTGCCATGGCAATCCGGTGCATCCGGATAAAGCGACGGCCGAGGCGTTTCATAACGTGTTTGTGGACACCTGCAAGCTGGCGCAAAAGCTCGGCGTGGACACGGTCGTGACTTTTTCCGGCTGCCCGGGCGATTGCCCCGAATCCAAGCGTCCGAATTGGGTGACCTGCGCGTGGCCGAACGAATACGGCGAGATTTTGGAGTGGCAATGGAACGAGGTTCTGATCCCGTACTGGAAGAAAGCGGCGGAAATCGCCAAATCTTACGGCGTGAAGAAGATCGCGTTTGAAATGCATCCCGGTTTCTGCGTATATAATCCGCGCACGCTGCTGCGGCTGCGGGAGGCTGTGGGCGATATCATCGGCGCAAACTTCGATCCCAGCCACCTGATCTGGCAGGGGATGGATCCCGTTGCCGCTCTGCGCGAGCTGAAGGGCGCGGTGTATCACTTCCATGCGAAGGATACGCGTGTCGATCCCTATAATACGGCCAAAAACGGCGTGCTGGATACGCAGAGCTTTGGCAATCTGACCGGGCGCAGCTGGGTGTTCCGCACGATCGGCTATGGCACGGATACGGCGCTGTGGAAGAATATGATGTCCGAGCTGCGCGCGATCGGCTATGAGGGCGCGGTCAGCATCGAGCATGAGGACGGTTTGATGTCGGTCAAGCAGGGGCTGGAAAAAGCGGTCGCCTTCTTGAAAGATGTGATGATTACGGAAAAGCCCGCCGCTATGTGGTGGTCCTGACCGTTTGGAATTTCCCAATAAAAAGGATGGTAACGTACGATGAAACAGTATAAGGCAGCGCTGGTTGGTTACGGCGGCATGGGCCGCTGGCATTTCAGCGGTATCTGCAAAACCGACCGCGTCAAAATCAGCGGTGTATACGACATTGATCCCGCGCGTATGGAGCTGGCGCAAAAGGATGGTATCCCTGTCGCGTATGCGTCTTATGAACAGCTTCTGGCGGACAAGACGGTGGATATTGTCGTGGTGGCAACGCCGAACAATTTCCATATGCCGCTCGTATGCCAGGCGCTGGAGGCCGGCAAGGCGGTGATCTGCGAGAAGCCGGTGGCGATGTCTAGCGCGGAATTGCAGCAGATGATGGATACCGCCGCCCGTACCGGCAGCCTGTTTACGATCCACCAGAACCGCCGTGCCGACGCGGATTATTGCGCGGTGAAGGAAGCGGTGGAATCCGGTCTGCTCGGCGATGTGTTTGAGCTGGAGTCCCGCGTGACCGGTTCCCGCGGTATCCCGGAGGGATGGCGGCAGTATGCGGTTGCCGGCGGCGGCATGATGCTGGACTGGGGCGTGCATCTGATCGACCAGCTGGTCATGCTGTTTGAGCAGGAGAAGGTTACGTCCGTTTACTGCGATATGTTCCATGTTGCCTATAAAGAGTGCGACGATGGGTTTAAAATGATCATGAAATTTGACAGCGGCCGTTCCGCGCTCGTAGAAGTGGGAACCAGCCACTATATTGAGGCGCCCCGCTGGTATGTGTGCGGCAACCGCGGCGCACTGACCATTGCGGACTGGAGCTGCAACGGGCGCATCGTCCGCGCGGCGGAGCATGAGGTCACATGGGAAGAGGAAATCATCTATACCAAGGCCGGCCCGACCAAGACCATGGCGCCGCGCGCCAAGGACACGATCGAAGAGATTCAGCTGGATCCGGATAAATATTTCTCGGATTACGACGTGTTTTACCGCAACATTGCCGACGTGCTGGACGGCACAGCTGAGCTGCGCGTGCGCCCGGAACAGGCGATGCGTGTCATGAAGATCATGGAGGCGTGCTTTGAGTCCGACCGGACCGGCACGACCATCCGTTGTGAGCTGTAAAGCGGAGGTTGGACGATGATACGCGTTACTGTATGGAATGAGAATGTGCATGACCGCGAATGCGAGGAAGTCAAGCAACTGTATCCGCTGGGGCTGCACGGCACGATCGCCGCTTATCTGAACACCTGTGAAGCGGAGCTGGAGGTGCGCACTGCGACGCTGGATCAGCCGGATTGCGGTCTGCCGGACGAGGTGTTGGATAACACCGACGTGCTGATTTGGTGGGGACATTGCGCGCACGATCAGGTGCCGGATGAACTGGCCAACAAGGTCAAGGAACGGGTATTGCTGGGTATGGGGCTGATCGTGCTCCATTCCGGCCACTATTCCAAGCCGTTTCAGATGCTGATGGGCACGACCTGCTCGCTGCGCTGGCGCGACGGCGATTTTGAGCGCGTCTGGTGCGTCAATCCCGGCCATCCGATCGCCCGCGGCATTCCCGCTTGCTTTGAATTGGAGCGGGAAGAAATGTACGGCGAGCATTTTGATATCCCGCAGCCGGATGAATTGGTGTTTGCCGGCTGGTTCCGCGGCGGCGAGCTGTTCCGCTCCGGCTGTTGCTGGTACCGCGGTGCGGGCAAGGTGTTTTACTTCCAGCCCGGCCATGAGACCAACCCGTCTTTCCACAATCCGCACGTGCTGCGCGTGATCGCGAACGCAGTCGAATGGGCCGCGCCGGTCAATCGGCGCACCACGCTGGGTTGTCACCACTTTGACGAAACCACCGAACAGCGTTATGCTGCCGGGCAGTCCGAGGTTTATTGAGGCTGCACGGCGGATCGGGCCGCTTGACGGCATCACGTAAACAGGGGAAGTTGTCCGCCTGTTGCTCCAATAGAAAGCCGCCGGTTTCCGTGTGAACTGCACCCCATTTGTTAGACAGTATGATATACTATCTAATAAGTGGGGT
>CATWUX010000167.1 GCA_958354085.1 uncultured Oscillospiraceae bacterium | reverse complement strand
GCATCCGCGCCGGCACGCACCGCCGCTGTCAACGCCTCCGGCGTCCCCGCCGGCGCCAAAATTTCGACCGGCAAACGGCTCATCGTTTCACATCCCGCAGGATATCCGCCGAATTGCCGCCGGCTTTCAGGCCGCGCAGCAATTCCACTTCGCGTTTTTGCCGCTCATATTCCTTGCGCAGATTGTCCAGCTCCTGCCGTACTGCCACGTTATCATCCAGATAGCCCTTCACCTGTTCCCGCAAATTATCCGCAGCCGCTTCCGCTTTTTTGGCGGCATCCGCATAATCCAGCGCGGTCAAAAAAGCCGCCACCATACCGGATATGCGCGAGTCCGTTTCCAAAATGCCGTTGACGGTATGATCTATGTCCGCAGCCAGCTCACGCACATAGCTTTCCGTTTCATCCGTCGAAACCGTAAAATCTGTGCCGCCGATATGCAGCCGAATCCGTCTGAGTGCCATTTTTCGCTCCTTTTCTCCGCAGTCATCCTATTTTCAGTCTCCGGCCGCTTTTCTGCGGACGCAGCCGGACTGGTATGTTTTTTCATTCGGCCGGAAATACAGCCCTGACAAGGGCTATTATACCGCATAATTGCGCGTTAATAAAGAGGGAAACGAATGATTTTTGAATAAAAAATCAGCGGTGCGGAAAAATCCGCGCCGCTGATGAAAATATAACTTTAATCTTCGAAGAAAATACGATGAACGGCCGCCACCGCGCGATCTGCGTCTTCCGCCGCGATCAGCACCGACACCTTGATCTCGCTGGTGGAGATCATCTGGATGTTGACGTTCGCATCGGCCAGCGCTTCAAACATGCTCGCCGCCACACCTTCGTGCGTTTCCATGCCTGCGCCGACCACGGAAACCTTTGCCACGCCGGTGTCATATTTCAGGCTCTTTGCGCCGACGTTATCGCAATATTCCTGCAAAGCGGCAACCGCTTCCGCGCCCTTTTCCGCCGGAACCGTAAAGGTAATGTCCTTCGTACCGTCGCGTCCGACCGATTGCAGGATGATATCCACGTTGATGTGGGCTTTTGCCACGCGGGAAAAAATCTTGAACGCGATACCCGGCTCATCCGGTACACCGACGATCATCACACGGGCAACATTGGCGTCCTTCGCCACACTCTTAATCAACATTTTTTCCATTTTCGTGACCTCCTTAACTTTCGTGCCGGGAACTCGATTCAGGCTGGACAGCACTTCCAGCTCGACATTGTATTTTTTGGCCATCTCCACCGAACGGTTGTTGAGCACCTGCGCGCCGAGCGTCGCCAGCTCCAGCATCTCGTCATAGGTGATCTCCTCCAGCTTGCGCGCGCCGGGAACCTTGCGCGGATCGGCGGTGTACACGCCTTCGACGTCCGTATAAATCTGGCACAAATCCGCATGCATAGCGGCCGCGATCGCCACTGCGCTCGTATCCGAGCCGCCGCGTCCGAGCGTGGTCACATCGCCGTAGCGATTCAGCCCCTGGAAACCGGCGACGACCACAATGCGCTTTTTATCCAGCGCCGTACGGATTCGTTCGGTATCCAGCCGTTTGATACGTGCGGCGGAATACGTGGAATTGGTCTGAAAGCCTGCCTGCCAGCCGAGCAGCGAAATGACCGGATATCCCAGCTTCTCAATCGCCATTGCCAGCAGCGAAATCGAAATCTGCTCGCCGGCCGCCAGCAGCATATCCATTTCCCGCTTGCTGCCGTCCGGATTGATCTCCTTCGCCTTGTCGATGAGGTCGTCGGTGGTGTCGCCCTGCGCGGACACGACCACGACCACATCATTGCCTTTCTTGTACGTGTCGGTGATGATGCGGGCGACATTGAACACGCGTTCCGCATCGGCAACCGAGCTGCCGCCAAACTTCTGAACTATCAACATATCCTGTAACCTCCAAAAAATGAATGGATCAAACAACGTCTAAAAAGGCTCACGCAAATGTCACAGCCGCTCCGCGTGCGTCACATTCCAGCATACGCACCGTCCAGCCGGTCAATCCCGCCTGCGCGAGCTGTTCCGCCGCCAAACGGGGGAAATCCGTATTTTCACGATCCAGAATCGCCAGCATGGACGGCCCCGCACCGCTGATCGACACGGAATAGGCGCCCAACGCGTACGCAGTGTAAATGATCTGCTCCGCGCCGGGGATCAAGGGAAAACGATACGGCTGATGCAGCCGATCCTGCGCCGCCACGCGCAGATTGTGTAAGCTGCCGGAAAACAGCGAAGCCGTCATCAGCGCCGCGCGGGACAGGTTGTATACGGCATCCTGCCGCGACACCTGCGCAGGCAGCACGCCGCGCGCCCGCTCGGTTTTCAGCTCAAAATCCGGAATAAACACCGCAAAGCGGATACGATCGGAAACCGGCACACTCACGGTATGTACACGGCCGCCGTCCATGACCGCCGTCACCAGCCCACCCAGCAGCGCAGGCGCGATGTTGTCGGGGTGTCCTTCCAGCTCCGCCGCGAGATCGGCCAGATCATCCCGGGAAAGCGGACTGCCCATGAGCGTGTTGGCGCCCAACAATCCAGCCACCAGACACGCCGAGGAACTGCCCAGTCCTCTGGTCATGGGTATGTTGCTTTCCTGCAAAATGTGCAGTCCGCGGAACGGCCGTCCGCAGCGCGCATACAGCAGCTTGGCGGTCTGATAGACCATATTGGATTCATCGGTGGGAACCGGCACATCATCGATCGTTTCGATGCGGCAGCCGTCCGCCTCTTCCATCCACACATGGTTATACAGCGTCAGCGCCAAGCCCAGTGCGTCAAATCCGGCGCCTAAATTGGCGCTGGAGGCAGGAACCGTAATTTGAATCATCGTCATTTCCTCCGCACAGGCATTACAGATTCGCCATGCGCAGCCGGCTGACGACGGCTGCGCCGTCCAACGCCGCCAGCTTTTTCTCCAGCTCCTGTTCGCTCATCTCCGGCGACACGAACGCCAGCTCGCCCGCCGGCGCGTCCGCTACCGTCACCGTGCGCACCTCGCCAAACAGGGACTGCACTTGTTGGAGCGTCTTTGCCGTATCGGCGCAGTGCAGCCGCACCAGCGCCGCCGAACGGTTTTGCTTCGGATCGCGGACATAGTCCGCATTGCCCCGTTCCCAGAACAGGTATTTGCGCGCCTTGAGGTGTTTGACTTCGTCGATGACGTCCGCTACCACGGCGCTGGCAGTGGGCAGCTTGCCCGCCCCGCGTCCGTAAAACACCACGTCGCCGATCGCGTCGCCGCGCACCATGATGCCGTTAAACACGTCATTCACATCCGCCAGCAAGCTGGTTTTCGGCAGGATCATCGGCGCGACCTGCACAAACAGGCGGCCATCCTCCTGCTTTTGTGCCCGGCCGATCAGCTTGATCACGCCGTCCACCGCGGAAGCATATTTTACGTCGTCCAGCGTGATGTTGGCGATACCCTCGGTCTGCACCTGCTCAGGAAACACATGCTTGCCGAAGGCCAGCGAAGCAAGAATACAGATCTTGCGGCACGCGTCGTGTCCGTCCACATCCGCGGAGGGATTGCGCTCCGCATACCCCAGCTCCTGCGCCAGCGCCAGCGCGTCTTCAAAGGTCATGCCGTCCTCAATCATACGAGTCAGCATGAAATTGGTCGTGCCGTTGAGAATACCGGCAATCTCATATACCTCATTTGCCGCCAGACACTGGTCGATCGGCCGCAGGATCGGGATTCCGCCGCCCACGCTCGCCTCAAACAGGAAATTCAGGTTGCGGTCGCGGGCGATCTCCAGCAGCTCGTCGCCCTTGGCCGCTACCAGCTCTTTATTGGAAGTCACGACGCTCTTATCCGCCATCAAGCAGCTTTTCACAAATTCATACGCCGGATGCAGCCCGCCCATTGTTTCCACCACGATGCGGATCTCCGGATCGTTCAGGATATCCTCAAAATTTTTGGTAAAGCGGTCGGCCAGCGGACTGTCCGGAAACTCCCGCAAATCCAGGATGCGGCGGATCTCGATCTCTTCGCCCGCTTTATGCGCAATACTGGCGGCGTTGCGCTGCAGCACCTCCGCCACACCGGAACCGACCACGCCATGTCCTAAAATTGCTATTTGTATCATATGCTGTACCAGACCTTTCCGCCCAGCGGCCATCGCTGCGCATTTCTCTATTCTTACCTATATTAAGAACGATTGTTTTTGGTGACACCGTCACCCGCAATCCGGACGATCCGTTCCACACCGGGCACGCGATTGAGCGTGCTCACGAACGCGTCCACCGGCATCTGCAGCCGATCGGTGCGTGCGGAGATGGAGACTGAGGCCGTTCCGCCCACCGGGATATTCTGATTCACGGTCAGAATGTTCGCGCCCGCGTCCGCAAAGGCCGCCAAA
>CATWUX010000166.1 GCA_958354085.1 uncultured Oscillospiraceae bacterium | reverse complement strand
TCTCTCGACGGCTTAGCTATCATATCACACCCCCTCTCTCTTGTCAACCCTTTTTCTCCCTTTTTCGCAGGTTTTTCAAAAAACTGCCGATAGCTATTGGCGGATAACTTTTCTAACAAATTTTGTCACCGGCGGTTGAATCCCCCTTGCTTGTTTGTTATAATAGGAAATAATTTATACAACTACTATTGAGTATATCCGAAATGAGGCGATTCCTATTCCTATCAAAATACCCGATCAACTGCCTGCTACCAAAGTGTTGGAATCTGAAAACATATTCGTCATGACGGAGGAACGCGCGCAGCATCAAGACATCCGTCCGCTGCAAATCGTCATTTTAAATCTGATGCCAACCAAAATTGAAACCGAAACGCAGCTGCTGCGTCTGTTGGGCAATAGCCCGCTCCAGATTGATATTGACCTCATGCAAACCGTCACGCATACGTCCAAGAACACAGCGCCGGAGCATTTGCTGGAATTCTATCAATCCTTTGAACAGCTGAAGGGCAATAAGTATGACGGCATGATCATCACCGGTGCGCCGGTGGAGAATATGGATTTCCACTCGGTAGATTATTGGGATGAATTGTGTCGCATCATGGACTGGTCGCTGACCAACGTGTATTCCACTTTACACATCTGTTGGGGAGCGCAGGCGGGATTATATTATCATCATCACGTCCAGAAACATCCGCTGGAGGAAAAATTGTCCGGCGTTTTCCGTCACCGCCCGCTGGATATGAATCACCCTTTGCTGCGCGGCTTTGATGAAATGTTCTATATGCCGCATTCCCGCTATACGGAAGTACGGCAGGATGAAATCGAAGCAGTCGAGAGTTTGCAGGTACTGGCTCTGTCGGAAACGGCAGGCGTTGCGATCGTCGCTTCCCGCGACGCACGGCAGGTATTCGTCACCGGACATTGTGAATATGACCGCTTGACGCTTGCCAAGGAATATACCCGTGACGTCAATCGCGGAATCCATCCCAAGTTGCCGCAAAATTATTTCCCGGGCAATGACCCGGAGGCGGTTCCGCCGATGCTGTGGCGCGGGCACGCAAATCTCCTGTTTTCCAACTGGCTTAACTATTTTGTCTACCAGCAAACACCCTACGATCTGCAACAGCTGCAACTTTAACAGATTGGGGAGATTCACCTTGCATATGCTGTCTGCACAGCTTAAAGCCGAAAAACTGTTTATCCGCTTTTTGTCTAGCTGGTGCGTCGCCAGTATCTACGCCATTTTGACTACCGCCATCGGCTTTGATACCCTTTCCTTTGTTCAAATCCTATCGAAATGGCAGTTTCTACTCGTGATGCTACTCACATTCGCCTATTTGACCGTCTTGGATATCCGGCTTCCAAACGGAAGATCGGACGCAATCGGCTTACTGACCACCGTTTTTTCTTTTGCGGCTCTGATGCTGTTTCGCAAGCGGGAATTCTATTTTTCGCTGGTGGTTTTGGTTGTTTTAGTGTTTGTGGGGTATTATCTTCTTCGCGATGACAAGCTGAAGCTGACGGATTATCACCCTTCTCGCCGGAGCATTATACTGGGCATTGTTCTCGCCGCCGCTGTGTATTTCCTTTATGTAGGCGGCGTTACCACGTTCCGTTACCTCAAGTATAGTACCTCTACCTATGATTTCGGTATTTTTGCGCAGATGTTTTATAATATGAAAGAAACCCTTCTCCCCATGACCACCTGTGAACGTGACGGGCTTCTGTCCCATTTTGCCATTCATCTTTCGCCGATTTATTATTTATTGCTGCCGGTTTACGCGATTTTCCCCAACCCGATTACCTTGCAGCTGTCACAGGCCTTGGTCGTGGTCAGCGGCGTTATCCCGCTGTATCTGCTGAGCGGACATTTTCAGCTCGGCGGCAAAACGCGGCTGGGCATATGCGTTGCCTATTGTCTGTATCCGGCTTTGATGGGCGGCTGCTTTTACGATATTCATGAGAATATGTTTCTCGCGCCGCTGCTGCTATGGCTCATGTACTTCTTGGAAAAAGGGCAAACCGTCGGGCTGTATATCTCCGCGGTGTTGACTCTCATGGTTAAAGAAGACGCGGCTATTTACGTAGCCTGCGTCGCCTTGTTTGCCATCATCTGCCAAAAGAAATGGCGGGACGGCGCGATTCTGTTTGTGGGTTCTGTTACCTACTTTTTTGCTGCGCTCGGCATCTTAAACGCGATGGGACACGGCGCCATGCTGGGGCGGTACGGGAACTTTATGACCGATCCAAGCGGCGGTATGCTGGACGTCGTCAAAACGATTTTTTTAAATCCCGCGTATATGTTCACGCAGCTTCTGACTGAGGACAAATTCCGCTTTTTGCTGCTGATGCTGTTACCGGTCGGCGTACTGCCGCTGCTGAACCGCCGGTTGTCGCAGCTGGTTCTTTTGATTCCGTTTTTGGTGGTCAATCTGCTCACCAATTATGTATACCAGTATTCCATTTATTTTCAGTACATTTTCGGTTCTTCCGCTTTGATATTTTATCTGTCAGTACGAAACCTATCGGAAATGCGTTCCGGAACCCGCCGCTATATCGTTCCCTTTATCGTCGTTGCCTCCTGCATGCTCTCGATATCCACCATGTCCGGATATTCGGATAACTTTTCCTATATCCGCGACCATACGCAATACCGGCAGTTAGACACCTATCTGGAGATGGTGCCGGAGGAGGCAACGGTACAAGCTTCCGGCTTTTTTGTGCCGGCCTTATCCCAGCGTCCGGTTATTTATAACCATGAATCCAAGCATAAGACCGAATACATCGTACTGGATCTTCGTCCGGGATACGAACGAAACGCGGATGCCTTAATAAAGAAATACGAGGAAGAAGGCTACGTTCGGGTCGCGTATGAACCAAATCTTATCATCATTCTGCACGATCCCCACTATGCGGAATCCGCGTCATCATGACCAATAACGCCGATTACAGCACAATGTTTAAGGCAGCAGCAAACGAAGAGAAACTCACTCACTCGCTTGCTGCTGCCTTTATATTATTCTTCCCACGCCACAAGACATTCCTCGTCCAGTCGCGAGGCGTCAAACCGATAATGTCCCGTCACGGTGGTGCGGTAAAAATAGTCCTCTTCCCGATTGCGCTGGCCCCCGTTGTGAATGACATACGGTTTTCCTTCTTTGTTGCGTTTATCGGATAAAATGCCGATGTGCTTATCTTCCCGGAAGATCACAATATCTCCCGGCTGCCACGCGGCAATGTCATCGGTATCCAGCGTCAGCGAAACCGCGTACTTTTCCAAAAATACCCGCAGATTGCATACGCGGCGAAAATCGATCTTATCATCCCGCGTGATCACGCCTGCATACGCCTCCGGGCGCTGCTGTATATCCCGATCCACCATATAGCGCAGGCTGTATCCCGCCTGCTTGAAGGCGCGCCATACCACATCCGTACAAACACCGATATTATCGGGCGGATAACCGCTTTCCCAATAACGCCCATCATAAGTGGGGTGCCGTTTGGCGTCCTGCCGGGCGCCCAGCAACAGATCCGTGTAATCGTCTACGCCGTTGGCGTTATAGTCACACGGGCTTTGAATCGTCAAAATCCCAAAATCCTACGCGGTGTAGGCACGCTTGGAAAACAAAAGCAAGCCGATACTCAGGGCGGCAATCAGAAAACAGGCAATCAAAATTAGCCACAACCATTTGCGGTGATGTTTCTGTCGAAGCATAAGCAGCCCTCCCTACGCTTTCTGCATATTCTTTATTTACAGTATAGCATTTCAAGGCTCTTCCTACAACCAATATACGAAAAACAGCAGCACAGCTTGTAGGCTGTGCTGCTGTTTTTTAGAATTCTCGTTTATTCGGCCGATGCATCGGCGGTTTCATCCGCCGCCGGAGCGTCTTCTGCCTGCGCTGCTTCGGCATCTTCCAGCAGAGCACGAATCGACAGACTGATACGCTTGTTCTCATAATCCACATTGGTGATCTTCACGGTCACTTCCTGACCGATCTTCAGCTCATCCTGCGGTTTTTCGATACGGCGATTCGCAATCTGCGAAATGTGGATCAGGCCATCCACACCGGGCAGGATCTGCGCAAACGCGCCGAAAGTGGTCATGCTGACGATCTTCGCGGTCACAACCGAACCAATCGGATATTCCGCTTTGAATTTCTCCCAAGGATTGTCCTCGGATTTGCGGTAGCCGAGCGAGATCTTTTTCTTCTCTGTGTCCAGATCGCGGATATAGACATCCACCATGTCGCCGACATTCACAACCTCAGAAGGATGCTTGATGCGGTTCCAGGAGAGCTCGGAAATATGGATCATACCGTCCACGCCGCCCAAATCGACAAAGGCGCCGTAGGAGGTCAAGGACTTCACCATGCCGGTATATTTCTGGCCGAC
>CATWUX010000165.1 GCA_958354085.1 uncultured Oscillospiraceae bacterium | reverse complement strand
TCCGGAGCTGGGCTCCCGATATCACACTGTAGTAGGGTTAAAAAGCCGCAGTCCACGCACAAGGCAGGGAAACGAACCGATCACTTAGTTTTCCGGTTCCGCCTCAAGCTCCTCGATTTCATACAAATCGGACAGACGCTCTTCAAAGATCTCCGCGATCTCCTCAAAAGTATCTTCGTCGTCGATCGGCACGAGCAGTTCTTCGCCATCCTCCTCCGCAACTTCCAGGATGATCAGCTCACCGTCATCATTGACCTGCTCCGCCGGATCCTCATAGATCGGCAGCAAAGCCACATACCGCCCGTCATCGGTTTCAATGGCATCCACAATTTCAAACTGATGCTGATTACCCTCTTCATCCACGACGGTCACCAAGTCCGCGCCATATTCATCTGACATATTTTTCATCCCATTCTTTGGCTGTTAATAGGCGCGGCATACACCGCACCCAAAGCACAGGTATATTCTTATTTTACATGGTTGAATGGCGTTCGTCAAGAGCCAAACAAAAGAATTTACACTAAGTTAAAATATCTACAATTAAATATTTTTTAGCAAAAAAACTATTGACTTTCTGCAAATAATGTTCTATAATGAAATTGCAAAAGAGAGAAAGGCATAAGGAAATGAGGATCGTCGATCCTCCCGAACGCTGCTCTTAGAAAGGGGTGGGTCCCATGCACAATGACAGTGAAGCGCAGCTCTTTTCTCATACGGGACAGCACCCGTATGGGGCTTCCCGGACGGCATGACCAAAGAAGGCTTCTGAAACGGATTGTTGTTCTGCACATACGTTGATCGAACACATCGTTTTCACAGGAGGGTGTTTTCCTCTCCCCTGATGGCACGTCTCTGCGGATCAAGCAGTCGCTTGTTTTCAATACGAATAACCTCGTGTTCCCACGATTTCTGTTAGCAAACGGAAAAAAACAACGGCTTCACAAAACAAGCATCAAACAGAGCAGCGTTATTCGTCACGTCCTTGTTTGTTCGTTTTTAGGTTTCCGTATTTCCAATTGAATATGCAATTTAAAATAAAAGATTTTAAAATTCGGATGAAAAGGTGAGTCCCATGTATTGATCTTGTCCGGTGGTCAGCGCGTTGCTGAAGGGCGTCCGGCTTCTGCCGAAAACGGATGCTGGAATACCGACACAAGAAAGGAAGAAGCCTCAAACACAAATTTGCAAAACGCCACTGCCGTGTCCGACAGTGGCGTTTTTATGTGATTCTTATGTAAAAATTTCGAATACGCTCAGTTACATGGGCGCCAAGCGTTTTTCCCTGTTTTTTACCAACTCTGTTACATACAGCAATTCGGACAATATCTGGGAAACGGCTTCTTCCCCCGGAGCATCTTCCGCCTGCCAAACCAGCTTGGTCAGACGTGACAACCGGTCTGCGATACATTCCTCCATATTTTCCACCACCGGCATGTCGCTGTGGCCAAATGGCGTGCTGCGCTCCACCTGCACCCGCAGCGCATCATACGCGCGACATAACCCGGCATATTGCCGCGTTTCCACCACGGTTTGCAGCCCATCCAGCGCAGCGCTCAAATTCAGCACCAGCATCTGCACGGTTTGCGACTGTACCCGGCGGCTATTGTTCCGCCGACGGGTACGGCGACGCTGTACCGTATGCATTGCTTTGACGCTGATCAGGTAAGCGGCCAGCAACAAAAGCGAAAGGATACTGTACGTTTTTGCGGTCACCCAGCGATAGCTAAGCCATGTAGAGAGCATAACCAACAAAAAATACAGCAAGGTTACCAGCCACAAGCTGCCCGGCGACACGATGTGCAGTCTCTGAGCCGCCTGTATCGGCATCAGTGTCATTATGTTCAGCGCAAACAGAGCAAACAAGATCTGCAGCAATATGAGAGGGAAGAAAGAAACCGAAAAAATTTGCCAGACTATCATAGCCATGCCCAGCGTACCGACGTCCAACAGCATCAGCACCAACAGCTTCATACCGATGCGCCATGTCGGTTGCTTCATTTTATCTTCCCCTCCTTGTATACCAAGTTTCCCCGAAGCCTATTCATAACAAACAGAAATTCTTTACGGTGCTTTTTATTATACGGTAGTATATACGACGTTGTCAACCGATTTCCCAATATATGTATGATTTTCCTTACATTTTTTAGAAATTTATTTACTTCGGTTCTTCCCTTGCTTTCTTTTTTCTCTCTTGTTCCTGTAAACGGCGGTACGCGGTCGGTGAAACGCCTTTAAGCCGATGAAATACCCGGGAAAAATACAGCGGATCGTTAAATCCCACCGAATTGGCAACCTCTGCGATCGTATAATGCGGATAGCGTAAAAGACTGCACGCCTCGTTGATACGAAACCCCTGCAAAAATTCCAGCGGCGAACTGTCAAAATTTTCTTCAAACACACGGTATAGCTGGCTGCGGCTTACGCCGGCATAGTGTGCAATATCCTGTACGCGGATGTCGCTGGCATAATTGTACTGAATAAACCGCAGCGCCTGCGGCAAATATTCCTGCTTTTCCGCCGGATCCGGCGCCGTTCCCGTACAGGCAATCAGCCGTCCGAGAAACAGATACAAATAGCCGACCATGCGGGCGTCCGCCTCCGGCGTACGTCCGCGCGCGTTGTAAATATCCAGCAGCAACGCCTTCACGTCCCCTGCCTCCGATAAACGGATCACCGGATTCTCCTTGGAAAAACCGGTTTGATGGATTATACGCTTGGCTTCTGCGCCGTTAAAGCCTACCCAGTAATACTCCCATGGCTGCTCACGGTCGGCGGTGTAGCTCACCACCTGCGACGGGAACACCAAAAACATATCGCCCGCATGCAGCGTAAAAGTACGGCTGCCGCATTGGTAGGTCCCCTGCCCCGCCGAAATATAATGCACCAAATAATGATCCCGCAGCGCCGGGCCCCAGGTATAGCGGCTGTCGCATTTCTGATAGCCGGTATTGTATACCGCCATGCCGAAATTTTCCTTGCGCGTATCCGTAAACGAAAATTTGAAACTATCCATTTTGTATCCTTCTTCCATATCCGGATTTCTTTATCAGTATACCCTTTATTGCAACATTTGTCCATACAATTGATTTATCCCGCAATTGCGGCTGCGGGAGAATCTATATACAATAAGATATATACTGCATATACTGCGAATTTTTACTGCGAAAGGATGTCGTTGTTCATGACAGCCGCCAATCGTCTCATCCAAAAAATACAAACCGGCCAGTATGATCCGCTGTTCACCCGCCTATACGGCGCTGACCGTGTTGCGTCACAGCACACCCGCTACATCGAAGCTGTGGAGGCTTTCACCGCTCAATTTGGGGATGCGGAGGAGCTGCTGCTGTTTTCCGCGCCCGGCCGCACCGAGATCGGCGGCAACCACACCGATCACAACCACGGCCGCGTGCTCGCCGCCAGCGTCAATCTGGATGTCATCGCCGTTGTCGCGTCGCGCGCCGACAACACGATCCGCATCCAGTCCAAGGGCTACCCGCTGGACGTCGTTGCGCTGGACGATCTCGACCGCAAGGATGCCGAAACCACTTCCTCCATCTCGCTCATTCGCGGCACTGCCGCTCGCTTTGGGCAGCTCGGATACGCGATCGGCGGCTTTGATGCCTATACCACTTCCGATGTGCTCAAAGGCTCCGGTCTGTCCTCCTCCGCCGCGTTCGAAGTTCTCGTCGGCGTTATTCTCAGCCGCCTTTATAACGCAAAACAGCCGGTGAATCCGGTCGAAATTGCGAAAATCGCGCAATATGCGGAAAACGTCTATTTCGGCAAGCCAAGCGGCCTGATGGATCAGATGGCATCGTCGGTCGGAGGTATCATCACCATCGATTTTGCCGATACCGAAAAAACGCTGATCCAGTCGGTTGATTTCGATTTTGCCGCCAGCGGCTATCGCCTGTGCATCGTCGATACCGGCGGAAATCACGCCGACCTGACACATGAATACGCCGCCATCCCGGCGGAAATGAAAGCCGTCGCCGCTTCGCTGGGCGTAACCTTCCTGCGCGAGACCACTCGTGAGCAGCTCATGGCGAAGCTCCCGCAGCTGCGAAAGCTGCATGGCGATCGTGCCGTACTGCGCTCACTGCATTTTCTCGGCGACAACGACCGCGTCGTGCGACAGGTGGCGGCGCTGACCTCCGGGGATTTCGACGAGTTCAAGCGCCTGATCATCGAATCCGGTCACTCCTCATTTGAATATCTGCAAAACGTCTATCCCGTGTGCGATGTCCAATTTCAAGGACTGTCGCTTGCCCTTTGTTTGGCACAGCAGGTGCTGGACGGCCACGGAGCCTGGCGCGTGCATGGCGGAGGTTTTGGCGGTACCACGCAAAATTTCGTGCCGGAAGATTTGCTGGAAACGTTCCGCTCGACAATGGAAAA
>CATWUX010000164.1 GCA_958354085.1 uncultured Oscillospiraceae bacterium | reverse complement strand
AACGCCATTCTGGTCGCGCATACCTATCAGTCGCCCGAGGTGCAGGATTTTGCCGATGTGATCGGCGACAGCTTTGCGCTCGCGCAGAAGGCGGCGCAAAGCTCCGCTGACGTGGTGCTGATGTGCGGAGTGCGTTTTATGGCGGAGGGCGTGAAGATCCTGTCGCCGGACAAGCGCGTGATCCTTGTCGAGCCGACGGCGGACTGCCCCATGGCGCGGCAGATCGCGCCGGAGCGGGTAGCGGAATTCCGTGCCGCCCATCCGGATTATGCCATCGTCGCCTATATCAACACCACGGCGGAGTTGAAGGCTGTCTGTGATGTGTGCGTGACCTCGTCGTCCGCGGTGAAAATCGTGCGGGCGCTGCCGCAGGACAAGATTCTGTTTATCCCCGACCAGAATCTGGGGGATTATGTCCGCCGACAGGTGCCGGAGAAAACCATCGTGACATGGGACGGCTATTGCCCCGTTCACCACGCGCTCACTGCGGAAGCCGTGCGCACGGCCAAGGCGGCGCATCCGGCGGCCAAGGTGGCGATGCATCCGGAATGCACGCCGGAGGCGCTGGCGCTCGCGGATATGATCGGCTCGACCGCTGCGATCATCGACTACATACGGGCGACGGACGACGAAGTGCTGGTCGCGACCGAACGCGGCGTGGTGGACCGGCTGTCGGCGCAATATCCCGGACGGCTGCATCAGATCGCCTGTGACACGCTGACCTGCCCGGATATGAAACGAACGACGCTGCGATCCGTGCTGGCCGCCATGGACGGCACCCGCGGAGAGGAAATTCAGATGGAGCCGGCGACAATGAACGCCGCGCGCGCGAGTCTGGAAAATATGCTGAAATTCGGAAAGTGATCTGTTTAAGGAAGTGCTTTGGCATGAACGATTATGACGTGCTGATCGCCGGCTCAGGCGTGGCCGGCTTGTATGCAGCGCTGAATTTTGCGCCGGACGTGCGGGTGCTGGTGCTGTCCAAACGGGAGCTGACGCTGTGCAACAGCTTTTTGGCGCAGGGCGGCGTAGCGGCGGTTGTGGACAAAACCAACGACGATTATCGCCTGCATATCGCGGATACGCTGATTGCGGGCGGCTATAAAAATGACCTGCGCAGTCTGGAGATCCTGGTGAACGAGGGGCCGGAGGATGTGCTGCGGCTGATCAAGGAAATGGGCGTGGATTTCGACCGCGATCCGGCGCACCATATTTCCATGACGCTGGAGGGCGGCCATTCCCGCCGGCGCATTTTGCACCACAAGGACTCCACCGGGCGGGAGATCACCGAAAAGCTGCTTGCCGCGGCGCAGACAAAACCGAATATCACGCTGATGGAGTATGCGCAGCTGGCAACCCTGACGCCCGCCGAGGGCGGTTTTTGGGCGGGACTGCTGGTCAACGGCGAATACCGGACGCTGACCTGCTCGTACTGTGTGCTGTGTACCGGCGGTATCGGCCGCGTATATCCCTACACCACAAACTCCGCGATCGCCACCGGCGACGGCATCACGCTTGCCCATGAGTTGGGTGCGCGTATCAAAAATCTGCATCTGGTGCAGTTCCACCCCACGGCGTTTGCCGCCGCGCAGGGACGGGAGCGTTTCCTCATTTCCGAGGCGGTGCGCGGAGAGGGCGCACTGCTGCTCAACTGCCGCGGCGAGCGGTTCATGGAGCGCTACGACGAGCGCGGTGAGCTGGCGCCCCGCGATGTGGTGTCCCGCTGCATCATGCAGGAGGCGGCCGCCACGGGCAGCGAGGATTTTTATCTGGATATCCGTTTCCGCGGCGAGGAATTTATCAAAAATCGTTTCCCCATGATCTATGCCCGCTGTTTGGAGGAGGGCGTGGACATTACCAAGGAGTGCATCCCGGTGTTCCCGTGCCAGCATTACCTGATGGGCGGCATCGACGTGAACGTGTACGGCGACACCACGGTGGACCGGTTGTATGCCGCGGGCGAATGTTCGCACACCGGCGTACACGGGCTCAACCGGTTGGCGAGCAATTCGCTGCTGGAGGCGCTGGTGTTTGCACGGCGCACAACCTATGACATCAGCCGCCGGATGCGGCATGAAAGCAGCGGTGTGACCGCTCCGCCGCCCGCCCCGCCCGCCGGCACCCGGCCGCTGGAACACGGCTATCGTACCGCCATCCGCGAAATCATGCAGCGGGCATGGTTTGTGATCCCCGATTATGAAGCGGTCAAAACCGGTCTGGTAAAAGCGCGGGAGATTTTGCAGGAGCTGCGCACCGGCGGCTACGCGCTGACGCCGGATTATATTGAGGCGAAAAGCCTCGCGACGGTTTGCACCATCATTTTACAGGAAGTTTCGGATGAAAGGACGGCTGACATATGACGCTTCCGCTTTTTTATGTGGACGATCTCATCAAAACCGCCTTGCAGGAGGATATTCACTATCTGGACACCACCACCGATTACATGATCGCCGAAGACGCGCGCGCGACCGCTCGCTTTGTGGCGAAGGCGGAAGGCGTGGTGTGCGGCCTGGACGTGGCGCTGCGCGTATTCACGCTGTTGGATGACACGTTTACCGCGTCCGTTTTTATCGGGGAAGGGCAGCCGGTCAAGCCGGGCGACTGCATTGCCGAGGTGAACGGCAAAACGCGCGCGCTGCTCAAGGGCGAGCGCACCGCGCTCAACCTGCTGCAGCATATGTCCGGCATCGCGACGGCGACAGCGCGCTATGTCAAGCTGGTCGAAGGGACAAACGCCTCCATCACCGATACGCGTAAAACGCTGCCGGGGCTGCGCCCGCTGCAAAAATACGCCGTGACCGTGGGCGGCGGCCGCAACCATCGCTATAATCTGTCCGACGGCGCCATGCTCAAGGATAATCACATCGACGCGGCGGGCGGAATCACCGCCGCTGTGACCGCGCTGCGCGCGCGGCTGGGGCATATGGTGAAGCTGGAGGTCGAAACGCGTGACCTTGCCGAGGTGCAGGAGGCGTTGGACGCGGGCGCGGACGTCATCATGCTGGATAACATGGACTGCGCGACCATGGCGCAGGCGGTGCAGCTGGTGAACGGACGGGCATTGCTCGAAGCAAGCGGCGGGATCACCGATGCGACGCTGCGCGCGGTGGCGGAAACCGGCGTGGACATCATCTCCATCGGCGCGCTGACGCACTCGGTCAAGGCGATGGATATTTCCATGAAAATTCGCGTATGATCTGTCGAATCCCCATCGCCGTTAAACGGCGGCGGGGATTTTATACTAAAATCTGATTGAAAACGTTTAGTCAGATTTTAGTATTATGCGTTTTACGGAACAGCGGCTATGGTAAAAAGCGGCGCTGTGTGATACAATAAAGAAAACGCGCGGTGAGGAGGAAACGGTATGCAGCCACAGGAATTGATTGCCCGCGCACGACAGGCGCGGGAAAACGCGTATTGCCCGTATTCGGGCTTTGCGGTGGGAGCGGCGCTGCTGGGTGCGTCCGGAGCGGTGTATATCGGCGCCAATTGCGAATGTGCCTCCTATGGCGGAACGATCTGCGCGGAGCGTACCGCGCTGACCGCGGCGGTGACCGCCGGTGAACGGCAGTTTATCGCATTGGCGGTTGCTGCGGGAGAGAAGCCGGTCACGCCGTGCGGTATCTGCCGGCAATTGCTGGCGGAGTTCGGCGACATGACGGTGATTTGCGCCGACGCGGCCGGCACGCAAAGCCGCACGACGACCTTATCCGCGCTGCTGCCGGAGGCGTTTTCCGCCGCAGAATTTGAAAAAAGCAGGTGACCTATGGCCAACTTGACGGATATTGCGCATATCAAATCCCTGTTGTCCCGACACGGCTTCCAGTTTTCTAAAAAGCTGGGGCAAAATTTTCTGATCAATCCCTCGGTTTGCCCCCGCATGGCGGAGGCGTGCGGCGCGGCGCCGGAAACCGGCGTGCTGGAGATCGGCCCGGGCATCGGCGTGCTGACGCACGAGCTGGCCAAACGCGCCGGAAAGGTCGTGGCGATCGAGCTGGACGACCGGCTGCCGCCGGTGCTGGCGGAAACGCTCGCGGAGCATGACAATGTGGAGATCGTGTCCGGCGACGTACTCAAGCTGGATCTGCCGGCGCTGCTGAAAGAAAAGTTCGACGGGCGGCGGGTATCCGTATGCGCCAATTTGCCGTATTATATCACGTCGCCGATCCTGATGCGGCTGCTGGAAAGTCGTCTCCCGGTGGACAGCATCACGGTCATGGTGCAAAAGGAAGCCGCGCAGCGGCTGTGCGCGCGGCCCGGTACGCGGGAATGCGGTGCGGTCACGCTGGCGGTACAGTATTACGCCGAAGCGCAGACGCTGTTTCCGGTGTCGCGCGGCAGCTTCCTGCCCGCGCCGAACGTGGACAGCAGCGTTATCCGGCTGACCGTACGCCCGCAGCCGCCCTGT
>CATWUX010000163.1 GCA_958354085.1 uncultured Oscillospiraceae bacterium | reverse complement strand
TTCTTTCCGGCCTGAATTGCACCAGAAAGCGTTATCCTCCTTGCTGGGCGACAGCCCGGCGGCGTTGTCTGCCTTTTCTGGCACAATTCATCCTCGAAAATTGATGAAAGATTTCAATCCGATTTTAGTATAAAACGCCTGTGTTGCCTATATCTTGACAGATAGGCAACACAGGCGTTTTTGGTGAGGAGGAGAGACGTTATTGTGCGGAATAGGACAGAGTATACAGTCGCTTTTGCTCGATATCCTCGTGAATTTCGATAAGCGAAAGAGCACTGTCCGCCGTGATATTAGCGGCCTCGATCGTGGTGGTATACAGGTTATCGTCAGCGTTGTACAGCGTATCATAAATGGTGCCGTCAATATCCAGATACACAAGAGACGACGCCGGCAAATCCGGTATAAGCCGCAGGGTGATCAGCGATTTTCCGCTGTCCGCCTGCACATCCCAGTGATTTTGGGAGGGGACGGTTTCATAGGAATCGAAGGCGGTATAGGCTGGAGGAAAGTACAAGGTGTCCATAGTCGCGCCAGAAAAGAAAGAATTGTTAAAAGTATATTCGGTTGCTTCAAAGATTACACAATCCGGTCGGAAAATATTGAAGTAGTAGTCCAAACGCAGGACGTTCTGATAATTATGCACCGCGATATATTCCCGAAAAGCGGGTTGTAGATATTGATGCCGGGAATTCAGGTAGCTGCCCTGAAAAACCAAAGCCTTGGGGGCATCGACGGCGTTTTCGTTGACCAAATACCGGAAGGTATGGTAATTCTTGTCCATGGAAAGTTCTGCTTTGTACAAATCGGTTTTGTCGATGTAGCCGGTATTCTTTTTCAGCGAGAACGCCGGCACCTCTTCGTGGATCGGAAAGGTGGAAACCGGCAGGGAAGTTTGGAGAACGGTCGAAATTTCAAAATCCTCCTTGGCATTGGGTACAACCGAGGGGAAGAAACGGCTCATCGCTTCCAGAATCGCGTTTGTACCGTAAAAAGCCCCCAAATCGTTCCAGTGCCCGGCATCATATTTTACATTGAAAACCTGTTCCGTTTTACTTTTTTCCTTTAGCAGAACCGTATTGTCGATAAAATTGACGCCCAGTTCGTTCAGGCGTTTCAGCAGATAATCCGTGCCGCTGCGTGAGTAAGTGTATCCGTCCGCCAAATAATCGGTGTAAACGGCGGCTTTTTCGGGATCCATGCAGAACAGGAAGGGGACGTCCCGGCTTTCGCAGTAATCCTGCATAGCTTTGATGGATTGGGCAAATGCCTCCATATACGCCGTGTCGCAGGAATTCCGTTTGTATTTGAAAAAGACATAGCCCTCCTCTCCGTATTCATAGCTCGGATGCACCATCAAATGAAACAGACGGTCGTGCAGGAGGGTATAGCCGCTGATGAACTGATCCCGAAAACCGATACGATCCTCCACATATTTGGTCATACCGTCGCTGCGTGAAGCGAGCTTGCGGTTATCAATTTTTGAAACATAATCGGGGGTAAAATTGAAAAAGGCGAGAGGCAGCAACAGCAATATGAAAAACAGTATAATACTGAACAGCCGACATTTTTTCATAAATTCTGCTTCTTAGAATTGAAAATACAGGAACGGTGCATATTGCGAGTTGATGATGAACATAACCGACAACACGAACAATATAGCCAGCACCGCCGTTTTCCCGATGTACAGAGCGGGAACGGTATTGGTAGAGGTTTTCCAGAATTTTTCGTAGAATTGCCTGCCGGCGTAGGTGGAGCCGAAAAAGCCGATGAGCAGGAACAGGCCGAGCTTGGCGTTCAGATAATAGGAAAAGGAATAAACCACCGGCAGGCTTTCACCAAGCCCGAACATATGCCGGAGGTATTGCACGGCGTCCATAAAACCGCTGCTGCGGAAGAGGATCCAACTGAAAAAGACGATAACGAAGGTCGCAGTCCATTTTACGAAACGGGGAATCCGCGTATAGAATTTGGTGTTCCACAGTGCTCTTTCCAGAAGGACGAAGAAGGCGTTGACCAACCCCCATGCAATGAAATTCCAGCTGGAACCGTGCCAAAGGCCGGTGAACAAGAAAACGACGAACAGATGAAAATAAACGTTGCCGGTTCGGCTGCCGCCGAGAGGAAAGTAGATATACTGTCGGAACCATGTGCCAAGCGAGATATGCCACCGGCGCCAGAATTCCGTGATCGAACAGGAGGTATAGGGAAAATCAAAATTTTCCTTGAAGTCAAAGCCGAAAAACTTGGCAAGCCCGATCGCACAATCGGAATAACCCGAAAAGTCAAAATAAATTTGCAGCATATAGCAAAACGCGCCCAGCCATGCGGTGGGAATGTCGATGCCGACCTTCAGAGAGCCGAAGATCGTATCCACCAAAACACCGAATGTGTCCGCTAAAATCACCTTTTTGGCCAGACCGATGATCAGACGCTCGATCCCCTCCGAAAACAGCCGCGTACTGTGCGTGCGGTTCACGATCTGTGGCTGAAAATCACAATACCGTACCAGCGGACCGGAGATGAGCTTGGGGAAAAACGTGAGATACAGCGCCGTATCGATCAAGCTGTCGATCTTGGCTTCCTGACGGTAAATATCCACCAGAAAAGAGACGGCCTGAAAAATCAGGAAAGAGATCCCCAACGGCACGACGATTTTCAGCGTGGAGAACTGCGTTCCCAGCGCCGCGTTGACATTGGAAAGGAAAAAGTTCGTATATTTGTAATATACCAGAATTCCGGCATTCAGCAGGATGCCCACAATCAGGAACAGACGGCTTTTGCGCTTACAGGCGCCGGCATGTTGAATACATTTGCCTATCAGATGATTCCCTACGATGAAAACCAGAAGAGGAAGCACATGGCGGGTATTGGCATACGCAAAAAACGCCAAGCTGATACAAATTAAGAAAAGATTGCTGAGCGTCCGGAATTTGGTGCAGAGCAGGTAATAACCGCCGAGCGCGACCGGAAGAAAGGCAAAAAGAAACACTATGGTCGAGAAGGCCATAAACAGAACTCCCTTGATTTTGGATTGTTCATTCGCAAAATAACGGATGACGGCTCTTCCCGCGTATAAGACCGGAGAAGAACCGCACAACACGGTCATCGTATCACGGCGCGAGCGGACTTGTCAAGGGAAAACAGACGAATAGGGGTTATTCACCCGTTTCTTTCCAGTCGACCGGTACGGTTTGGCCGAGCGAGAAGGAATACAGCAGACATTCCGTGACCGGCAGGCCGAGCGTGCGCTCGAGCGCACAGGCGTAAATGCGCAGCTGACCGGCATAATGCTCCGCCAGCGCGGCGGCGTCTGATACGCGGTCGGTTTTATAATCCACAATGACCAGTCCGCCGTTTTCCTCGAATACGCAGTCGGCAATGCCCTGTACGATCAGGGCTTCATCCGCCGCGTCCGGCGGCAGCGCGGCGTGCTCGCCCAAAATCAGCGTGGCCGGCTGGTCGATGGTGAAATGCACCTCGCGCAGGCAGCGGGTGGACGCTTGCATCCGCGCATAGAGCGGGCTGCGAAAAAAGGCGCGGATTTTCGGCAGCGGCAGGATGCGTCCCTGCTGCTCGGTCAGGAAACCGGCGCTGACCAGCCGCTCGGCTTCTTCGCCCGCGTCCGAGGCCGCACGGGCGTAATCAGCAAATTGCATGAACGTGTGCAGCGCCGTCCCGCGTTCCGCCGGCGTGAGTCCGCCCTCGCTTACAAAAGCGGGACGCGCCGCCGCCACGAATTCGCGCTTCAGCGTTCCGCCGGCCAGTGCGGATGCCGCCAGCTTGGCGGGGACGGATTGCAGCGCCGCATACGGATATACATAGGCGAACCGCTCGCGCAGCCGGTCAAGCGGCGCCGCGTCCGGTACAGCTTCGGCGGGGGAGTCCGCGCTTTCATCGTCAGCGGGCGGCGCGGTCATCACCTGAATGTTCCACGCGGCGTCGGCGGGGCGCACCGACACACCGGCATCGCCGGCCAGCGTACGCAGGATGCCGCCGGACGGGTGCCGCAGGGCGGCTGCCAGCAGCCAGTCGCTCATGCTTGCGGCGGACAGAACCATGTGCGCGGGCAGCGTATCGCCGTTCCCCAGCGCCGCCGCCAGCCGGGTAAGCGCCGATTCGGGATTGCTCAGGCTCAGCACCATGCACAGCTTTTCCCGTGCGCGCGTCATGGCCACATACAGTACGCGCAGCTCCTCGGCGCGTTCACTGCGTTCAATCGTCAGCGCCACGCCGCGCCGCGGCAGCGTATCGTATTGCTTGAGCGTGTCCTCCTCCCGCCGCATCAGGCCAATGCCCATTTCCGGGTGCAGAAGGACGTCGCCCTTGGTGGAATCGCGGTTGAACAGACCGCCCAGCCGCGCAAGGAATACAATGGGAAATTCCAGTCCTTTGGAGTTGTGGATCGTCATCAGCCGCACCACATCGGCGTGTTCGGCAATGGCGGAGGCGGGCGGCAGCTCTTCGTTTTGCTGTTCCAGCCGGTCGAGGAAC
>CATWUX010000162.1 GCA_958354085.1 uncultured Oscillospiraceae bacterium | reverse complement strand
GTTTTTTACTTGAAATACATATACAGCTGGCATTTGAGCATGCCGTTGTACAGCTTGCGGCGCTTATCCGCTTTGCGCCCGAAAAAGGTTTCAAAGTCCTCGTGCGGGCTGATGATCGCGTAGCTCCAACCGGGTTTCGGCACAAACACGCGCCCCATTTCGCGGTATAAGCCCTCGGCGGTTTGCACGTCCAGCAGCCGTTCGCCGTAGGGCGGGTTGCACAGCACCACGCCGCGCTCGCCCTCCGGGCGAAACGCGCGCAGATCCGCGTTTGCGGCGGTGATGCAGCCGCCGACTCCCGCTTTGGCGGCGTTTTCCTCCGTCAGCGCGACACAGCTTGGGTCGATATCGCCGCCCCATGCGGAAAAGACGGCGTCCGTGCGTTCCAGCTCGCGGGCGCGCAGCCGTTCCTGCTTCCAGTATGCCTCAGGAATGCAACCCCAACTCATGGCGGCGAATTTCCGACGGATGCCCGGCGCGATGCGCTTGGCGGCGAGAGCGGATTCGATGAGCAGCGTGCCGGAGCCGCAGCAGGGATCGCATACCAACGGCGCTGTGCGGGCGCGCATCACATCCGCGATCGCGGCCGCCAGCGTTTCCTTGATCGGTGCGCCGCCTGCGTTGGCGCGGTAGCCGCGCTTGTGCAGGCCGGCGCCGCTGGTATCGATGAGCAGGGACACCTCGTCCTTGAGGATGGTGAACTGGATCTGAAACAGGGCGCCGGTTTCTTCAAACCAGGAAACGTGGTAATGCTCCCGCAGCCGTTCCACGACGGCTTTTTTGACGATGGATTGGCAGTCGGGAATACTGTGCAGTGCGGAATTGAGCGACCAGCCTTTGACGGGGAAGCGATCCGTTTTCCCGATCCAGTTTTCCCACGGCAGCGCCCGGACACCCTGAAACAGCTGCTCAAAGGTGTGCGCCGAAAATGAGCCCATGTGAATCTGGATGCGTTCCGCGTAGCGGGAACCGATATTGGCGCGGGCGAGCATGGCCTCATTGCCGGAAAACAGTACGCGGCCGTTTTGGGGGCGCACGTTTTCCGCACCCATACGGCGCAGCTCGTCGCCTAAAATCCCCTCAATGCCGAACAGGCACGGGGCACAAAATTCCATTGTCTGCATCCGAATATCCAATCCTTTCACGTTCGCGGCGTTGTCATGCTTGTAGTATACCACAAAAACCGGGGCTGCGTCTATGAAAAAACGCAGCCCCGGCAATTTTTATTCGGTATTCAGTCCGCGTCCGGCTCCAGCAGGCCGTAATCGCCGTCGTTGCGGCGATAGACCACATTGATCTCGCCGGAATGCATATTGCGGAACATATAGAATTGGTGACCGGACATGTTCATCTGCAAGATCGCTTCCTCCACATCCAGCGGTTTGACCGGAAAGGATTTGGAACGCACGACGCGGTAGGGGGCTTCTTCTGCCTCGTCCGACAGCATGTCCGGCTCAAAAGCGCCGGCGCGCAGCCGTTTCTCCAATCGCGTTTTGTTTTTGCGGATCTGACGCAGCAGAATATCGACCAACCGGTCCACAGCCTCGTTCGCGTCCTCGGCCGCCTCCTCGGCACGGAATACCATGCCGCCGTTGCGTATCGTGATTTCTACCCGCTGCCTGTTCCGCTCCGAAGAAACCGTTACATCCGCCGTGACGTCCGCATCGAAGAATTTGTCCAGCTTGGACAGCTTGGTTTCGGTGCGCTCGATGAACGAAGGTCGAATGGTGACTTTTCTTCCGGTCGTGGTGATTTTCATATAATCAGCTCCTATCTATTGTCCCAAGCGGGATTGAATCTAGTATTATTATACCAGATTGTGCCCGAGAAATAAATAAGAAATTGTAAAAAAATCACGAACAATTTATAGTGTAACTTGACGATGGCGGGTAACGTGGCAGCCGACGTTGACCGCCATCGGCAAACCGGCGATGTGGGTAGGATAGGTTTCGATCGCTACGCCCAGCGCGGTGGAAACGCCGCCGAAGCCCTGCGGGCCGATACCGAGCTGGTTGACACGCGCCAGCGCGTCCTGCTCCAGCTGTGCGTAGAAGGGATCCGGATGCGGTGTATCCAGCGGGCGGCACAGCGCTTTTTTGGCGAGCAGCGCGCACAGCTCGAAATCGCCGCCGATGCCCACGCCCAGCACCATAGGCGGGCAGGGATTGCTGCCGGCGAGACGAACGGTCTCGCAGATGCGTTCCAGAATCGTTTCGCGGTCAGCGGCGGGCGTGAGCATATAGACGCGGCTCATGTTTTCGCTGCCGAAGCCTTTGGGGGCAACCATGATTTCCAGCCGGTCGCCTTCCACAAGGGATACGTGCAGGACAGCGGGGGTGTTGTCGCCGGTGTTGACGCGGCGCAGGGGGTCGGCAACGACCGAGCAGCGCAGCAGCCCTTCCGTGTAGCCGCGGGCAACGCCGCGGTTGACCGCGTCCGCCAGCAGTCCGCCGGTGATATGTACTTCCTGCCCCAGCTTGATGAACACGACTGCCATGCCAGTGTCCTGACAGACCGGCAGCTGCATCGTCTCGGCGGCGGTGATGTTGTCCGCCAGATCGTGCATGATGTCGCGCGCGAGCGGGAGCGTTTCGCGTCCGCCTGCGTCCAGCACCGCTTGTTTTATGTCGTTGGGAAGATGGCGGTTGGCGTCGATGCAGAGCCGGCAGACCGCCTGTTCAATGTCGTTGACGGAAATATCGCGCATAGGAGAAACCAGCCTTTCGTACAGATTTGGTTTACCGGCGTGTGGAAGAGAAGAGCCGGCCGCCGGCGATCACCAGCGCGGGTTTGGCCATGACCGAGAGAGGATCTTCGCGGAACAGCACCAGATCGGCGTCCTTGCCCGGCGTGATGGAGCCGACACGGTCGGCAATGCCGCAGATCTGCGCCGGATACAGCGTCAGCGCCCGCAGCGCCTCTAAGTACGGCAGCCCCTCCCGCACCGCCAGACCGGCGCAGAGGCCCAGATAGGGCAGCGGGATGACCGGATGGTCGGTGATGATGGCGATAGGGACGCCCGCTTCGCGCAGAATGGCGGGATTGGACGGCGTCAGCTCCTTCAGCTCCGGTTTGGAGCGGTCACACAGCAGCGGCCCGCACAGCACCGGTACGCCGTCCGCCGCCAGCAGATCGGCGGCGCGGTGTGCCGCCGTGCCGTGTACGATCACATAACGCAGCCCGAACTCTTTGGCCAGCCGCTGCGCGGTGAAAATGTCGTCCAGACGGTGCGCGTGGAAATGCACCGGCAGTTCACCGCGCACGACCGGCAGCAGCGCTTCGCATTTGCTGTCGTATTCCGGTTCGTCGATTTCCTCGTCCTGTGCGGCACGCTGCTTATCACGGGCATAGCGCACCGCCTGCGCGAGCTGCTCGCGGATAATGGCGGCGGTTGCCATGCGGGTGACCGGCGCCTGATTTTTGCCGTGATAGGTGGTTTTGGGGTTTTCGCCCAACGCCATTTTCATGGCGACCGGCGCCTTGACCACCATGTCGTCGATGCGCCGTCCGTAGGTTTTGATCGCGCACAGCTGCCCGCCGATGGGGTTGGCGCTGCCCGGGCCGGTGACGACCGTGGTCACGCCGGCTTCACACGCTTCACGGAAACAGTCCTCCAGTGGATTGATCGCGTCCAGCGCGCGCAGCTGCGGGGTAGAGGGATCCGTGTCTTCGTTGCCGTCGTCGCCCTCAAAACCGAGGCCGTCCTCCCACATACCCAAATGACAGTGCGCGTCCACGAAACCAGGCAGCAGCCAGCCTCCCTGCGCATCCAGCGCGTCCGCCTCCGTTCGTGGAGGCGGCATCGCGCCCACCGCGGTGATACGGCCGTTCTCCACTGTCACGTAGCCGTTTTCAATGATGTCGCCGTCCATGGGGAAAATTTTTGCGTTGCAGATCTGCATAGTGGCGTCCGTTCCTTTCCCTGCCGCTTTCCGGTGCGGATAAACGGCACATACAAGTATAGGGAACAGTGCTTCGGCTGTCCGCATAACGCGCGAACGGCCGAAACACGTTCCCTACAAGTTTCGTGTTTCGCGTGAAGGAAACAAGCCGTCAGCGGGAGCCCTTGCGGGAGAAGCCGCCGTGCTTGCTGTCCAGGGAGCGCTTCAGATCCAGCATTTTTTCATCGCTGGCTTGTTTGAATTTGGTCATCATGTCCTCAAAATTTCCCGTTTCGGCGCGGGCGGGCTGCCATTCAAAACCGCCGGGACGTCCCGGCGAAGTCGCGCGGGGACGCGACTGCGGCGCGGGCTGTTCGATCGCCTTTTTCATGGAGAGGCTGATCTTGCCGTCCTCACTGATGCTCAGCACCTTGACACGCACGGTTTGATTTTCTGTCACATAGTCGCGGATTTCTTTGACATAAGTAGGCGCGACCTCCGAAATGTGTACCATGCCGGTTTTGCCGACCGGCAGTTCTACAAATGCGCCGAATTTGGTGATGCCCGTTACCTTACCCTCAAAAATCGCTCCAACTTCCAACTGCATACTTGCTTGTTTTCTCCCTATTTTT
>CATWUX010000161.1 GCA_958354085.1 uncultured Oscillospiraceae bacterium | reverse complement strand
AGGACACGGTGGCAACCCTGTCCACCGACGCGGGTGAACGCACGGTCAAGCTGATGCAATCGTGGCCGGTTCGTGTTGGCCGCCCCTATAAGAAAAAGCTGCCGCCGGATATTTTGCTGACCACCGGTCAGCGCGTCATTGACACACTGTTCCCCATCGCCAAAGGCGGCGTGGCGGCGGTTCCCGGCCCGTTCGGTTCGGGCAAAACCGTGGTACAGCATCAGCTGGCCAAGTGGGCGGCGGCTGACATCATCGTTTATATCGGCTGCGGCGAACGCGGCAACGAAATGACCGACGTGCTCAACGAGTTTCCGGAGCTGAAAGATCCACGCACTGGCAATTCCCTTATGGAGCGCACGGTGCTGATTGCCAACACCTCCGATATGCCGGTGGCGGCGCGCGAAGCCTCGATCTACACCGGCATCACCATTGCCGAATATTTCCGCGACATGGGCTACACCGTGGCTCTGATGGCGGATTCCACCTCCCGCTGGGCAGAAGCACTGCGCGAAATGTCCGGACGTCTGGAGGAAATGCCCGGTGAGGAAGGGTATCCCGCTTATCTGGGCAGCCGTCTGGCGCAGTTTTATGAACGGGCCGGGCGCGTGATCGTCAACGGTTCGCAAAATATTGAGGGCGCGTTGTCGGTTATCGGCGCGGTCTCCCCTCCCGGCGGCGATATTTCCGAGCCGGTCTCGCAGGCAACTCTGCGTATCGTCAAGGTGTTCTGGGGGCTGGATGCGTCGCTGGCATATAAACGCCACTTCCCCGCCGTGAACTGGCTGACCAGCTACTCGCTGTACGCCGATTCGCTCGCCAAATGGTTCAATGATAACATCCGCGACGACTGGAGTCTCCTGCGCGGCCGTCTGATGGCGCTGCTACAGGACGAAGCGGAGCTGGAGGAGATCGTAAAACTGGTCGGTATGGACGCGTTGTCCGCTCCCGACCGCCTCAAGCTGGAGGCGGCGCGTTCGATCCGCGAAGACTACCTCCATCAAAACGCATTCCATGAAACCGATACGTACACCTCGCTCGACAAACAATATCTGATGATGACGGCGATCTTGGGCTTCTATGACCGGGCGGTCGCTGCTCTGGAGCAGGGCGCCGACATCGAAGCGCTGGTTGACCTGCCGGCACGCGAGCGGATCGGCCGCTTGAAATATGCTGCCGAGGATGCCGCCGCCGAAGAATTTACCGCCTGCATGGCGCGGCTGGACGAGGAAATCAAGGAAGTTCTCAGCAGGGAGGAAGACTGATGCCAAAGGAATATAAAACCATACGCGAGGTCGCCGGCCCGCTGATGATGATCACCGGCGTCGAAGGCGTAACCTATAATGAATTGGGCGAAATCGAGCTGCCCAGCGGCGAGAAACGCCGCTGCAAAGTGCTGGAGGTAGACGGCACCAACGCTCTCGTACAGCTGTTCGAAAGTGCGGCGGGTATCAACCTTGCCAATTCCAAGGTGCGTTTTCTCGGGCGCACGATGGAGCTGCCGGTGTCGCCGGATATGCTCTCCCGCGTGTTTGACGGGTTGGGCCGCCCCATTGACGGCGGTCCGGAGCTGATCCCCGAAAAGCGCATGGACGTGAACGGACAGCCGATGAACCCCGCTGCGCGCAATTTCCCGCAGGAATTTATCCAGACCGGCGTTTCCGCCATTGACGGACTGAACACGCTCGTGCGCGGACAAAAACTGCCGATCTTCTCCGCTTCCGGTCTGCCCCATGCCAGTCTGGCGGCGCAGATCGCACGTCAGGCGGCTGTGCGCGGCGACAATCAGCAATTCGCCGTGGTCTTTGCCGCCATGGGCATCACGTTTGAAGAATCCAACTATTTTGTGGAATCCTTCCGCGAGACCGGCGCCATCGACCGCACGGTGCTGTTCATCAACCTTGCCAACGATCCCGCCATCGAGCGGATCGCCACGCCGAAAATGGCGCTGACCGCTGCAGAATATCTGGCGTTTGATCTCGGCATGCAGGTGCTGGTCATCATGACCGATATCACCAACTATGCCGACGCTCTGCGCGAGGTTTCCGCCGCGCGCAAAGAGGTGCCCGGCCGCCGCGGCTATCCCGGTTATATGTACACCGACCTTGCCACGCTGTATGAACGCGCCGGCCGGTTGAAGGGGCGCGACGGTTCCATCACACTGATCCCGATTCTGACGATGCCCGAGGATGATAAGACGCACCCCATTCCCGACCTGACCGGCTACATCACCGAGGGACAGATCATCCTTTCCCGCGAGCTGTACCGCAAGGGCATCACGCCGCCGATCGACGTGCTGCCGTCGCTGTCCCGTCTGAAGGATAAGGGCATCGGCAAGGGACGTACCCGCGAGGATCACGCCAGCACCATGAATCAGCTGTTTGCCGCCTATGCGCGCGGCAAGGACGCCAAGGAGCTGATGGTCATTTTGGGCGAGGCGGCGCTGACCGCCGTGGATAAAAAATACGCGGAATTCGCCGACCGCTTTGAGCGCGAATATGTGTCGCAGGGCTACGATACCAATCGTTCTATCGAAGAAACGCTGGATCTGGGCTGGAAGCTTCTCTCCATCCTGCCGCGCAGCGAGCTCAAGCGTATCAGCGACGAGATGCTGGACACATATTATGGCAAATAAACCAATGCAAAGGAGGGCCGGTCAATGGCTGTAATGAACGTGAACCCCACGCGCATGGAGCTGACCCGCCTCAAAAAGCAGCTGACGACTGCCGTGCGCGGCCATAAGCTGCTGAAAGATAAACGCGACGAGCTGATGCGGCAGTTTCTGGAAAAAATCCGCGAAAACAAGCTGCTGCGCGAGCGCGTTGAAGCCGGCATCCGGGAGGCGCACAGCCATTTTGTCCTTGCAAGCGCCGTCATGCAGAAAGAAGCCTTGGACGCGGCACTGCTCTCCCCCAAGCAGGAAATCACGCTGGAAACCGCTACACGCAACGTCATGAGTGTAGACATTCCGGTGTTCGAGGCGAAAACCCGCACTTCTGAGGAAGCGGATATGTATTCCTATGGATTCGCTTTCACGTCCTTTGAACTGGATGATGCGGTACTGCGCTTGTCGGAGCTACTGCCGGATATGCTGCGGTTGGCGGAATGCGAAAAAGCCACACAGCTGATGGCGTCGGAAATTGAAAAAACGCGCCGGCGCGTGAATGCACTCGAACACGTTATGATTCCCCGGTATCAGGAAACCATCCACTTCATTACAATGAAGCTGGAGGAAAACGACCGTTCCAGCCGCACACGCTTGATGAAGGTTAAGGATATGATGCTGGAAAAAGCGCATCACTATCAAGAGCACAGCGCAGAATGAGAAAAGGATTCTCAACACCGGAATGACAGTCTGATTTAAAACCAATATCACGTTTTTAGGCAGCCTTGCTCCGTGCAGAAACGGAGCAAGGCTGCTTTTTGTCATTCGGCAGCCTTGCAAACTAAATACTAGCGTCACATTTTCATGCCTTTTAAAGCCACTATTAAAGTACAAAACAAATATGTACTTAAAAGATACTGTTTTCAAGCGATAAATATAGCTAAAACGCATAGACATTCTTTTGTCGGTTTGCTATACTATGAAACAGATAAGCTAGTTTATCTAATAACATTAGCTTTTAGAGCAATATTATTAGCAAATTGGTGCATTGCTCAATAATGCTCTTCGCTTAACAAAAAACGAGAGGTGAAACTATGTTGGGAAAACGTCCTATTTACGGCGCGGCTTACTATCCCGAACTTTGGGACGAGGCGACGTTGGAGCGGGATATTGCGCACATGCACAATGCCGGCATTAACGCCGTGCGTATCGGCGAATTTGCATGGTCTACTATGGAACCAACGGAAGGCAATATTGATCTTTCCTTTTTTATACATACCATCCAAAAGCTGCATGAGCACGATATTTCCGTTATTTTATGTACGCCTACGCCGACACCTCCTATTTGGATCACTCATGGACATCCGGAACGGATGCTGGTCGATCGCGGACATCCTTTTACACACGGCGGCAGACAGCATATCTGCACAAACAATCCTGTTTTCCGCTCATACGCCGCGCGCATCGTGGAAGCGGAAGCAAAAGCGTGCGGACAGCTGCCCGGCGTGATTGCCTGGCAGCTGGATAATGAGTTCAAATGCAACGTCAGCGAATGCTACTGTGCCGTGTGCGAAGAACAATGGCACCGCTGGTTAGAAAAAAAGTACGGCACCATCGACGCGTTGAATGCCGCATGGGGAACAGCGGTATGGAGTCAGAGCTACACGTCCTTTGATGAAATTCCGACTGACCGGCGGGCGACCACGCAGCACAATCCCGCCTTATCCACCAATTATCGATTATTTTCACGTGAGCGCATCACGGATTTTGCCGCCGAACAAGCCGCTATTATCCGAAAATGGTCCGATCGTCCAATCACACATAACAGTTCAAACTATTTTCACGTTGATAATGACAGCTTGTTCGCCTCCTTAGACTTTGCCTCATTTGATGCTTATCCGTCCGCCCAAAATTATCGGGAATTTCTTTTTCATTGTGACCGTTTCCGCGGTATTAAATCCGGACGTCCTTATTTGGTCATGGAAACCAGTCCCGGGTTTAACGGCCATACCTTATCCG
>CATWUX010000160.1 GCA_958354085.1 uncultured Oscillospiraceae bacterium | reverse complement strand
GGCGCGGGCAATACGCCTGCCATTATTGATGAGACGGCGGACATCCAGCTGGCTGTCAGTTCCATTGTTCTGTCCAAAACGTTTGACAACGGCATGATTTGCGCTTCCGAACAGTCGATCGTGGTGCATCAGAAAGTATACGACGCGGTCAAGACGGAGCTGAAACAGCGCGGCTGCTATTTGCTCAATGCGGAAGAGACTCAGAAGATGCGCGAGGTCATACTCATCAATGGCGCGCTGAACGCCAAAATCGTCGGTCAGCCGGCCTATAACATTGCCAAGCTCGCCGGATTTGAAGTTCCCGAAACCACCAAAGTGCTGGTAGGCGAAGTGGAATCGGTGGAGCTGGAGGAACAGTTTGCCCACGAGAAGCTTTCTCCGGTTCTGGCTATGTACAAGGCGAAGAATTTTGATGACGCGATTGCCAAAGCAGAGCGTTTGATTGCGGATGGCGGTTACGGCCACACATCTTCACTGTATGTGAATGCGGTAACGGAAAAAGAGAAAATTGCCAAGTTCTCTGAAGCCATGAAAACCTGCCGTATTCTGGTCAACACCCCGTCTTCACACGGCGGTATCGGTGATTTGTACAACTTTAAACTGGCTCCGTCGCTGACGCTGGGCTGCGGCTCTTGGGGAGGCAACTCGGTTTCGGAAAACGTCGGCGTCAAGCACTTGTTGAACATCAAAACCGTCGCCGAGAGGAGAGAGAATATGCTCTGGTTCCGTACACCGCAAAAGGTTTATTTCAAAAAAGGCTGCCTCGGCGTTGCCCTGAAAGAATTGAAAGACGTGATGGGCAAGAAAAAGGCGTTTATCGTTACGGATCAGTTCCTTTACAGCAACGGATATACCAAGACAATCACCGATACATTGGATTCCATGGGGATTCGTCACTATACGTTCTTTGATGTTGCACCCGATCCGACACTGGCCTGTGCCAAAGAAGGCGCGGCAGCTATGACCGCGTTCCAGCCGGATTGCATTATTGCTCTCGGCGGCGGCAGCGCCATGGATGCCGGTAAGATCATGTGGGTTATGTATGAGCATCCGGAAGTGGACTTCATGGACATGGCCATGCGCTTCATGGACATCCGCAAGAGAGTGTACACCTTCCCGACGATGGGTGAAAAGGCCACCTTTATTGCGGTCCCGACCTCTGCCGGTACCGGTTCTGAGGTAACCCCGTTTGCCGTTATTACCGATCAGGATTCCGGTATCAAATATCCTTTGGCTGATTATCAGCTGCTGCCGAATATGGCGATCATCGATGCGGATCTGATGATGAATATGCCAAAAGGCTTGACCTCCGCCTCCGGTATCGACGCTATGACGCACGCGTTGGAAGCCTATGCGTCCATGATGGCAACCGATTACACGGATGGCCTGGCGTTGAAAGCCTTAAAAAATATTTTCACTTACCTGCCGCGTGCCTATGAGAACGGTGCCAACGATCCCGTTGCCCGTGAAAAGATGGCGGATGCTTCTACCATGGCCGGTATGGCGTTTGCCAACGCCTTCCTCGGTGTGTGCCACTCCATGGCGCACAAGCTGGGCGCTTTCCACCATCTGCCGCACGGTATCGCCAACGCTCTGCTGATCAATGAAGTGATGAAGTTCAATGCCGATCCCTGCCCGCGTAAAATGGGCACCTTCTCGCAGTATCAATATCCGCACACGCTGGAACGTTATGTGGAGTGCGCAAATTTCATCGGTATTGTGGGAAAAGACGACAACGACACCTTCAACAAGCTGCTTAAAGCGATTGATGAGCTGAAAGAAAAGGTCGGCGTCCGTAAGTGCATTAAAGATTACGGTATTGAGGAAGAAACCTTCCTGGCTACGTTGGATGAAATGGTCGAGCAAGCGTTTGACGATCAATGCACCGGTGCTAACCCGCGTTATCCGTTGATGAGCGAAATTAAGCAAATGTATTTGAACGCTTATTACGGGAAATAATCGAAATAATCGAATAACTTAGGAAAGCCACCTTGCCGCATACAGCAAGGTGGCTTTTATACTCTGTAAATCACACAAAAAGCCGGTGCTGCATAAAACAGCACCGGCTTTTATGAAAACACTTACAGCATGGAGGCAGCGGCTTCGTCTAACATAACCGTTACATCCGGATGCAGCTGCAATACCGAAGCAGGGCAGGAAGGGGAGACATTGCCTTGGATCATCGCCTTAACAGCCTCGGCTTTATCAGCGCCGGTCGCAATAATGACAATCGATTTTGCTTTCATGATGGAGCCGATTCCCATGGTTAGCGCTTGGCGCGGTACTTCATCCGAGCTGTTGAAGAAGCGGGTATTGGCTTCGATCGTGCTAGGTGTCAAGTCCACCACATGAGTTGCCGGTGCAAAATCTGCGGCCGGCTCATTGAACGCGATATGTCCGTTGCGGCCGATTCCGAGGATTTGCAGATCAATGCCGCCGGCCGCGTCGATAGCTGCATCGTATGCGGCACATTCGGCCTCGCTGTCTTCTGCGGTGCCGGAAAGGACATGGATATTATCCAACGGCACGTTGATATGCCGGAATAGGTTATCCATCATAAAATAGTAATAGCTTTGTTCGTGTTCATGTGTAAGGCCCACATATTCATCCAGATTAAAGGTTGTCACTTTCGAAAAGTCAACAGCACCGCTTTTGTACAATTCAGCCATTTTCTGATAAGTAGGGATCGGTGTAGAACCGGTCGCAAGACCTAAAACGCTGTCGGGTTTCGCGATAACGCGGGCAGCAAACAGGGTTGCAGCGGCAGTGCCGATGGCTTCTTTACTGCTGTATACGCGTACATTCATGTAAAAGACTTCCTTTCCATCTGCCAAAATAATTTCATCCTTATTATCCAACATTTTTACGCATAACCCCATATCCAAACGGGCTATTTTTTTGCATTTTCCGCACGGTCGCCGGAATATACTGTTTCATATAAAATATTGGGAACCAAGCAGTCTCTTGATTCATACTCTAATATAGGGGGATGTCCCCGCAGTACGGAAAGGAGAATTGATCTTGAACAACGAATATTTTGGATTTGATCTAACGGAATCACCGCCCAGCGGCGCCAACGGCAATGCTGTCAGCATGGACAATGGTTGCGCACAGCAGGTGGTCGGAATGGCCTATGTGCCTATGCAGCGGCTTGGTAAAGTATACGAACCGGAACAAGGGTTTGATATTGGTACCATTTTCCCTGAACTGAACAAACCTTTTTTAGCAGGAGGCCGTGACCATGGATAATAAAATGCAGCTTCAGCAACGAATCCGTGCATACGATTTTGCCATTTGGGAAATGACCGTCTTTCTGGATACGCATCCGGACGATGCGGAAGCCATCAAACTACGTGATTTTTATAAAGAAAAGCGCGGAGAATGGATAGCTGAATATGAAAAACAATATGGGCCGTATATCACGACCAGCGATCGGGTCAGCGGCGGAAACCGATGGGTATGGATCGACAGTCCATGGCCATGGGAATACGGGAAGGAGAGCTGAATTATGTGGCAATATGACAAGACTTTGCAATATCCGGTTAAAATTAAAAATCCTAACCCGCAGTTTGCCAAAATCATTATCAGTCAATATGGAGGCCCGGACGGTGAATTGGGTGCGTCTATGCGCTATTTGAGTCAACGTTACACAATGCCATATGACGAACTCAAAGGACTGCTTACGGATATCGGTACGGAAGAATTGGCTCACTTTGAGATGATAGCCGCAATGGTTCATCAGTTAACACGAAATCTGACCGAGGAAGAAATCAAGAGATCCGGTTTTGATACGTATTTTGTCGATCACACGGCGGGCATATATCCGGTTGCCGCATCCGGTTTACCGTGGCGTGCGGAATATATCGGAAGCAAAGGCGACGTTATTACGGATCTGCACGAAGATATGGCCGCAGAGCAAAAAGCGCGTACAACGTATGACAATCTGCTGCGGCTTATCGATGATCCGGATATACGCGAACCCATTAAATTTTTGCGTGCGCGCGAAATTGTGCATTATCAACGTTTCGGCGAAGGCTTACGCCATGCGACCGATCATCTCGACAGCAAAAATTTCTACGCCTGTAATCCCAGCTTTGATAAAGATTGCGGGACAAAATAACGAGTAAAATTATGGATAAGCGATTGATACATAATGTATTGATCGCTTAATTCTTTGTAACAGAATAAAAAAGAATGGGATTGTCAAAATAAAAGCACATAAGTGCTTGAATAAGGAAAAATCAATCCAACGCATTATGTCATGCTTGATTTCAATAGGTTGCTATGCTATAATGGTCTGCGAAAAGGAAGTGTAGAGATGAATACACAGTCACAAACGCAAATATTTGAACAATATGAATCCGAAGTTCGCTCCTATTGCCGGAGTTTTCCGACCGTTTTTCAGTATGCCAAAGGATCGACTATGCGGGACGAAAACGGTAAGACATATATCGATTTTTTCTGTGGCGCCGGTGCGGTAAACTATGGTCATAACAACGACTATATCAAAGAAAAACTGATCCGTTATCTGCAATCAGACGGTATTGTGCATTCTCTGGATATGTATACCACGGCTAAGCGGGAGTTTATAGACTTTTTTGAAGAAAAAGTCTTAAAAGCGCGCGGCCT
>CATWUX010000159.1 GCA_958354085.1 uncultured Oscillospiraceae bacterium | reverse complement strand
GCTCTGTCCTTCTTCTTTTTTTCTTGATTGTCCAATATGTATTGTACTCCTACAATAAAAAGGAATTATCGCAAAAATAATGCTTGCAATTTGTGTTGTACTGTGCTAAAATATATCGGTATTTGGTATCCGTCCCGTTTTCGAATGGGGATGGGGTTTAATGCCAAGCGAAAGCAAGACATTAAAGCGGACGGTCCTCTGCCCGGTTTTGAGGCACGAACGTCTGAAAAACAAGGAGGATTTCAAACTATGGACGCATTGAAAACCATTGCTGCCGCCAGCATGAAAGAAAACACCCCGGCTTTTGGTATCGGTGATACCGTGCGCGTGGACGTGAAGATTCGTGAAGGCGAGCGCGAAAGAATTCAGGCTTTTGAAGGCACTGTGATCGCGAAGAAGGGCAGCGGCGTTGCCGAAACCTTTACCGTACGCCGCGTTTCTTATGGCGTCGGCGTGGAAAGAGTTTTCCCGCTGCATTCCCCGAACGTTGCCGGTGTGACGGTGATCCGCCGCGGTAAGGTTCGCAGAAGCAAGCTGTATTACCTGCGTGATCGCGTCGGTAAGGCTGCCAAGGTTAAAGAGCAACTGTAAAATATCGAAAAAAGGGACGTTTTCGTCCCTTTTTTGCTTTATTACAGGAAATATCTGTGCTATAATAGTCCCTAGACGGAAGGTGACGATGCAATGACAGACAACAATAAGCGTGCGCAGGCTCAGAAAACCACACAAGCCCGTTCGGCTCGCGTGATTGCCGGGCTTTATGAGTGGATGGAAGCGGCGGTGTTTTCGCTGGTCGTGGTCGTGCTTTTGTTCACTTTTGTATTCCGTATCGTCGGTGTAAAAGGCGACTCTATGATGGATACGCTGTACAATGGCGACCGTTTGCTGATGAGTGATATACTGTATCAGCCCAAGCGTGGGGATATTGTGATCGTTGCCCGCTATATAGAGGAGCCGCTGATCAAACGTGTGATTGCCGTTGCCGGAGATACGCTGGATATCGAAGCGGAAACCGGCCGGATTATTCTCAACGGCGTGGCGCTGGAGGAATCCTATGTACATTATCCCAATCTGCGATACGATTTCAAAGAGGAAATCCTGATTCCGGATGGTTATGTGTTTGTAATGGGCGATCATCGAAACAATTCCAAAGACAGCCGGGATGAAACAGTCGGTCTTGTGCGCGAAAGCGATATTGTCGGTCGGGCGTTGTTTCGTATTTGGCCGCCGTCCGCTTTCGGCGGGATTTAGAATAACGGAGGATATACCATGGAAGAAGAACGGATAACGGAACAAGAAGCATTGGAAACACCCGCCCAAACCGAAGATGAGGCACCCGCTAAAGAGAATGCGGCGGTTTCCCTGTATGAATGGGTGGAAGCGGCGATTTTTTCCTTGATTTGTGTGGCGGTCGTTTTTACATTTTTATTCCGAATCGTCGGTGTGGATGGCCCGTCCATGCAATATACGCTGATGAATCACGATCGTCTGATTTTGACGAATCTCTTTTATAAGCCCGAGCGCGGAGATATTGTCGTGATCAATCGCTATACACAGGAACCGCTTGTAAAACGTATTATCGCCGTGGGCGGCGACACCTTGGATATTGACGCGGAAACCGGTGAGGTAATCCTGAACGGAGAGGTGCTGGAGGAACCGTATCTGGACTGCTTCACACCCCGTAATCATTTTACCGGCGAAGTCACCATCCCGGAAGGTCACGTATTTGTGATGGGCGATAACCGCGGAAATTCGCATGACAGCCGTTCCGGGGATATTGGATTCGTTTCGGAGAAAGATATTATGGGGAAGGCCGTGTTTCGTATCTGGCCTTTGAACCAGTTTGGCGGATTGTACGAGGAGAAAGCGGATTAGGAGAAGACACATGGAACAGCAAATGGGAACGATCCAATGGTTTCCCGGCCACATGACGAAAACGCGCCGAAAAATCCAAGAGGTATTGCCGCAGATCGACGCAGTCGTTGAAATTTTAGATGCGCGTATACCCAAAAGCAGCCGTAATCCGGATTTAAATGCACTGGTCGCGGGCAAGCCACGTTTGATCGTCCTCAATAAGGCCGATATGGCGGATGAAAAAGCCACCAACGAATGGATTCGATATTTTCGCGGGCAAAAGCTGACCGCCATAGCGGTGGATTGCAAAACAGGCCGCGGTGTGCAGGCGTTTGTGCCCGCTTTGCGTGAGCTGTTGGCAGAACGCTTAGCGGTGTGGGAAGCCAAGGGTATGCGGAATCGCCCGATCCGCGCGTTGGTAGCAGGCATCCCGAATTCCGGAAAATCGTCCTTTATCAACCGTATGGCGCGCGGCGGTAAAGCCAAAACCGAGGATCGCCCCGGCGTGACCCGCAATAACCAATGGTTTACGACCGACAGCGGTGTTCAACTGCTGGATACGCCCGGTGTGCTTTGGCCGAAATTTGAGGATCAGACGGTCGCCCGTCATCTGGCGTATACAGGCGCGATCCGTGATGAGATTTTAGACAGCGAGGAATTGGCGTGCGGGTTGCTGGGCATTTTGGGCACAGAGTATCGCCCTCTTCTGGCAGAACGCTATAAGCTGGACGATTCAATGCCGACGGATCCTTGGGAGCTATTGCAGGCCATCGGCGCAAAACGCGGTATGCGGATTTCCGGAGGGGAGATCCATACGGAGCGCGCAGCCATTATGCTGCTGGACGAATTCCGCGGAGGCAAAATCGGGCGTATTACATTAGAACGCCCTGAACAAGGAGACAACGCATGACGACGTATGAATTTGACCGCGCCATCCGCGACGAAGGTTTTTCCTGTATTTGCGGTATCGACGAGGCAGGCCGCGGCCCGTTGGCCGGTCCGGTTTTTGCGGCGGCGGTCATTCTGGATCCGGAAGATTGCATCGAGGGCATCAACGATTCAAAAAAGCTGTCTGAAAAAAAACGAGAGCAGCTGTTTGACCAAATCTGTGCGCGTGCAGCCGCGTATGCCATCGCCAGCGCTTCGGTGGAAGAAATCGAAACGTTCAATATCCTGCAAGCGACGTTTCTTGCCATGCGGCGTGCGCTTGAAGCGTTATCGTTTGCTCCGGAGCTGGCCTTGATTGATGGCAACCGTTTGCCGCCGGAGCTGTCTGCGCCGGCAAGGTGTGTTATAAAAGGAGATGCGCTGTCGGCATCTATTGCAGCGGCGTCGATCCTTGCCAAGGTCAGCCGTGATCGCTATATGTTGAAAATGGCGGAACAGTATCCGCAGTATGCCTTTGAAAAACACAAGGGTTACGGAACGGCCGTACATTACGAGGCGCTGCGTACATACGGCCCTTCGCCGATCCATCGCATGAGTTTTTTGAAAAAGTTTTATGCGGAATAACCTGACAGGAGGGCACTGCAGTGGCAGGTGTTTCCAAAGGAGCAGCCGGCGAGGTTCTGGCTGCTCGGTTTTTGCGTACCAAAGGGTATGAAGTGCTGTGCTCCAACTACCGCACACGCTTTGGGGAAATTGACATAATTGCGGTCAATAAACAATATATTGCCTTTGTGGAGGTCAAAACACGCAGTGAAGACGCCTTATACACGCCGCGTGAAGCGGTGACCGCCGCCAAGCAAGATCGGATTATCAAAACGGCACTGCTGTTTTTAAAAGAGCATCCGGTTGACTTGCAGCCCCGGTTCGATGTGATTGAGATCGTGACCGAAAAGGCGCATCCGATGACCGTGCTGGAGCTGGATTATATCCAAAGTGCGTATGAGGCAGGGGAGGGTTATGCGGCTTTTTGATTTGCATTGCGACACGTTGTACGAATGCTACACAAAGGACGTATTTCTGGATAAAAACACGTTGCACGTGGATATGGAACGCGGTTCAAAATTCGATCGTTGGATACAGGTGTTTGCGGTATGGATGCCGGATAGTGTCAGAGGGGAAGAGGCGTGGCGGCAATGCGCCGCTATTTTGCAATCTGCGCACCATTTTGCCGCCCGGTATCCTCAGATGTTTCAAATTGCGCGTAAAGCAGAAAACCTTAACACAGAATCGTCGTCACCCGTCTGCACGGCAATACTGGCCGTAGAGGGCGGATCGGCTCTCAATGGTGATTTGTTGCATTTGGATGATTTAAATAGGATGGATGTAAAGGTGGTTACCATTACATGGAACGGCTCGAATGAACTAGGACATGGCTGCGGTTCCGGATGCACAGACGGTTTGACCGCGTTTGGAAAAGCTGCTGTGCGGCGTATGGAGGAGCTGGGGATGATCCCGGATGTATCCCATCTGAATGAGCAGGGCTTTTGGGATGTAGCCGCGCAAACCAAGCGTCCCTTTATCGCCAGTCATTCGGTATCGGCGGCGGTTCACCCGCATGTACGCAACCTGACGGATGCGCAGTTTTTAACGATTGTCGAGCGCGGTGGCTTGGTCGGCCTGAATCTGTGTGAACAGCAGCTGGGCGCGCGAGGCGCAGATGCCTTGGAACGGCACTTATATCATTATTTGTGCTTGGGCGGTGAGCATACGGTCGCTCTCGGCTGCGACTTGGATGGCACGGATTTACCACCGGAGTGGGGCGGTATTCAGGTGATGCCGCTTCTGTACGAGGCACTATTACGCAAAAATTACGAGGAATCACTGGTTGACCGGT
>CATWUX010000158.1 GCA_958354085.1 uncultured Oscillospiraceae bacterium | reverse complement strand
TGAGCTGGGTATCGCGGTGCAGAAGCTGTACGATTTCATTTGGGACAATTTCTGCGATTGGTATATCGAGCTTTGCAAGTCCCGTCTGCAGGGCGCAGGCGCGGCACAGGCACGGCAGGTGCTGGTCTGGGTCATGACCGGTATGCTCAAGCTGCTGCACCCGTTTATGCCGTTTATCACGGAGGAGATCTGGCAGTCGCTGCCGCACGAGGGTGAAACGCTGATGCGGTCGACATGGCCGGTACAGGACGCGGCGCATGATTTCCCGGCCGAGGAAAAGGAAATGGAGCGCATCATGGAGGCGATCCGGGCAATCCGCAACCGCCGTGCGGAAATGAACGTGCCGCCGTCCCGTAAGGCGGAAGTGTTCGTGGAAACCACGTTTACGGACACGTTTGCCGCCGGTACGGTGTTTATGCAGCGGCTGGCGTCCGCGTCCGAGGTCAAGGTCGGCGCGGCGTTCGACGTGCCGGGCGCGGTCAGCATCGTGACTGCGGACGCGACGATCAAGATCCCGATGGACGAGCTGGTGGACAAGGACGCGGAACGCGCCCGCCTGACCAAGGAAATGGACAACGTGCGCAAGCAGCTGGAGGGCGTGCAGGCGCGGCTGAACAACAAAGCGTTTACCGATAAAGCGCCCGCCAACGTGGTGGACGCCGCCCGTGAGAATGCGGCGCGGCTGCAGGAAAAGCTGACGCTGCTGGAACAAAGCTTGCAGGCGTTGGCCTAATAGATAAGACAAAAGCGGCACTTCGCAAAGAAGCTGCCTGTACAGGCAGTATCGAAAAACTGAGGCTCCCTCATCAGAGGGAGCCTCAGTTTTTTCGGATTTTGACGTTAAGATTCGATTTTCACATACGTTTTTGGAAAGAAAATACCGAATCCATTGAGCACGTTATTTTCTCTCAATTTCTGGGAATTCAAACTCAACAACAAACTGTTTGTGCTTTTTTCTGGCTGTTTCAATAAAGATTTCTAACTGATAGTGGTTGTTGGGCAATTGTGTCAAGGTGTCCTTTATCCACCACGGTTTTTCCAGTTCGTGGATATGGATTTCCGGGGGTTTGAGTTTATAGTTATATAAACATATTTTTTGAATGTTTTGCTCACACATGGCGTTGCTGCTGTCGAGGCAGATTTCCAGACAATTCCTTCGGGGAATTGGGGATTTCCAATCCGGAGTTAATTCCCTTTCGGAAACCGATAAAATCACGGCATCGTGCAGTCCATATTTCCAATACCATTCCGGAAATTGACCGGCAATATTCTTCGGCGGTTTTTCTGTTTTCCCGACACCTTCCGTACGCATAAGCTCACCTTCTTGTTTAATTGTATCACACTGTTTTTCAATGAAGAAGATATCGAGCACGCATGTCAGTATACGCAACGAACGCCTTTTGTGAGCATGAACATTACTTCATCAACGTGACCAGCACGGCTTTTTGCGCGTGCAGGCGGTTTTCGGCTTCGTCGAAGACCTCGGCGGCGTGCGCCTCGAACACCTCAGCGGTGATTTCCTCGCCGCGGTGAGCGGGCAGGCAGTGCTGCACCATGCAGCCCTCATGCGCCAGCGCGAGCAGCTCGCTGTTGACCTGATAGCCCGCGAATGTCTGACGGCGTTTGGCCGCTTCGCTTTCCTGACCCATCGACGCCCACACATCGGTAAAAATCACGTCCGCGTCTTTGGCGGCGGCGCGGATATCCGAGGTCATGGTGAACTTATCGCCGTAGCTCTTGGCAAATTCCAGCACCTGCGCATCCGGCTGATACGCGTCCGGACAGCCGATGGATACCTTCATACCGACTTTCAGGCAGCCGACGATCAGCGAGTTGGCCATGTTGTTGCCGTCGCCGATGTAGCACATATTCAGCCCCTCCAGCACGCCCTTATGCTCGCGTACCGTCATAAGATCCGCGAGGATCTGGCAGGGATGGCAGAAATCAGTCAGACCGTTGATAACCGGGATGCTGCCGTATTGCGCCAGCTTTTCCACTTCCTCCTGTTCAAAGGTGCGGATCATGATGCCGTCCAGATACCGCGACAGCACGCGGGCGGTATCCTCGACCGGCTCGCCGCGCCCGATCTGCAAATCGTGGGACGAGAGAAACAGCGCATAGCCGCCCAGCTGGTACATACCGGTCTCGAACGAAACACGGGTGCGGGTGGAGGATTTCTGGAAGATCATACCCAGCGTTTTGCCCGCCAGATGCTTGTGTTCGATGCCGTGCTTGAGCTCATATTTCAGCTGGTCGGCAAGATTCAGCAGGTCGATGATCTCCTCCTTGGACAGGTCGAGGAGCTTTAAAAGATGGTTCATAGCAATCGGTTCCTTTCCTCAATTTAACGTTAAACAGCCGCGGCAAGGGTCGCTTCCAAGATCGACAGCCCCTTATCCAGCTCGGCGCGGGAGATGTTCAGCGGCGGCAGCAGCCGCAGCAGGGTTTTCGCGGTCAAAATGAGCAGTCCGTTTTGCAGGCACTGCGCGGCGAGCGTCCGTGCGGACAGCCCGTCCTCCAGCACCAGCCCGCGCATCATGCCCAGCCCGCGCACCTCGCGTACGCCGGGCATCGCCGCCAGCCGCTGCGCCAAATAGTCGCCGGTTTCGCGAACCTGCGCCAAGAAAGCGGGGTTGGACAGCGTGCTTACCATGTACAGACCGCCGGCGCACACCACCGGGTTGCCGCCGAAGGTGGAGCCGTGCATACCGGCGCTCATTACGCCGGCCAGCGGCGCGGCGCACAGGCAGGCGCCGATCGGCAGCCCGCCGCCCAATCCTTTCGCCATGGTGACCACGTCGGGGAAAACGCCCAGCTGCTCGCAGGCGAGGAAGGTACCGGTGCGTCCTGCGCCGGTTTGCACCTCGTCCGCCATAAGCAGGATATCCTGCTCCCGGCAAAGCTGCTGCACTGCCTGCAAATAAGCGGGCTCCAGCGGGATTACGCCGCCCTCGCCCTGAATACACTCGACCAGCACCGCGCAGACCGTGCCGTCCAGCTTGGCGCGCAGATCGTCCAAGTTGCCCGCTTCGGCGTACACAAAATCGCCGGTAAACGGGAAGAAATAGTGGTGAAAGACCTCCTGACCGGTGGCGGCGAGCGTCGTGACGGTGCGACCGTGGAACGAATTCACCAGCGTGACGATCGTGCTGCGCCCCGCGCCGTATTTGTCGAAGCTGTATTTGCGCGCCAGCTTGATGGCGCATTCGTTGGCCTCCGCGCCGGAATTGCACAAAAACGCCTTGTCCATGCCAGCGGCCGCGCACAAAGCGGACGCAAACGCAATTTGCGTGTCGTTGTAATAGAGGTTGGAGGTGTGCTGCAGCTTGTGCAGCTGTGTTTCCACAGCCGCCGTCCAGCCGGGATCGCAGTAGCCCAGCGCGTTTACGCCGATGCCGCTGCCGAAGTCGATGTATTCCTTGCCGTCCAGATCGACGGCGGTGGCGCCGTGTCCGCTCACGAGCGCCGCGTCAAAGCGCCCATAGGTCGGCATCAGGCTGGCGTCGTGCGTCGCCTTGAGCTGTTCAAAATCCATGAAATTCCCTCCGTTTACAGGAACATCGTGCCGATACCTTCATCGGTCAGCATTTCAATGAGAATGGAATGGGGGATGCGGCCGTCGATGATGTGCGTGCGTTTGACGCCGCGGCGCACCGCCTCGACGCAGCAGTCGATTTTCGGGATCATACCGCCGGAAATGATGCCCTGCATCTTGAGATGCGGCACCTCGCTGACCTGCACGACCGAGATCAGCGAATTTTCATCGTCCTTGTCGCGCAGCAGACCGCGCACATCGGTCATCAGCACCAGCTTTTCCGCGCCCATCGCCGCGGCAATCCGGGAGGCGGCGATATCGGCGTTGATGTTGTAGATATTGTCGTCGTGCTCGCCGGCCGCGATGGTAGCGACCACGGGGATCGTGCCGTTTTCCAGGCTGTTGCGGATCAGGGTGACGTTCACCTTGGTCACGTCGCCGACCAGCCCGAGGTCGGGCCCGTCCGCGTGCTTGACCGCCTTCATCATGCCGCCGTCCAGCCCGCACAGGCCGATGGCGCGTCCGCCGTGCTGCTCCAGCCGCTGGACAAGCCCCTTGTTGACCTTGCCCGCGAGCACCATGCCCACGACCTCCATAGTTTCCTCGTCCGTATAGCGCAGACCGCCCACGAATTTGGATTCCTTGCCGATCTTGCGCAGCATGGCGTTGATCTCCGGCCCGCCGCCGTGTACCAGCACGACGTTGATGCCGACGGTGGACAACAGCACGATGTCTTCCATGACGGCGGCTTTCAGCTCTTCGCTGACCATGGCGTTGCCGCCGTATTTGATGACCACGGTTTTACCCGCGTATTGCTTAATGTACGGAAGCGCCTGCGTCAGCACCTGCGCCCGTTCCGCAGTGGATATGTTCATAACCGAATCCCCTCTAACTCCTTGCCGGCCTCCGGAATCACGTCCGGTAATCGCCGTTGATTTTGACGTAATCGTAGGTCAGATCACAGCCCCAGGCGGTGGCGGCGGCGTCGCCGTCGTGCAGCCGGATGTCCAGCGTGATCTCCGCTTCGCTCAGTATGGTTTTTGCCAGCTCCTCGGAAAACGGGATGCCGGCGCCGTTTTTGCATACCTCGATGCGGCCGGCGTCCGACACGAACGCCACGTCCACACCGGTGATGTCCACGTTGGCGCCCGAATACCCGATGGCACACAGCACCCGTCCCCAGTTCGCGTCCGCGCCGAAC
>CATWUX010000157.1 GCA_958354085.1 uncultured Oscillospiraceae bacterium | reverse complement strand
CTTATCCCCTACCGAGCATGCAAATTTCGAATCGCCACCGACACGGATCACCGCCGTATGTTTATCCTTTACTTCTTCCACAACGCCGCACACCGTACCAATGTTGATAGCATCGTCACCTTGATAAGCGATTTCACAGTTTTGGATGTTGATGTAACCGCCGCATTTGATCAAATGCAGACCATCTGCTGTCGACGATACGTGCACGTCATCGCGGCGCGGATCTTTCGTGATCTTGCAGTTGACCCACTGGATGTACTTCGTGCCGGCGCCAAACACGCAAAAGGCCATGCCACCGGCACCGTAGATATTGGTTTTATCAAACGTAACATTGGTCGAATTCGACACCGTGATGCAGTGCCAATCATACACACGATGGAACAGCATCAGCGTGTCGCCGGTTTTAATCTGGCGCAAACTGGCATTGGAGGCAGGCGTGTCATATACCAGTCGCAGCTTATTCCCCCCAAGCAGCGTACGCGTCCGGATACCGGAAGGCTTACCGTAATACTCGCCGAGATAAATTTCCTTATGAGCTGCGCCGGCACCAAAAGTATAGGTGTTAGGATCCACCTGCGACATACTCTTAAACTTCATTTTGTCAGCCTTCACCTGCGTCAGGTTCGAACGCTCCAAAAATTCCAGATCGACCGTGAAGCTGTCGCCGCTCTCGGTAACATTGAGCACTTTGACCACATCCGCCAAACGGTCATAGTCCCAGTCCCAACGCACATCCAAGCCGTTAATCTCGATGCCGTTGCAGTTATTGATGCCAAACAACGGGGTCCGCATAATAAAGCTGGCGCCATTGGCGGAAAATTTAATATTCCGGAGACCATCCAACACGATACGCGAATGTCCCTCTTTGAAGCGATAATCACCTTTGTCAATAACGACCTCCGTATTCGGATGCTCCTCGCAATAAAAGACAATCGCATTGAACGCCTGATAGTTATCCGCGCTGGAGGTAGAAAGTCCAAATTCCGAGGCATTGACGCGGTTAAGATTTTTGGCCGGACGGTCGATTTTGAACGTCTCAAAACCGGTGTTAATCGTATCCGAAACTACATAGTTGTTACTTGTCACTGCGGTTGTTGCTGTTGTTGCTGCTGTTACGGCAGTTGTTGTCATTTTACTACCATCCCCGGTGTTCTCATTTGAGCTTTGCGTTATATCTGATATTGAGGTGCTGCTGTCTGTCTGCGTTACATCGGTCGAATCCGCGACCACGGTGGATGTGGCTTCGGCAGAGGATTCGCCATCCGTCGAGGCGGTTGTTCCGTTACCGCATCCCGCAAGCGACAAGGCAGCGAAACACAGGATCAACCATAAAGCCACTGTTCTACGTATCATTTACTATCTACTCCTTTTCATAAAATATCAACCAACTATACCGGTCCGCTCAATACCGCCCGTAAAGAAGCGCTGCAAAAACGCATACAAAATAACCAGCGGTGCGATAGCCAGCAGACAGCCGGCCTGCAGACGAACGGTCACTTCATTGATATCCAATGCGCCGGCGCTTCCCACCGGAGCCAATGCCTGTGCCAATGCGGCAGACAAGCGGCTCAGTTGCAGGGAAAGCGTCGGAATTTCGGGAATAAACATTGAGGTGAAGAAAAAATCCTGCCAATACCAAATAAAGGAAAACAGAAACACGGTAAGCAAGGAAGAGACCGCGTTCGGCAGCATCACCGAAACAAAGGTACGGTAAGCGCCGCAGCCGTCGATGGAGGCCGCATCCTCCAATTCCGGCGGAATATTCGTGAAAAAGCGGCTGAAAATCAGTACAAACAAGCCAGCGCGAATGCCGGCGCCCAGCATGGCGGGCAAGTACAGCGACCAGTAGTTGCCGATCAAAGATACCGTCCACGGTTTACCGGTAAACAACCCGATCAGACTGCCGATACCGAACATATCAAATTTGTTATAGTGCAGATAGATCGAAATCAACGTATTCTGAGGCGGGACAATGATCATCAGCAGTACCAGCGCTGTCCACAGCTTTTTCAGCGGCAGATTAAAGCGCGCCAACGCATACCCGGCCAGCGAACAGGAGACCACGGAAAAAATGGAACATAAGAGTGAAATAGTAAAGGTATTCTTAATGGATTCAAAATAGTTCATAACCTCAAAGGTATCCAAAATATTTTGAAATGTCGCATGGGTAGGGATCCAAACGACCAAGGGATCATTCAAATCAGCGGCAGGGCGCAGTGAAATGCTGACCATATACAACAGAGGGAAAAGCACGATAATGCTCAGGCAAAACAGGGTAATAAAGCGGAAAGCAGACCAGGAAAAGTGAGCGATCTTCTTTGTGGTACGGCGTATACGCCGGCTGTCTTTCCACCGTTCGATCATATCATACATCATTTCATCACCTCGCCGGTTAGGACTTGGAATAGTCAAAGGTGGGCCGCGACAGGATCACAAGTACCAATCCCGCCACTACAAAAATAATGGAAAAATACAACCACGCAATGGCCGAGGAATACCCGATCTGCATCATTTGCGCACGTTTAGAAATATAGACCATAACCGGGTTCTGATAATCGCTGAAGGTATCGACGATCGTGTATACCACATTGATGATAATCATCGGAGATATCATTTTGAACGTGATCTTCCAAAACACTTCCCAACTGTTGGCGCCTTCGATGCGGGCAACCTCATACAGCGAATCCGGTACGGTCTTAAGTCCGGCAATAAACACCAGAATCTGCACGCCGGATTTCCACGAAAGCTCAAAAATGTTGTTCACCACATACATAATGGCGTTGACTACGCTCTCACTGACGCCGGATTCCAGCATAAGCGTGTTCAGAGAAACCGCCTCAAACATCATGCCGGAACGGCCATTGCTCATCAGATCGCTGGAAAGACCATCACCGCGAATGATGGAGACAACGACACCGCTGGCTACAATAACAGGAACAAAAAACACTGTCTGAAACATGGACGATCCTAAAAACTTTTTATTCAGCAAAACGGCAATCACGATGCTGAACAGCAAAATGATCGGCACCTCATACAGCGTGCTGGTCAGAGACTCGGTTAAGCTGGGCAGAAAATATCGGTCCAACGTAAACACGTCAGCATAGTTTTGAAAACCGCTTAATGTGAATTGAACCTGCTCTCCCATGTTATCCTGCGAACAGAAACTATACCACAGCGTTTGGATGGCCGGCCTCAAAAAGAACGTGATGCTGCCGATCAGCCAAGGGATCAGGAACGTAAAGCCAATCCAACGACGCCGCTTTTCATAGGAAAGGCGATGATTTCTTATACTCATTACACATTATCTCCTGCTCTGTCGATGTCGGGGTTGGTTCCGCCTCTTACTTTACTACCACATAGCTCATAGCCGATACTTCGGTTCCGTCAGCGGCGGTATAGGGCTTCTGCGTTTGGTTAACCAGAATACCGGCGCCGGAGGAATAGTGACTGAGCGTAACACCCTGCGTCAGTGTCTGATGAGACACCAGATAACCGGTTGCCTGCGTACGAACACGGACAAATTCGGAATAGTATTCCAGTATCCGATCTTTGATCGCCGCATAGGAGCAACTGATTAAAGAATCCGCATTGGTTTCTAAAATATCCACGTCCTCATTGCCGAACACCGTATACTGTAGCATACTGCCGTTTTCCAAAGCCTGCAGCAACAGTTTCCGGGGATTGGACTCTAAGTTGATAGAAGGAGTGGAATAGGCTACGGTACCGGCCATCACCAGCTGATACAGCGGAATGGAGTATTCCTCCAGATAAGCGCCGCTGCTTTGCTGCGGAGCAGAAAGCACATACGACACATACGGGAGTGCATAGCTGTTGGCCCCCTCCGTCATCAGCGTATATCCAGCTTTTTGTAAAGCTTCCAGCGATTTCACCGTATTATTTAGACAATAAGTGCGGCCGTTGCGATCATACTTGCGGAAATCCGAATACAATGTATCCGCCAGCGAGTTCACTGATAAGGTCTTATGTACAGCCTGTTTTTGCGCAAACGTCTCTACCAAATCCGCCACCTGCTGCGAACGGACAAAGTAAGACGGCACTTGCTTGGTATCGCGATAGCGGGTCGTGATCCGGATAGGATACACAGACACCGGCGCATCCGTCATGTCGCGGATAGCGGAATCAATACGATTGATCCCGTGGCCGTTTTTTGAAAAAACGTTCAAGGACACATCCAATGCAATGGGATCACTCTCCGACAGCTTCCATAAATCATTCCACTGCTGTGTATTCCCCAAAAACGAGGAGGGGAGCACCGTACTGCTGACCTTACCTTCCAGCTGGTTTCCTTCCGCACCGATATACTGTGTCACGATCCGACCCACACCGGCGGTATGCAAATCTTCAATTATCTTCTGCAAAGACGTACAATCCGTCAACGAGACCGGACGCTTTTTGCTGATACCGAAAACGTACTCGTCCTGAGTTGTACTGGCTTCGCACTGCAGCATCAGGGAAAGTGGCTGTTCCGTCTGTTCAGCATCCCCCAGAAACACCTTGCGTGCCCGGTTCGCCATAGCGGTATAGTTTGCTTCAGCGGTATCCAGGAAATAATAGACAGCCGAATACCCATCGTCACATAGCAGCGAATTTTTATCATACATCAAATGGGGAGCCGCGCTACCGAGCTGGTACTCATAGCTGTCGCGGAACTTCAGCTCAAAGTACGCGCCGTTGTTAGCACCATTCTGACCGGCGATATAGGCGTTGCACCGGGCATATTCCGCGCCCTTGCCGGCAATGGCCACAAAAGCTGCCTTTTCTTTTTTAATACCAAAC
>CATWUX010000156.1 GCA_958354085.1 uncultured Oscillospiraceae bacterium | reverse complement strand
CCAAAGCTGCCGCAGACCGACAGCACCGTTCCAAATGACCCCTTGTTGCTGTCCGCCGGACGAGGCGCGAAACAGCTGCGCACCATCGTTTCGTCCACGATCGTTTGCTGCGCGGTGTATTGCATAATCAGTTCCGGCTCGATACCGATGGACAAAACCTCGACTTTTCCGCACAACGCGGCCGTCTGCGGCAGCAAAAGCGCCGGTTTCATCGCCGTAAAGGTAACGGTTCTCTCCGCCCGCAGTGCATCTGCGTCCCACTCGCCGGTGTCACAATCCAATCCGCTGGGAACATCCACGGCAATCAGAGGCGCCTGCGACGCGTTTGCCAGCCGGAATAGGTGCCGCATCTCGTCGGGCAGCTTGCCGTGAAAGCCGATACCATACACCGCATCCACCAGCAGCTCCGCCTGAGTGACCGCGCTGGCCGCTACATACGGCTCAGTTTCCGCGCTGCATATCGTGACCGCCGTAGGACGGATACGGGACAGCATCTCCCGGGCTTCCAAGCCGGTGGGCGCGCCGCTCATCATCACGACCGTTACCTCCGCTCCCGCTTCCAGCAGCTTGCGGGCAATCACGAAGCCGTCGCCCCCGTTGTTGCCGCGTCCGCACAGGATCGCCACGGATTTCCGATTGATCGGATAAGCGGTGCGGATCAGCCGCGCAGCCGCGCTGCCCGCGTTTTCCATCAGCCGGAGATAATCCAGTCCCTGCGCCACAGCCGCAGCCTCCACCATGCGCATTTCCTGTGCCGTTAAAATGTTCATCCAATTCCCGCCCTTTCCGAAGTTGCTCTATGTAAAAAGGAGGACGCTCACGTCCTCCTTCCCGTCAGTGTGCCATTTTGCGGTTCAAATCCATCTGCACCAGCTTGGGCAGCCCGTTTTTCAGTGCGCTGAACACACGCTCATCCGGCTGAAACACAACCAGGGTATGCCCGTTCTTTTTGCTGTGATACGTAAAGCACCACACGTTTTCGCCAGCCGGATTGATAGCCGCCAGCACGGTGCGGTCAAAGTGGCGTCCGGCATATTCCTCCGGTTTATACGGCGCCATCGACTCAATCTTCTCGCCGGCAACCGATACGATGATTTTGCGCTTGCGTTGGGCAATAATTTGCGAAATATCAATATCGCCATTCGTCACGCTATACTCAAACTCAACATTCTGGGACGTAATTAGCCACCAAGCGCCGTAACCAATACCGACCAAAAGAAGAGCGGCAAACATACCGAGCATCAACGACAGCGCGCCCAGCACCAACGCGCCCAATATCGTCGCCGCAATAATGGCGTATTCCTTGCCGCCTTTTTGCTTTTTTACGATCTGTTCCACAAACGTATCCATTTTTATCCATTCCTTTCAGAGACGCTCACAGGTTTTTGCGTCTCTCACCCCATGCTTTGAGCGGCTGCGCCCTGCACACCGCCCAGAATTTTTCAGTTTACTGCCATTATAGCATAGCCCATGCCAAAATTGCAACGGATAACCCGGAAAATCCATGAATTTTGCGTAAACTTTTTGCTCTTTCAGGCGTGTGGCCGTTTGATTGCTTTTTTTACTTTTTCGTGCTATACTAGAATGTATACATACTATAAGGAGGCGCCGCCCATGAGCTGGCACATCGAAACAAAATGTATTCAAGAAGGGTGGAAACCCAAAGACGGGGAAGCCCGTGTTCTCCCTATTTATCAAAGCACCACTTTCCGTTATGAAAGTGCGGAAACAATGGGCGCGCTTTTTGACCTGCAGACCAACGGCGATTTTTACACTCGCCTGTCCAACCCCACCACCAATGCGGTGGAAGCCAAAATCGCCGCTCTCGAAGGCGGCGTCGGGGCATTAATGACCTCCGCCGGTCAGGCGGCTTCGCTGGTAGCGGTATTGAACATCACGCACCACGGCGATCACATCATCAGCACCAGCGCTATTTATGGAGGTACGTTCAACCTGTTCCAAAAAACGATGGGAGAAATGGGGATCGACGTCTCTTTTGTGGATCCGAACGCCGGGGAAGACGAGATCTGTGCGTTATTCCGCCCGAACACCAAGCTGGTCTTCGGTGAAACGCTGTCCAATCCCTCTCTGTGCGTACTGGATATTGAAAAATTTGCCCGCATTGCGCACGCCCATCAGGTGCCGCTGATCGTGGACAACACCTTCCCCACGCCGATCAACTGCCGCCCGTTTGAATTCGGCGCAGACATTGTCACGCACTCTACCTCCAAATATCTGGACGGTCACGCCGTGGCACTCGGCGGCGTCGTCGTGGACAGCGGCAATTTCGATTGGGCCGCGTCCGGGGCTGACGACGCCGGACAAAACCTACCATGGCGTGGTTTATACGGAGCATTTCGGGAAAGCCGCCTACATTGCCAAATGCCGTGTCCATCTGATGCGCGATCTCGGCGTTACCCCCAGCCCGCAAAACGCCTTCCTGCTCAGCCAGGGCATCGATACGCTGCATCTGCGTATGGAGCGGCACTGCGCCAACGCCCAGAAGGTCGCGGAATTTTTGACGTCGGACGACCGCATCACTTGGGTCTCCTTCCCCGGTCTGCCGGACAATCCCTATTATGCGCTGGCACAGAAATATATGCCGAACGGCACTTGCGGCGTCATCTCGTTCGGCATCAAAGGTGGACGTGAAGCGGCTTGCACGTTCATGAACAACCTCAAACTGGCAGCCATCGCGACGCATGTGGCGGATCTGCGCACCTGCGTGCTGCATCCCGCCAGCACAACACATCGCCAGCTGAACGATCAGCAGCTGGCAGAATGCGGCGTTACGCCGGATCTGATCCGTTTCTCGGTCGGTATTGAACACGTGGATGATATTATTGACGATATTCGTCAGGCTCTGGATACCATTTAATCGCAAAATCGAGCAGAAGGTCTGCCGGATCAACGTTCCGGCAGACCTTCTTTTCTTTTTGTATGACGCCTTTTGACCAAACTCAGGCGAGATCACTGTTCATCTTTCGATGAAACACCGCGATTGCCAGCAGCAGTGTCCCGGCCGCATAGGCGATCACCCACCACAAATGGGGAAAAATAGTTTCATAATGCCCGTTTAAAGCGGCACGAGCCGCGTCAACAGCATGCGCAAACGGCAGCCAATACGCGACCGTCTTAAACGCACCACCCACTAAACTCAAATCGAACCACGTGCCGCTCAGCCACGCGCTGACATTGGTCAACAAAGCACCGCATATGCCGCCGACCTGCTTATCATTGAGCAGACTGCCCGTCAATAACCCAATGCCGATAAACAGCACCCCGCTCGGGAGCAAAACCGCCAGCGTCAGCAACACATTGACCGTAACCTTCAAGCCGAGGAAAAACGCCGCGACAAAGCACACGGCGCTTTGCAATATGGCCATCGGCAGCAACGGCAGCGTATACCCCAGAATAAAATCCGCAGCTGTCAGCGGTGCAGCATACAGCCGCATCAAAAACGAGGTACTGCGGTCCTTGGCGATCAGCATACCGGAAAACAGCGAAATAAACGACAATCCGAATACGGCGATTCCCGGCGTCAGCTGATCGAGTGCAAACAGACTGACCGGAATATTCGCCTGGATGGCGGAAAGCAGCAGCAGCACGGCCAGCGGAAAACCGATTCCAAAGACCAAATTCAAGCGATCGCGCAATATTTCCCGCGTATTGCGCAGGGCAAAAACCAGCATTCTCATAAATCGGCCTCCCCCTCGGTCGCCAGCCGGACAAAAGCGTCCTCAAACGTTTTGGCGCCGGTTTGCGCGATCAATTCCGCCGCCGTCCCGACCGCCCGCAGTTCGCCCTTGGCCAAAACGCCGATGCGGTCAGAAAGCGCTTCCGCTTCTTCCATGTAATGTGTTGTCAGAATGATGGTGACTTTTCCTTTAAACTGCCGGATGGCCGCCCACAGCTCCCGCCGCGCCAGCACATCCAACCCCAGCGTCGGTTCATCCAGGAACAAAATCTGCGGCTCCGTAATCAGCGCCATGGCAATGCTCAGCCGCCGCTGCATCCCGCCGGACAGCGTTTTGGATTTATCCGCTGCCACCTCGGCAAGTCCAAATGTCACCAACAGTTTTTCCGCCTTTGTCTTCGCGGTTTTCCGGTCGCTGCCATACAGGCCCGCGATCATCTCCAGATTTTCGCGCACAGATAAGTTCGGAGCAATCGCCGTTTCCTGCGGCGATACATTGATCTTTTGCTTGACTAGAGCCGGTTGAGTGCGCACGCTATCCCCAAGCAGAAACGCGTCTCCGCCGGTTGGGCTGCTCAGGCAGGACAGCATCTTGATCGTGGTGGTTTTCCCTGCGCCGTTCACGCCCAACAGCGCAAACAGCTCTCCCTGTTCTACCTCCAGATTCAACGCATGAACCGCCGTCTTCGCCGCATATCGTTTTTCCAGTCCTACGGTTTGAATGGCAAGCATACCCTCATCCTCTTTTCTCACCCTTCGTCCTCATCGTGTCCCGTGGCGTTGAGCACGTCTTGTGCAAACTTCCGAAACAAATCGTTTTTCACGATTGCAATCCCCTGTGCCTCGTCACCCAGCAGCAGCAACGTGTCGCCGGGGCTGATATGAAAAACCTCCCGCGCTTCCTTCGGAATCACAATCTGTCCTTTTTCTCCGACCTTGACAGTACCAAAAATATATTTTCCCTTTGACCCTTTCATGCGTACCACCTTTCCTATTAGTATGAAAAGTATAACTAATATGACATCAGCATACACTCTTTTCTTTTTCTTGTCAAGAGCCGTATAATCAAAACCACTAGTAAACTAGTGGTTTGCACAGACCCCAGAGGGGTCAGAACTTGCTGACCCCTGGAAGGGGTACTGAGGGTTTGTCATCGCAT
>CATWUX010000155.1 GCA_958354085.1 uncultured Oscillospiraceae bacterium | reverse complement strand
TATATCACTATGGATTTTTCTTTTATGTGTCCAACTTCATTTTACAATTAACCACTGGAAATAAATGCGTTTATAGTGGTTATACACCGCAACCGAAAGGGCGATTTTTGCTCTTTCCTGTCCGATCACATATTCATCGAGACTGGCTTTGATATCTTTCGGTTTCGGAAGACGAACAGGAGTATCCTCTGCCGGACGACGTCTGGCAAAATTTCCGCCATCCTCCAAAATCGACTGACACAGCTCCACACATTCGTTACATATATATACACCCGGCCCGGCAATCAAGCGTTGCACGGTATCCTGTGTTTTGCCACAGAAGGAGCAGCTAACCATACGAGTTTCTTCATTTTTCGGCATCGTTCATGCCCCCTCATCGATAAATTCCGTTTTGTTACCGGTTGGCGATAACCTTATCCACCAGACCGTACTGAACCGCATCTTCAGCTGTCATATAATTATCACGATCTGTGTCGCGTTCGATTACATCCAGCGGCTGTCCGGTCATCTCAGACAACAAACGATTCATACGGTTACGGATGAACAAAATATGATCGGCCTGAATCTTAATGTCGCTGGCCTGCCCTTTTGCACCGCCCAAAGGCTGATGGATCATAATTTCGCTGTTCGGCAGTGCCAGGCGCTTTCCTTTCGCGCCGGCGGCAAGCAGGAAAGAACCCATGCTGGCCGCCATACCAATACAGATAGTGGACACATCACATTTGATGAACTGCATGGTATCGTAAATCGCCATGCCGGCCGAGATAGAACCACCGGGGCTGTTAATATACAGATGAATATCCTTATCCGGATCCTGTCCTTCCAGATACAAAAGCTGTGCAACGACCAGCGAAGCTGTCACATCATTGACTTCATCGGACAGCATAATGATACGATCGTTCAACAGGCGCGAGAAAATATCATAGCTGCGCTCGCCGCGGCTGGTTTGCTCCACGACATAGGGTACCAAGCTCATACGATCCATGGTGATTCCTCCACTTTCTATACAGATTTTGTCATCATCTGCTTGCGGAAAATCACGGGTGCCCTCCACGGCAGATTACCGCAGATTCGACCCGTGTTCTCCTAGTTTTGACCGGAAAGAAACCTCTTAATCCAAGAATATTCTTTCGTCGGTCATCGTATTGCAAGCTATACGTTTATTCGGCGGAAACGACCGCATTTTCTTTCACAAAATCCATTGCCTTGCCGACAGCCAGATCCTTCGCCAGCTCTTTCTCCGGAATCAGAGCCTTTACCTTTTCGACTTCCATATGGTACTGCTCAGCATATTTCGCGAATTCCGCTTCCAGATCCTCATCGGACGGTACGATGTTTTCCAGCTGTGCAATTTTTTCGAGCGCCAGACGAATTTTTACCTGTTTCTCTGCCTGCTCACGGAAACCGGCGCGGAACGCATCCATCTCCATGCCCGTGTATTGCAGATAGGTCTGCAGATTCAGACCCTGCGACTGCAGGCGATAATCAAAATCGCGTACGCTTTCTTCCACGCGATGTTCGAACATTGCCTCCGGGATTTCCGCTTTCAGTCCGGCAACCAGCTGCTCAAGCAGCTCGCTCTCAAACGCTTCCTCAGCCGCTTTTTCGCGCTGTGCTTCCAGTTTGCTCTTCAAATCGGCTTTCAGCTCATCCATCGTATCGAATTCGCTGCAATCCTTGGCAAAATCATCATTCAGCTCCGGCAGCTCTTTCATCTTGATCTCATGCAGTTTGCACTTGAACACAGCGGGCTTGCCAGCCAATTCTTCCGCGTGATATTCCTCCGGGAAAGTCACATTGACATCAAATTCTTCGTCGATGTTCTTACCGACAATCTGCTCCTCAAAGCCGGGGATAAACTGACCGGAGCCAAGCACCAGAGAGTGCTTCTCGCCCTTGCCGCCCTCAAATGCGACGTCATCCACGAATCCTTCAAAATCGAACACAGCGGTATCGCCCATCTGTGCTGCACGATCCTCCACCGATACCAGCCGTGAGTTGCGTTCCTGCAGCTTGACAACCTCTGCCGCAACATCCTCATCCGAAACAGCCTCAACCTTGCGTGCGGCTTTCAACCCCTTATATTCGCCGACTTCCACTTCCGGCTTAACGGTGATCGTGGCTTTAAACTGCAAGCCTTCTGCGCCGACAGCGGACACGTCGAAATCGATCTTATCCTCGACGTATTCATAACCGGATTCTTTGATCGCCTCATCCAGCGCCTGAGGATAAACGTCATTGACGGCATCTTCGTAAAAAACGCCGGTTCCATAAATCTTTTCCACCAGATGACGAGGCGCTTTGCCCTTGCGGAAACCCGGAACAGACATTTTGCCGATATTTTTCTTATAGGCTTTGTTGACAGCCGCTTCAAAGCTGGCTGCGTCCACCTCAATTTCCAGTTCCACACGATTGGTATCCACTTTTTGTACGTTCTTCAAGCTCATGTTTACTTCCTCCTAATTCCTACGATAGCGCAATGATAACAATTATATCATAACACAACGTGTTGCGCCATAGGTTTTTTAAAAATTTCAAATTTTATTTTCAATTTTTAGTGTATCAACACCGGTGTAAAGGCAACGGCATCACAGGAAATTAACTTCATGGTAATACCGGCCCATTCGCCCTGAAAAGCAGAACGAATACCGGCCCCGTGTATATGCCCATAGTAACAGCGAGCAATCCCTTGTTGATGCAGAGCGTTCATCATATCCTCGCATACTTGCCCGGCAAATACCGGTGGGTAATGCAAAAACACGATCGGCTCCAGTCCGGTCTGCTTGGCTGCGTTAACGGAGGCGTGGAGGCGGCCTATCTCGCGGGCGAGCACTTTTTTATCTGCGTCCTCTTCCGCATCATAGAACCAGCCGCGCGTGCCGCAGACAGCAAACTGCCCCTCCACCGGCTGAGCATCGTTATGGATAATGGTAAGAGAGTCCAGTCCGTTTTCCGCAAAAAAGGCATCCATTTTTCGCCGCGTTGTCCACCAGTAATCGTGATTGCCCTTCAGCAGCAGTTTCCGTCCCGGTAAGTTATGCAAAAAAGTGAAATCCGCTTTTGATTGCTCCAGGGACATCCCCCAGGAGATATCGCCTGCCACGACTACGGTATCCTGCGGATCGACCAGCGCACGCCAGTTGCGTTCCAGCCGGCTGACGTAATCATCCCAGCCGCGAAACACATCCATCGGCTTGTCGGTACCAAGAGACAAATGCAGATCGGCAATCGCAAATAGTGCCATCGCACATTCCTTTCTTATTCCGCAATCCCCAGCATACCGTATACGACCGCTTTCATGTTATCGCGATCGCACACATCCGTAAAGCGAGGTTGTTTTCCTTTCAGCGAAGCGAGCGGTGCGGGAATTTCACAACCGGTGAGAGCGTGCAGCCCTTCTACCTTTTCGAATTCATTCCAATCCGCTTTGTCGCCGCCCAAAGCCTCCAGTACGCTGGCAGAGAACTTATAGGGATTGGCGGTGGAGGCGATCACGGTCGGCGTGGTGTCACCGGTTTTCGCGCGGTAATCGTTATAGACGTGTACGCCGACTGCCGTATGCGTATCACAGAGATAACCGTATTTTTTAAACGTGCCGGCGATCGCCGCTGCCGTCTGTTCATCATCGCACCAGCCGGCGGCAAACAGTTCGCGGATGCGCTCCATAACGCTCTCGGAAACGGTATACTGGCCGTTTTTACTCAGCTCATCCATCAGGCGGCGCACTTCGGTATCCGAGCTGCCGGACAGATCATACAGCAAGCGCTCCAAATTGGAAGAAATCAAAATGTCCATGGACGGCGAGGTTGTGGTATGGAACGGACGGTTGCGATTATAGAGTCCGGTTTCAATGAAATCGGTCAGCACGCGATTGCGATTGGAGGCGCAGATCAGTTTTGCCAGAGGCAGCCCCATTTTTTTGGCATAATACGCCGCCAGAATATTGCCGAAATTGCCGGTCGGTACAACCACGTTGATCGGATCGCCCATCTTGATTTTGCCGGACGCCAGCAGATCGCAATAAGCAGAGATATAATAAACGACCTGCGGTACCAGCCGTCCCCAGTTGATAGAATTGGCGCTGGAGAACATTTGACCGTTTTCTGCCAGCTTAGCACCGATCTCCGGATTTGTGAAAATCGACTTCACGCCTGTCTGTGCATCGTCAAAGTTTCCTCGGATAGCGCAAACCGCTACATTTTTTCCCTCCTGCGTCGTCATTTGCAGCTTCTGCATCGGGCTGACGCCGTCTTCCGGATAAAAAACGAGAATACGCGTATTCTCCGCGTCACGAAAACCTTCAAGCGCCGCTTTTCCCGTATCGCCGGAGGTAGCGACCAAAATGACAATTTCCTTGCCATCTGCCGTTTTCCCGGCGGATACGCGCATCAGATGCGGCAAAATTTGCAGCGCCATGTCCTTGAAGGCGCAGGTTGGGCCGTGCCACAGCTCCAAAATGTGTACGCCATCCTCCAGCTCATGCAACGGGGCAATGGCCGGCGAACGGAATCGCTGCGTCGAATAGGCAGCGTGCGTGCAGGATTCGACTTCCTCTGTTGTAAAGTCGGTCAGAAATTTGGAAAGCACGAACGAAGCGCGATCCACATAGGATTTTCCGACCAGAGAGTTCAACTCCTCGGTGGATAAGGCCGGAATCGATTCCGGCACAAACAAACCGCCCTCAGCCGAAATTCCCTGTGCAATGGCCTGCGCGGAAGACACGCGGACGCCGCTGTTGCGGGTGCTTTTATACATCATAGTCAATCATGTCCTTTCCTGAACGGTTGCCTTATACAATCTCTGCTATTATACTAAACCATACCATAGGCGCTTGTCAAAGCTGTGTAAAAAAATCGTAG
>CATWUX010000154.1 GCA_958354085.1 uncultured Oscillospiraceae bacterium | reverse complement strand
ACAGCGGTTTCGGAAAGTTCAGAAGGCTCAGCGCAGAATGCCGGATAACAATAGTCCTAAAAGAGTGCCGACGCCGCCGGCGGATAAGGTCAGGAGAATACGGCGCGTCCAGCGCCGGCGCTGATTGAGCCGCAGCCCGGAATAACAGCCCGCGGCGCTGACCAATTTTTTCGCTTCCTCATGCAGCCGATCGGAATCGGCGTCGGTACAGTCCGCCCGTATCACCAGCCACGCCCGTTCAAAATAGCGGTTCCCTGTGTCGCAAACTTCAATGACCTGTCGGTTTACGCCTTTAATCATCTGTTTCCGCTCCTCCCACATTCTTTAAAAGCAGTATGCCCTGTGGAAAAAGGTTTATACGGCTATCAGACAGGCTTGATTGAAGGCAGAATAAAATTGTTCAGAAATGAGAAAATAAAAAAGTGAAAAAAGTCGGAAAATTTTCTTGACAAAAAGATATAGATACTATATAATAAACTGCGTCCTCAAAAGAGGGCAAAAATTTTATGGCGGTATAGCTCAGTTGGCTAGAGCATGCGGTTCATACCCGCAGTGTCGTTGGTTCAAATCCGACTACCGCTACCACGTTCCTCCAGCCGGAGGAGCAATTTGGCCCGATGGTCAAGCGGTTAAGACACCGCCCTTTCACGGCGGTATCACGGGTTCGATTCCCGTTCGGGTCACCATATTGTGGGCACATAGCTCAGCTGGTTAGAGCGCTTGCTTCACACGCAAGAGGTCAGGGGTTCGAGTCCCTTTGCGCCCACCACGAAAGAAACCTCTCTTGTCTACACAGACAAGAGAGGTTTTTTCATGCTTTTCAGCGGCGAAATAAACGCGGTACTTTTTGCGTTTCTTTACAGAGCAATGAAGTTGACAAAACAGCAACCGACGGGATTTGAATACGAAATAGCCCAGAGGTGTCGCAAAAAGTGAAAGCAAGACTTTGTAAATCGGCAGAATTTTTGCTGCAATATTTGGTGATAGATTATATCTTATCGAAGAAATGCCCTTGGAGGTGGCACATGGCGCAGGAAAATTGGCAGAAATATAAGCTGCTGAATCTCCTTGGACTTTTGCGTCAAAGGCAGCAGAGCTGATCGACAAAATAGCTGCACTCGGCGGTAGCCATAAGGGACTAATAAACTTGCTCCTCTAAGTCTGTGCGCCGGAAACGTTGAAATTCTACCAAGTTTATCCTATAAAGGGTTATTTGTCCCTTCATTTCGCGTGATACGGTCCGACAAATTTTTTTGAAATAACCACTGTCCCCATCTTGAAAAACGGATGCACACCTGCTATAATTGGTTTGCAAACCAAATTGTGCGGCAGGGGGGTGATGGATTGGCAGTACGAAGCGACGGGCTTCAGACGGAAAAGCGGATCCTGCAGGCTTGTGTCAGGCTGTTTCTGGGAAACGGATACCATCAGACGACCATGCTGCAGATTCTCAAGGAAGCGCAGGTTTCCTCCAGCAGTTTTCAGAACCTGTTCCATAGCAAGGACGGCGTTTTGATGGAGCTGGTAAAATTCATGTTTGAAAACCAGTTCGGCATTGCCAGAAACGTTGCAGGCGCTGCGCTCCCGCCGGTGTATGTCTACGCGGCGGAAACCGCGCTCCAGATCACGCTGACGGAGCTGAATGAAAATCTGCGGGAAATCTACCTGGAAGCCTATACGCAGGAACACCTGCTGGACTACATCCAGCGTGCCACGGCGAAGGAACTGTACCGCATCTTCGGCCCGTATCAGCCCGAGCTGACGGAGCAGGATTTTTACGAGCTGGAGTTTGGCTCGGCGGGGCTGATGCGCGGGTATATGGCCAATCCCTGCACGGCGGATTTCACGCTGGAGCAGAAGCTGAACAAATTTGTGACGCTGGCGCTGCGGGGCTACAAGGTGCCGGAGGACGAATTGCAGAAGGTTCTTGCCTTCCTTGCGGGGCTGGATATGCGCGGCATTGCCCAGTCGGTCATGGAGGAGCTGTTCCGCCAGCTTGCCATGCGCTATGAATTTTCTCTGGACGGTTTGCTGCCCCAGGGATAGGAGCAAGCAAAGCTGATTTGCAAGGGAGTACTCCCTTGCATAGGGAAATCCCCCTATGCAATCTCCCTCTGAAAAAATACCTTTTCTGCGGGGTACAGAGAAGCAAAAAGAGAGGAAAGATTATGAAAAAAAGGTTATTAAGCATCCTTATGGCTCTGGCTCTGTGCCTGATGCTGCTGCCCACGACGGCGCTGGCGGATGAGGGCACATCACCTGTGACATTCAAAGAAATAGACGGCACAGCTGGCGCCAACGAAGAGGAGAGCTATTCAAACCTCTTTGACGGAAAAAGCGGTACAAAATGGTGTGTGACCGGTTTCAACAACGACGGTGCCTACGTCATTTTTAAAGCATCTGCGCCTATGCAGGTCGGCGGATATGCCATCACCACCGGCAATGACAATAATATTAATCCCGGCAGAAACCCCAAGGACTGGGTCCTGTATGGAAGCACCGCGACAGTTGCTCCGGGCAAAAACTCGGAAAGCTGGGAAGTGATCCACAAGGTTACCAATGACGCAGTTTTGCAAGACGAAAACTTCACAACATACAATTTCACATTAGCTAATCCGACGACAACGGAGTATCAGTACTTCAAGCTGGAGATCACTGCGGTTCAGAATATCCACAACACAAATATTATGCAGATCAGTGAATTTGTGCTGACAAGCTGTAATCACAACTGGAAGACTGTAACCGTGCCCGGCACGAAGGACGAGTTAGGCTATACGACCAAAACCTGCACCATCTGCCACCAAGAAGAGACGCAGTTTGACCTCACCAACGCCATGACGCTGGTGTTGTCGAACAACGGAGGCAACGGCTGGGGCGGCGCGGAGCTTCAGATCCACCGGAACGGGCAGGAATGGAAAAAGCTGGCGCTGGAAGATAACAGCAACAGCCAAACCGTCTATCTGCCCTATTCGGAGGACTCTGATTATAGCTTCTACTGGAAGCAAGGCAACGACATTAAGGATGATATCGTCCTGGACATACTGTTCGGTATAGATAAGGTCTTTACGAGTAATAATTTAAAATCCGTCGGGGACGGCGCCCTTCTGTTCCAGTTGAACACCGTTAAAATCCCCTTCACCACCACTAAAATCCCCTTCACCACCACGGTAAAGCTGGGCGACGCCGGCGTGCCCGGCGAGACGACGTTTGATCTCGAAATCGTGGGTACCAATGCGGGCGATGCGGACATTTCCGATGTGACCGTCTCCGCTTCTGTCACCACCAACGGCGCGGGCGACTATGAAGGTGTTATGACCATCACCGGCCCCGAACGGCAGCTCTGGTATATGCTCAGCGAAGGCGCGTTTGTGCAGCAGGTGAACGTGGGCGAAGAAGGCTGGACCTATGACGATACGGTGTATGGCCTGCTTATCTCGGAAATCGCTGCCTATTCCACCGCGGACAGCGCGGATTATACCGTGCTCATCCTCCCGGCAATCTGCGAGGAGACGGAGAACGGCATGTACTACGATCTGGACTGGGAAGCTGAGCCGCTGGAGCGGATGAGCTTTACCAACACCTATACAAAATCCGCAGCCGCCCCGGCGGGTCCGGATACCGGAGATAACGGCAATCTCACTCTGTGGTTTGCATTGCTTGCCGTATCGGCTGCAGGTGTGGCCGTCACGGGCGTCCTTGCAAATAAGAAGAGACGCACACAGTAATCCATGGATACCGGCCCGAGAGCCGCTGAAATCGACTCGATTCTCCGATCCACGGAGAATAAAATGAAACAATGCAGGGGGAGTACTCCCTTGTGTAGGGGCTCCCCCTGTGCAATCTCCCTTTGAACAAATTCTTTTCTGCGGAGTACAGAGAAGCAAAGAATCGAGGAAAAATATGAAAAAACGAATTCTTGATATCCTGCTTATCCTGTGCATGGTGCTGGCGCTCTGCCCGGTCACGGCTTTTGCCGAAACGCCCGAAGAAAGGTACTCGCTGATCATAAAATTTGATCACGGAACCTACCTTGGCTGCACCGGTTCCTATAATAAGGGCGATGATTACAAATCGGGTGACAAATACGATATCACAAAAGATTTTAGTTATATTGTGGATTTCGCACCGTACGTATTCGTTGCGACGAAGAATACCACAGGCACTTTTACTGACTCAGATATGGTTGCCGAGTTCATTTTTGCTATGCCGGAGTACAGTATCGACATTGAGGTCAGCGGCTATGCCGTCGGCAATACACCAGCTGATTGTAAGATCGAAAACATTACCTCCACGATACCGGACGTCTCGTTCGATCCGGAAGATAAGAATGATGTTTTGGATATTGTCTGGATAGATGTGGACGCCGGGAAAACCATGTCCGATACCGACGTTTTTCAGGCCGAAGGAACCTATGAAATCGATGTAACGCTTGCTCATAAAGATGGTATTTCTGTCCTGCCGTTGGCAACTGTTGACGGAAAATTGTGCCGGCATTGTAGGCAATGGGACGCCGGCACGTTTTTGGTGGCTTGCTATATGGAGAAGCCGGCGTCTCAGTACACCATCACCTATGACGGCGGCGAGGACAGCGAGGGCAGCATCGCGTCGGGCGTCAAGCCCCCCCGCGTGGACTTTACCCTGAGCAACGAGACCTTTACCCGCGATGGCTATGTCCAGACCGGCTGGGTGGACGCAAACGACAATTTCTATGAGCTGGGCGGCACCTATTCTACAGACGCGGATGTGACCCTGTACCCCGTTTATGACGAGCTCATCACCCTGACCGTGCCCTTCACCACCACGGTGAAGCTGGGCGGCAACGGCGTGCCCGGCGAGACGACGTTTGATCTCGAAATCGTGGGTACCAATGCGGGC
>CATWUX010000153.1 GCA_958354085.1 uncultured Oscillospiraceae bacterium | reverse complement strand
AAACCATGTCTATCTTTATCCCTTTTTCATTTTGCGCAACTTATTGTACATTATCAAAAGGTACCATTGTCGGCTTAAGCATTCTGGGCGTCGTTGCCATCCTGATTATCGGGATCGTCGGTTGGGGTGTTTCCGCTTATAACAACCTCGTCACCAAGGAAACCGAGATTACCGAACAGTACAGCAACATCCAGTCCCAGCTTCAGCGCCGTTCCGACCTCATTCCCAATCTGGTAGCATCCGTCAAGGGCTACGCGGCGCACGAAGAGGAAATCTTCAAGGCAGTTTCGGATGCGCGCGCCAAGCTGGCGGGCAGCACCACGGTCGCGGATCAGGCGCAGGCCAACAGCGAATTGACTTCCGCACTCAACCGGCTGATGGTGGTCGTGGAAAACTATCCGGATCTGAAGGCGGACGCGAATTTCCGCGGTCTGCAGGATGAGCTGGCCGGCACGGAAAACCGCATTAACACCGAACGCATCAAATACAATGAAATCGTCAAAGAATACAACGTACTGCTCAAGCGTTTCCCCAGTTCGATCATCGCCGGAATGTTCAATATGGAACCGGCCGATTCCTTCACCGCTTCCGCGGGCGCAGAAGAAGTCCCGAAAGTAGAATTCTAAGTTCCGGCAGGATGACCGGCACGGAAAGGCATGGAACAACACTATGAAAAAGCAGCGTTTGCGGAATGTCGTCGTGGGCGGCTTGCTGAGCGTCCTGTGGATGCTCGCCCTTGTTCCGGCGATTGCGGCAAAACCGGCGGACCTGCAGCCTACTTCGCGATTTTTTGTCAATGATTTTGCCGGGGTACTGACCGCTGACGCGGAAGACGCCATGTACGCGCAGGGCGTACAATTGGCGGAAAAAACGAAAGCGCAAATCGTCGCCGTTACCGTTCCCTCGCTGGACGGGCTGGACGTCGAAACCTTTAGCTATCAATTGGCCGCGCAATGGGGTATTGGCGATAAAGAGAAAGACAACGGGGTTCTGTTGCTGCTGGCTGTCCAAGAGCGCAAAGTGCGCATTGAGGTCGGTTATGGGCTGGAAGGGCGGCTGAACGATGCGAAAGTGGGACGGCTGCTGGACAACTATGCCGTACCCTATTTCAAGGAGAATAAATTCTCCGAGGGGATGCAGGCGACTTACGACGCACTCATCAACGAAACGTATCTGGAATACGGGCTGGAACCGGATCCCAACTATGATCCGTCCCGCAGCGATGCGGAAGACGGCGATTTCGTGAGCAATATTCTGCCGATTATTATCATCGGCATTCTCCTGTTCGTTATGTTTTCCCGCGGCCGCGGCGGCCCGCCGTTTATCTTTTTCGGCGGTGTCCCCCATCGGCATACCCGCTCCGGTAGCTTCGGCAGTTTCGGCGGTGGCGGATTCGGCGGTGGCGGTGGTTTCAGCGGCGGAGGCGGCAGCTTCGGCGGAGGCGGCAGCTCCCGCGGATTTTAAACCGCGATCACAGCGGCAAAAAGGACTTGAAAACATCGTTTTCAAGTCCTTTTTTTGTTTCAATATTTTAAGCCGCCGTATTACTCCTCGCGGAAAGCAGCCATAAACGGGTTACAGCGGCGTTCCCGCTCCAGCGTCGTTTCTTCCCCGTGACCGGGAAGCACCGTATAGTCCCCTTCCAGCTCGGCCAGCCGGCGGAGGGAACGGAACAGAGCATTCGGGTCGCCGCCGGGTAAATCCGTGCGCCCGGCCGATCCGCTGAACAGCGTGTCGCCCGCCACAAGCACATTCCCGCATACATAGCACACGCTGCCCGGCGTATGACCGGGTGTGTGCAGCACGGTAAACGTCAGCGCACCGGCCGTAACCGTATCGCCGTCCGTCAACAGCCGGTCAGCGGTCAGATCGTATCGCTGCCCCGGCAGTACCGCGCCGACCAAGCTGAGCTGCGGATCGGTCAGCGCCGCCTGATCGCCCCGATGTACCAGCAACGGCGCACCGGTCGCCTGCAAAATCTCCTTCACGGCGAGAATATGATCAAAATGCACATGGGTGAGCAGAATATAACGCACTGTCACGTTTTCCGCGGCGATCGCGCGCAGGATACGGTCGGGTTCCGCGCCCGGATCCACCACCACGCCGTTGTGCGCCGCATCGTCTCCGTACAAAATATAGCAATTGGTTTGCAAGCCGCCGACCGGCAGCTGTAAAATATGCATGGCTCCGCTCCTTTATCCGTTATGCCCAATCCGCCGTATCCAGCACCAGCGTGACCGGGCCGTCGTTCACCAGCGCCACCTGCATATCCGCACCGAATTCACCGGTCTGTACATCCGCTATGCCGGCGGCGCGCAGCTGCCGCACAAATTCCTCAAACAGCGGTTGTGCCTGCTCCGGGCGGGCGGCCGCCAGGAAATCCGGCCGGCGTCCATGACGGGCATTGGCGTACAGCGTAAACTGAGACACCGCCAAAGCGCTTCCCTGCACATCCAGCAGCGAATCGTTAAATTTGCCGTCCGCATCGCTGAACATACGCAGCCCGGCGATTTTTTTCGCCATTTTTTCCGCGTCGGCGGCGGTATCGGTCGCCGTGATGCCGACCAACAGCAGCACACCGGCGCCGATTTCCCCGATCACACGTCTGGCAATGGTTACCGAAGCGCTGGTCACGCGCTGATAAATTACCTTCATGAGAACCTCCTGTTATTGCGCAAAGCTGCCGCGTTCAATGGAGCATACGCCGTCAATATGCATCAGGCGGGAAATCACGCTCTGCAAATGTTCCAGACTGTTCACGCCGATCGTCAGACTCATGCGGATATGGCCGTCTTTCGGCTCACGGGTATTGACGGCGAAAATCATTACGTGCATCGAAGCCAGCTGCGCCGTCACGTCCGCCAGCAGAGCCAGCCGATCCTGCGCCTCCAGATGTAAGGTGGATTTGAATTCCTCCCGCACATCCTCCTCCCAATGCACATGCACCCAGCGTTCCGGCTCCGGCGCTTTGGTAAGATCCTTCGGCACATTCACGCAATCCCGCTTGTGAATGGACACGCCATAACCGCGGGTGATGAACCCGACGATCGGATCACCCGGCACCGGGTTGCAGCAGCGGGCAAATTTGACCAGACAATTGTCCATATCGTCAATGATCACGCCGCCGTTGTTATGATGCTTTTTCGTCGTTATGACCTGCGGCGGCGTAAGCGTCTCGTCCGCCTTGACCATACGCTGATAATCCTCTTTCATGCGCGGGATCAGGCGGGACAGCAGGATTCCGCCGTAGCCGATAGCCGCATAAAAATCGTCCATCGACGCGCAGTGCTGCCGCTTGCATTGCATATTCAGCAGCTCCTCCATGCGCTCGTCCGACAGGCGGATGCCCACACGGCTCAGCTCGCGTTCCATATCCGCGCGCCCCTGCGCGATATTCTCCTCCCGGCGCTCGTTTTTATACCACGCCCGAATCTTATTGCGCGCCTCGCCGGTCTTGACAATGTTCAGCCAGTCGCGGCTGGGGCCATGCCCTTGCGCGGAGGTGGTCAGTATCTCGACGATCTCGCCGGTTTTGACCTGATAATCCAGCGGCACGATCCGTCCGTCCACCTTCGCACCCACCATCCGGTTGCCGACGGCGGAGTGAATCGCATAAGCGAAGTCCACGACCGTGCTGCCCACCGGCAGCGTCAGGACATCCCCTTTGGGAGTGAACACAAACACGTCGTCGGAGGACAGATCGGTTTTGATGCTGCGCACAATATCCTCCGCGTCATCCACATCTTTTTGGTTTTCAATGAACTGGCGCACCCACGCAAGCCGTTCCTCCAGCTTATCCTTGCGCTGCAGCCCCAGCTTATATTTCCAATGCGCCGCGATGCCGTATTCGGCGGTATAGTGCATCTCCCACGTGCGGATCTGCACCTCAAACGGGATTTTCTCCTTGCTGATTACCGTCGTATGCAACGATTGATACATATTCGCCTTCGGAGTGGAGATATAATCTTTAAAACGATTGGGGATCGGGCGGAACATATCGTGGATAATGCCCAGCACATTGTAACAGTCGTTGACCGTATCCACGATCACACGCACGGCATACACATCGTAAATTTCCTCAAACGCACGTCCCTGCATATACATTTTCCGGTAAATACCGGTGATGCTCTTAACACGTCCGGACAGATACGGCTGCATATGGAACTCTTCCAGACGCTCCCGAATACGCTGCTGAATATCGTTGAGAAACGCCGTGCGTTCCCCCTCGCGCAGCGCAAGCGCGTCCTCGATCTCCTTGTAGGCCACACCGTCCAGCGTGCGCAGCGACAGATCCTCCAGTTCCTCCTTGATGGCGCGGATACCGAGCCGATGCGCCAGCGGCGCATAAATGTCCATGGTCTCCTTGGCGATATCCAGCTGCTTCTGCATCGGAAGTGCGCCAATGGTGCGCATATTGTGCAGCCGATCCGCGAGCTTGATAATGATCACCCGGATGTCCTGCGACATCGCGAGCAGCATCTTGCGCACATTTTCCGCCTGCTGTTCCTCACGGGTGGAAAACGGGATTTTATTCAGCTTGGTCACGCCGTCCACCAGCGTCGCCACGTCCGCGCCAAACTGCTTGCGGATGTCGGCCAGTTCAACCGGCGTATCCTCCACCACATCGTGCAGGATAGCCGCCACAATCGTTTCGCTGTCCATCCCCAGATCCACCAGTATGCAGGCGACCTGCAGGGGATGGCAAACGTATTCCTCGCCGGAGGAGCGTCGCTGTCCGGCGTGCGCCGTGCAGGCCATCTCCATCGCGCGGTCCAGCGCATCCAGATCATAGGTTTTCCCGCTTTTTATAATACGTCGTTTCAGATCGACAATCAAATCTTCTTTTTGAATCATAATCCAGACCATGCCTTTCCGCCGCGCAACCGCAGACG
>CATWUX010000152.1 GCA_958354085.1 uncultured Oscillospiraceae bacterium | reverse complement strand
TACCGCGGAAAATCGCAGGCGCATCCGGTGCTGGTGACGTATGTGCGCAAAAACCGGCTGGGCTATCCCCGCGTCGGCATCACGACCGGCAAAAAGATCGGAAACGCCGTGCAGCGCAACCGCTGCCGCCGCATCATCCGCGAGGCTTACCGGGAGCTGGCTCCCCGCGTTGCGGGCGGCTGGGATCTGGTGTTCGTCGCGCGCACGCGCACCGTCTATAAAAAAAGCACCGATATTGTCCGGGCGATGGAAGCCCATCTGAAAACGGCTGGGGTGCTGTCATCGTGAAAAAGCTCCTGATCGCGCTGATCCGGTTTTATCAGCGCAACATTTCTGCGAAAACTCCGCCGGTCTGCCGCTTTACGCCCACTTGTTCGGCATACGCCATCGAAGCGATCGAGCGCTTCGGCGTGTTCAAAGGCACCGGCCTCGCAGTGTGGCGCATCCTGCGCTGCAATCCCTTCGGGAAATACGGATACGACCCGGTTCCCGAAAAAAAGCCTAAAAAGGCAACATGTAACCGTAAAAATCCCCGTTCCGGCGACGGCCCGCCCGAAAAGCCGCCGGCTGCCTGAACGTCTGCCCTTGCGCCTATTATAGAAACGGAGGCCCCCGTACATGGATATTTTCGGATTTCTGGCGACCCCTCTCGGCTGGATCTTGTGGTTTATCTATAAGTATATCGGAAATTATTTTATCTCCATTTTCCTGTTTACGCTGCTCATCCGCCTGCTGACCTTCCCACTGGCGCTTAAATCGCAGAAAAGCCAGGCCGACCGCGCCCGATTGGCGCCGCGTCTGGAACGCCTGCAGAAAAAATACGCGCAGGATAAGCAGAAGTTGCAGCAAAAGCAGATGGATCTGTATGAAAAAGAGGGCGTGAGCATGACCGGCGGCTGCCTGCCGATGGTCATCAACATGATCGTGCTGTTCGGCGTTATCGCGGTTATCTATTCGCCGCTGACGCATCTGGCGCGTATACCGCAGAATGTCATCACCGCCAGCGTCGAGGCGGTCACGCAAAAAGAAGGCGAAACGCTGGAAAACAAGGTCAATCCCAAGGAATTGACCGGCTATTACCGCGAGCTGCGGATGCTCAAAGCGATGGAAGACAATCGGGCGGATGTGCTGGCCGCCATTGACGCCAAGATGACCGACGCGCAGCGCGCCGAAAACACCGCGCAGGATTATTACGATCAAATGATGCATATCCGCAAGGATTTCACCATATTCGGCTACACGCTGCTGGACAACCCGTTTACCGGCTGGACGAATATCAACATTTTGTGGTTGATCCCGCTGCTGTCCGGTCTGACGGCTCTTGTTTCCAGTATGGTTTCCATGCACTATACCAAAATGCTCACCGCGCAGGGCGAGCAAGTGCCCGGCCAGGGCTGCAGCAACACCATGATGCTGGTCATGATGCCGCTGTTCTCGCTGTTCATCACCTTTACGGTTCCGGGCGGCGTCGGTATTTACTGGATCTGTTCCAATATTATCATGGTGTTCCAGACCATCGTTCTCAACCAAATCTATAATCCCGCCAAGATCCGGATGCAGGCGGAAAAAGAATACGAGGAACGCCGCCGCAAAAAAGCGGAGGATAAGAAACGGCTGGCCGAAGCGCGTATGCGTGAGGAAGAAGCCGCCCGTCAGGCTGCCAAGGAAGAGGCCGAGGCGAAAGAACAGGCGCGTCTCGAAGCGGCGGCCGGCAATAAAAAGCCGGTGAAAGCTTCGCAGAATCCGAATAAGATCAAGCGGCGCGAGGAAAAAGCCGCGGAAGCCGCCGAAGCAAGCGAGGAGGCTGCCACCTCTGCGGAGACCGTGTCCGCTACAGAGGATGCTGCCGTTCCGGCGGAAGAAAACGCCGATGAGCAAGGTTGATCGGGGACTCTCTCCCCTATTCATAGTGAGAAAGGACTGTAATATCGTGCTAAAAGAAGCGATTACACAAGCCGCAACGTTGGAAGAAGCCAAAGCGAACGCCGTCCGGGAACTCGGCGTTCCGGAGGAGCAGGTGCAGTTCGAGGTGCTCCAAATGCCGCAGAAAAAGACGCTGGGTCTGTTCGGCGGCTGCCCCGCAAAGGTTCGGGCCTTTTATGAAATAACACCGGCCGATGCGGCCGCCAAGTATTTGCAAAGCATCCTGCACGGCATGGGCGTCGCTGATGCGCAGGTTGCGGTCAAAACCGAAAAAGACAGCTGCGTGCTGACGTTGTCGGGAGACGATCTGGGCTTTATCATCGGCCGCCGCGGCGATACGCTGGACGCGCTGCAATATTTGACCGGTCTGGTCGCCAACCGCGTGGACAACAGCTATTACCGCGTGACCATCGACATCGGCAATTACCGTGAAAAACGGGAGCAGGCGCTGACCGGTCTGGCGCGTAAAATCGGTGCGCAGGCGGCGAAAACCGGCCGCAAGACCTCTTTGGAGCCGATGAATCCGTATGAACGCCGGATCATCCATACCGCGATTCAGGATATGAAAGGGGCGACCTCGTGGAGCGTCGGGACGGAACCGAATCGCCATGTGGTGATCGGCCCGTCGGAGGACAACCCGGTGAAAAACCGCCCGGCACGTTCCGGCAAGGGCAGCCGCTCTGCCCGCGGCGGCGATGCGCCGCGCGGTGAGCGTCCGGCTCGTCCGGAGCGCGGAGCCGACCGTCCGACGGTTGCTGCCGACCGCCCCGCACGTCCGGTGCGGGAGTTTATTCCCCGCAGCAATCCGCTGCCCACCGCGGACGGCGCAACCCCTCCCTCCCGCACAAAATCCGAGAAGGAAGCCACCGCGAGCCTGTATGGCCGCATTGATTTATAAGTGCTATGCCCGGACGCTCCCGCCAGACAGCGGGAGCGTCTTTTCTATCCGTTGGCAAAATAAGAACATATGTTCTATTTTAACACAAACCGATGCCTTTGTCAAGGGGGGCTAAAGCGGTTGTGTCCTTTTCCCTGCATTGGAAAAACGGACATGCGTTTTTTCCCAAAAGGCTTGCAAGCCTTTTGGGAACGTGGTACTGTAATACACGTGGGAAAAAGTATTTGTGGGAAAGGAAGAAGCAAGTATGCAAAAGTTGACGATTGCGGCGCTGTACGACGTACAGCACACACAGGCCGCGCCCTTGCTGGCGCGCTTTACATACCCATGGGAGGTGCTGGCGCACATCGGTGCGTTCATTTGCGAACTGGGTGCGACACTGCCGGAGGCGGAATATGACCATCCGCGGGAAACGGTGTGGATCCATAAATCCGCCGTCGTGGCGCCGACCGCTTTTATCGGGGACGGCGTGATCATCGGGGCGAATACGGAGGTGCGGCACGGCGCCTTTATTCGCGGCAACGCCTTGGTCGGTTCCGGCGCGGTGGTGGGCAATTCCACGGAGCTGAAAAATGTGATCCTGTTTGATAACGTGCAGGTGCCGCATTATAATTATGTCGGGGATTCGATTTTGGGCTATAAAGCGCATATGGGAGCCGGGTCGATCACCTCCAACGTCAAAAGCGATAAGACGCTGGTTTCGATTGCCGCAGAGGGGGAAAAATTGCCGACGGGCTTGAAAAAGTGCGGCGCGATGCTTGGCGACCGGGTGGAAATCGGCTGCGGGAGCGTGCTTAATCCCGGAACGGTGATCGGGAAGGACAGTCAGGTTTATCCCCTGTCCTCTGTACGGGGATTTGTCGAGGCCGACTCCATTTACAAAAAGCAGGGTGAGGTCGTGACCAAGCGGGAGTAAACCTTCCGGGTTCAGCAGGCCGCGGTGTGTGTTCCCTGTTCATACACAGCGGCCTGTTCCCCGCATCCGGAAAAGGAACAAGGAAAAAGAAAGAAATTTCTAAAAAGCCCTTGACAAAAGGGTGGAAAATACGTATAATCTATATGCTGTCTAAACAGGCATGCCAATTGAATATGCGCTCGTAGCTCAGCTGGATAGAGTGCTTGACTACGAATCAAGAGGTCAGGGGTTCGAATCCCTTCGGGCGCGCCAGAAAAGGAACAACCTTTGTCTACCAAGACAGAGGTTGTTTTTCTATTTATCTCTTTGTTTATTGTCGGAATAACGCTTGAGTTATCTAATAAAGGATGTTATATTGGATTTGGAATAAACTGGAGGTGTCCAAAATGGCAAAGAATTATTTCTTTCAGTTTCCCGGGACAGAAGAAGATTTTTTACGATTACTCAGTAAATGTTCAAACAATCATAAAAATCTCTATTACTTTGACGATTATATCGTTAGAATTGAAAATGGTGAATACAAGTTCGGTGTGGCTCGCGGTGGACATTCAGGCGGGTATTGGTACTTACCGGAAATATCAGAAAAAGACGGATTGCTTTGTTTTAACGGAAGAATCCAATATATCAGCCCTTATTCGCCTGAAAAAGGCATCAAGAAAGTAATGAATACCATTGAGGACATCCTTTTATTTATCATTCTTTTTCCCTTAATTCTCATAATACAATGTTGTTTCTTCATTGCTTCGCTCATCAAAAAGTGGAAAGGAGCGCCAAAAGAAGTCACTATCGAAGACAAACTATTTGACCTGATGGTGAATCATTTGCATTGCAATGAGGTCTTCAGTACAGACCGGTGAAACAGGTGTACTTTTGGTAACACCATTGAAATCTGAACCCATATGGTTTGGACTCCAATGGTGTTTTGCTTATAAATCCAGTATTTAAGCGGCTTTTCGAGGTCGCTTTTTAATTTAATGATTTGGACTTAATTTCAAAAAACTTTAAAACCGGATCCGTGGATATATCAAAAAAATTCACATTTATTTCATTGCTAATCAAAACGGTATGGCGTATAATGGAAACAAAAAAAGGAGATTTTGTTTCCTTGATGAAAGATAAAATTATTCATGAATCGATCAACAGCCTGCGGCAGGACGGCTTAAAATTTTCCATTGATACATTAGCGGACAAATTAAAAATCTCAAAAAAACGCAAATTGCAAGTGCAAGTTGGACACCCGCATGAATAAAAATAGTTC
>CATWUX010000151.1 GCA_958354085.1 uncultured Oscillospiraceae bacterium | reverse complement strand
CAGCCTGCGGGCGGTTTTCACCGTACGATGAAAAAAGGAGAGCGCAGCCGCCCGGCTGCGCTCTCCTTTTCAAGTTTTATCCCACAAATCCGAAAATCACCAGCAGCAGACCGACCAAGATACAAAGGCCGGCGCCGGCGTAGTTCATCGTATAATACAGATCGGACGGCTCGGCGTTGTCGCTCAGCCACCACGTTCGCAGCTTGAAGTCCAGCTCCGGGAAAGCGATGGCGATGCCGGCGGCTGCAAACATGAGGAAAGCAAACAACAACGCTTCCGGCATGCCCGCGCCTGTGCCGATGTGCAGCCCTAAGCTGACGGTTCCCCAGATCAGCAGCGCCAGCATGGCAACGCCGCAGCCGATGAGAACGGCGATCCGGATATGCTGATAACGATGCGTCCGCTTTTCCTGCGCGGCCATTTTCTCGCGCAGTACCGTGTTCTCGCTGCTGAGGGCTATGCCGGTCAGAGAAGCGGAGCAGTCACGGCACATAAAGTCCGTCGCACGGTTCGCCAGCCCGCAGACCGGGCAGAATTTGACCTGCTCATCCTGCTCCTCCGGTGTGTGCGGCAGATGCCCCGCGGATTCCCGCGCAAGCTCCGCCGCGCTTTTGAGCGTTCCGCCGCAGCTGCGGCACATGGTGGCCGAATCGTCGTGTCCCAGCCCGCACTGTGTACACAGCTTCATTGCGCGACCTCCTTACATCCCGTAAGAATAGGCTTCCTCCGGCGGGGAGGGCGGAAGCTGGCCGAAATCCTCCCAGGTCAGCCGCCCGGAACGAATCGCCTGATCCTTCAGCGCCTCATACACGCCCGCCCGTGCGGTGTACATATACGGGTTGACATAGACGATGCCCAGAATGCCGCAGGTCAGCGTCGAAAGGAGCGCCCAGCCGAAAAAGCTGAGGTCAAACACGAAAAGATCGCCTTTGGCGCCGTCGGTCATAATTTTGCTCATTTGCAGCGCGCGGGAAGGGGAAAGATTCGGGTTTTCGTAGATGATGTAGTCGGTCATTTGATAAGCGTAGCCCATGACGATGCCGGGGATGATCAACAGCAGCGTCCATAAAAATACATAGAGGGAACGCAGCAGCGAGGTGGCCATCGCGGGCTTATAGATGCGAAAGCTGGCGAACATTTCACCGACCGGCGGATATTCGCCGCGGCTGTACCGCAAAAACCAGCCGTTTGCACCGACGGTGATGACATTGCCGACAAAGATGGAATAGGCGATGCCCAGCAGCCCGATAAAGAGAAACACCGGCAGCAGCATGGCCATCAACGCTTGCACTTTTTCCGCAAGCTCGGGATTGATTTCCGCGGTTTGCTTATAATTGAACGAAAAGCGGACGCCGGTGCCGCCGCCTGCGAGCAGCGTCGCCAGAAAAGCGACGCCGATGGCGGCGCCGACAAAGCCGCGTTGTTTCGCCATGGTTTTGATATAGGCGCGATCAAACATAGGTGGTCCCCCTCTTTTTCCTCAATGTTGACCCCGCTCAGCGGCTTTTGCCGCTGAGCGGGTGTGCGTTATTCGGCTTTCGGCGTATCCGCATCCGTCCCAAGGAAGGTCGGAATGTTCATGCCGGCCATTTTAAAGGTTTCGCTCAAAGGCGGGATTGCTTTCATCATGCTGGACAGGAAGTTGGCGGTGGTGGACGAGCCGCCCTCGCCGTTCATGCTGTCCCAGACGGTGATCTTGTCGATGTTGAGGTTCTTGATGGCTTCGACCTGAATCTTGGTCAGCTCCTCGATCTTATCCACCAGCAGCAGCTGGATCGCCGCGTCGGGCTGGCCGCCGGCGGCTTTGACGATGTCGGCAAAACCGTCCGCCTGCTTGGAGAGGATCTCCTGCACGCCGCGTGCCTGCGCGGCCATCTTGGCGTAAATGGCGTCCGCCTCGCCCTGTGCCAGACGGCGGGCTTGCTCAGCTTGGGCCTCCGCCTCCAACACCTTTTTCTCTTTTTCAATTTGCGCTTTTACGATGATATCCGCTTGCTGCGTCGCCAATTCACGGGCGGCACGCGCCTGCTCGGCGGCTTGCTCGGCAGCATAGGCTTCTTCCTTGGCCTTCGCTTCCGCCAGTTTTTCCGCCGTTACGGCGCGGCGCAGCGCGTCGGCCTCCAGCTCGCGGCGGGTAGCGTCGGATTTGGCGATATTCGCCTTGGAGGTGTTTTCACCGTCCACAGCCGTCGCATTGGCTGCGGCAACCGAGATACGCTGGTCGCGAACGGCGTTCGCTTCACCGATGGAGCCTTCCCGGTTGCGTTCGGCGACCGAGATGCGCGCTTCGTTGATGGCTTTGGCAGCGGCTTCCTTACCGAGCGCCTCTATGTAGCCGGATTCATCGCTGATATCGGTGACGTTAACGTTGATGAGCCGCAGGCCGATCTTGCGCAGTTCGCTTTCCACACAGGAGGACACGGCTTCGAGAAATTTGTCGCGGTCGGTGTTGATTTCTTCGATCTGCATGGTGGCGATGATCAGACGCATCTGACCGAAGATGATGTCCTTTGCCAGCTCCTGAATCTCCTGCAGCTTCAGTCCGAGCAGACGCTCAGCCGCATTCTGCATGGTGCCGGGCTCGGTGGAGATACCGACGGTGAAACGCGCAGGCACGTCGATACGGATGTTCTGCCGGGACAGGGCGCTTTTCAGATCGACGCTGATGGACATGGGGGTCAGATCCAAATACTCATAGTCCTGAATGACCGGCATGATGAAGGCGGCGCCGCCGTGGATGCATTTGGCGGAACGCGCGGTGCCGTCTTTGTTTTGCCCGACGCGGCCATAGATGACCATGACCTTATCAGAGGGGCAGCGGCGGTACCGGGACAGCAAGACCAGAATGAGGCCGAATACCACGATGGCCGCTACGACGACGGTGATGAGCAGGGTGGGAGGGATGCCGGCCGCTAAGATTGTTTTCATAGTTCGAACGCTCCTTCAAAATTTAATGGATTATGTTGATGCAGCGCCGCAAAAGCGGTATGCTTATAACGGGGCAACGATCAGCGTGTTACTTTCGGTCACGCCGATAATTTTCACACGGGTGCCGGTCTTGAGCGCCTGTGTGGGGCAGATCGCGTCCATTTCCATGAAACGCTCCTGCACGACAAGAGTGACTTTTCCTTTGCCGTTTTCCGCGATCGGGACATAGACCTCGCCGGTCAGGCCGACCGCGTTTTGCATATCCAGATTGCCGCTTTGCTGCAGCTTCAGCGACGCTTTGAGTAAAAACGCCACCAGCACCATGGCGGCAAAGCCGGCGATAATGGCGACCAGCGTGGTGATCAGCGGGCTGACGCCCATATCCAGCATCGCCACGCCCGTCCAGCCGCAGATACTGAAAAACGCTACGATACTGCGTACGGACAGCAGCCGCAGTCCGACGAGATGCTCGGCGCCGTCGGTATCGCCGTCCATGTCTCCCGTATCGCCGTCCACATCGTGGTCAATATCGGTTTCACTGTCATGGCCCAGACCGAAGAACAGCAGAACCGTCTGGATGACCAGGATGACGGTGGCAGGGATTGCGAGAATGTAAAAAACTTGCTGGATTGTTTGCAGAGATTCCCACCATTGCAGCATGATACGTTACCTCCCATAGTGTGTGCGCCGTTCGGCGGCGCGCGAGAATTTGACCGGGGTTATGCCGTGATTTGATCGTAAATGGTGTTGGCTGTTTGCATGAGTTCCGCTGCGGCGATATTCAGCAGCATCAGGGTAACGGCGCGCTGCAGCCGGATTTTGGCGCCCGGTACCGGTTCGACATAGCCTTCCAGCAGCCGTTCTGTCTGCGCGGATAACGTATCCGCGTCCAGCGTACGCGACCGCTCCATTTCCAGTATAGCGCGGCAGAGCAGACTATATAACCGATCGTCGGGGATAATATCGTCTGACCGGTCATCGACGCTGCCGTTGATGTAGGCGAGCAGCGTGTTGATCTTTTCCAGCTGCATCGCCGGGCGCAGCAGGTTGATCAGCAGTATGCGCGCTACCTGAATTTCGCTGTACTTTTTGTTGACCGGGTTGGAGACCCAGCCCCGTTTGACCCAGTTTTGGATGGTGGTTGCGCCAAGACCGGTCAATTCCGTGATCTGGGACAGCAGCAATCCGCCGCCGGACACGGCGAAAATCGGATGCAGCAAAGAAAACGGTTCCTCCGGTATGGCCTCCGGCAGCGGAAAGGTGGTTCCGGGCAAGGTGTTTCGCATAATGAATCCACTCCTATGAAGTTCTCGAGACTTTCGTTTGAGTTCTATTGCATTATATCACAAGTTCATATGAACGTCAATAGAGTTCTGGTGTTTATTTCGGCATTTTTGGATTATTTTTCGCATTTATGTTCCAATATCTTCCGTTTTCAAGCAAATACGCTTGTTTTTGCCCGTTTTCAATTTTTGCCGTCTGCCGGAGCCGCTGTTCACATATTAGACTTGAAGATCCACGCAAAAATCGGTATACTAATACTAAAATCGGATGAAACACTTTCAATCGGATTTTAGTATAAAAAGAAACAAAAAGGAGGCGGGGAACATGACGGCACTCATCACCGGCGCCAGCTCCGGTATCGGGCGTGAGATCGCCAAGGCGCTGGCGGAGCAGGGGCATACGCTCATATTGGTTGCCCGCCGCCGTGAGCGGTTGGAGGCGCTGCGGGACAGTCTGCCGGTACCGGTGCGCATTGTGTGCGCCGATCTTTCACAGGACGCGGACTGCGAGCACCTGCTGGCGGAGGTGGATCCGCAGCAGGTGGATATTCTGGTGAACAACGCGGGCTTGGGCGTGTTCGGGGCGTTTGCCGAGAGCACGCTTGACCGTGAACTGCATATGCTGGATGTCAACATCCGCGCGCTGCACCGGCTGACCAAGGCGTTTTATACGGCGTTTCGCGCGCGGGGCAGCGGATATATCCTGAACGTTGCGTCCGCGGCTGCGTTTTTGCCCGGCCCGCTGCTGGCAAGCTACTACGCCTCCAAGGCGTATGTGCTGAGGCTGAC
>CATWUX010000150.1 GCA_958354085.1 uncultured Oscillospiraceae bacterium | reverse complement strand
GAAAAAGGAAAGCGCGGAATTGGAGATGAAAGCGGCGCAGGATGGCTTTTGGGACGATATGGAAAACGCCCAAAAGGTCACCCAGCGTGCCGCAAATCTGAAGGACAGCATCGACAGCTATGAGCGGCTTGTTGCGTGCTATCACGACACGCTCACGCTCATCGAGCTGGCGGACGAGGCGGAGGATCTGTCGTTGCTGGAGGAATGTACCGCCGGTGTGGAGCAGGCGGCGAACGAGCTGGAAAAACAACGGCTGGCGACTCTGCTGACCGGGGAATATGACAAGCATAACGCGATTTTAACGTTCCACGCGGGTGCGGGCGGCACCGAAGCGCAGGATTGGGCGGAAATGTTATACCGGATGTATACGCATTGGGCGGAGGCACACGGTTTCAATTATCAAATCATGGATTATCTGGACGGCGACGAGGCGGGGCTGAAAAGCGCCTGTATTCGCATTGAAGGCGAAAATGCGTATGGGTATCTCAAAAGTGAGGCGGGCGTACATCGTTTGGTGCGTGTTTCGCCGTTTGACGCGTCCGGTCGCCGACACACCTCTTTTGCCGCGCTTGAGGTCATTCCGGAGATCGACGACACGATCGTGCTGGATATCCGTCCCGAGGATATTAAAATGGATGTGTTTCGTTCCAGCGGCGCGGGCGGCCAGCACATCAACAAAACCTCGTCGGCTGTACGGTTGACGCACTTGCCGACCGGTATCGTCGTCGCGTGCCAGAACGAACGCAGCCAGTTCCAAAACCGGGAAATGGCTATGAATATGCTGCGCTCCAAGCTGCTCGAAATCAAAGAGCGTGAGCATCTGGAGCGCATTGAGGATATCAAGGGCGGTCAGGCGCAGATCGCGTGGGGCAGCCAGATCCGCTCGTATGTGTTTATGCCGTATACGCTGGTAAAAGACCACCGCACCGGTTATGAAATGGGCAATATCAATGCGGTCATGGACGGCGATCTGGACGGCTTTATCAACGCCTATTTGAAGGCGGCCGCCAACGGGACGCTGGGATATAAGGAATAAGCAGAACAACCCCGCCGCCGCCCATGCCGATTTCTTCCTTGCGCCGTGTACAGACAGTGATTGCCGTTTTCCTCTTCCACATTCTACGAGAAGCGAAGGCCGCGGGAGGTATGCTTGACGAAAAAGTGTGTCATATGCGAGCTTCTCCTTGGTAAGCGAGAAATGGAATAAATTGGGAAAAACAACGGATCTTCTTGATTTAGCATAAGAGATTAACGGGAAATTACCAATATTTATTTGGCAAAAACGAACCATTGCGCTGCCGGAAACCAATGGCTTGGTATATGCAAGGCGTATAGGCAACATCCCGTTTCTGTGAAAAGCGACAAAAAGCACCGAAAGTTGCATTTTTTTCTAAAACAGGTTGACAATTCCAAAAAACGGTGCTACGATGAATACGTACCTCAGAAAAATTCTCACGATAATAGCAAAATCTGCGAAAGCAGATGACGCAAAGCCAAGGGTCTAAGGACGAAAGTCTATGACAGCCGGTTGCCGAACGACGAATGCTTCTCAGAAGCAACACCGAAGGATACGTACTTTTCGCGTAGTATCGTACAGTGCTGTGGGTTGAATAGCTTTTTTAAACGGTTCGGTTTATCCGAACCGTTTTTTTGTCGTCCTTTTGGTAAGAAACGGTGTGCAAGGGCGAAAGGCGGAAGCAGGAAGCGAGGGTTCAACGTGAACGAGATTTTGACGATTGCCGGCGCGGCGCTTATAGGGGCCGCACTGAAATGGCCGGCGGCGGGGATCAAAACATGGCTGTTGCGCAAGCGAGCGCTGGAGCCGGCTGAAAGCCGGGCGGAGCGTTGGCTGCTGCCATTGGCCATGGGTGGCTTCGGCGGCTTGATGGGATGGCGTCTGGGCTTGAGCTGGGCGCTTGTGTACGGCTTGCTGCTGCTGTTGGATTGTGCGGTTATTGCGGTCGTTGACGCGCGGTATCGCATCATTCCCAACGATTTGATTTTGGCGCTGCTGGCGGTCACCGCCGTTTTCGGCGGATTCCGGCTGATCTCGTTTGATCTGTGGTCATCACTCGGCGGACTGGCCGTGTGCTTTGTCCTGTTTTTGCTCCCGTGCTTGTTTGGAAAAACAATCGGCGCCGGCGATGTGAAGCTGGCGGGAGCAATGGGATTTTGCGCGGGGCTGATGGGCAGTTTATACGCCGTTGTGATCATGGGTATGTTGATTTTGGCGTTTACTCTGGTGGAACGCAGGACGCCGTTTGTTCTGGCAGTGAAAAGCTTTGTGCCGATGGGGCCGTTTATCGCAGCGGCGCTTATGGCCGTGCAGCTTTTCTGAGGGAGTTTGAAAAGCCTTCCCTTTGGAGTGGGAAGGCGTACCATCAAAATTTTAGGAGGGCTAGCAAATGTTGAAGAAGTTTTTCAAGGACGAAAGCGGACAAGGTATGGTGGAGTACGGCTTGATCATTGCGTTGATCGCCGTTGTTGTGGTCGTGGCGCTGGTCGCGCTCGGCGGCAACATCAAGAACATTTTCCAAGGCGCCGCGGACGAATTGGGCAACGCCACATCGACGACTACAACCTGATGCGTTAAAGCGTACATCTGACACCGACCAAAGGGGGGAGCGACCGGAATGGAACGGACACGAATGCCGCGCAGGCATGAAAGCGGGCAGGCCATCGTGGAGTTTGCGCTGGCGCTCCCCCTGATTTTATTGTTGTTATGCGGGCTGATCGAGCTTGGTTGGGTCGGCGGCAATGCGCTGACCATGCAGAACGTCACCCGTGAGGGGGTACGTACCGGTATTGTTGTGACCGATACGGCGGAAAACAGTGCGGCGGTAACAGCCCGTATTCAGGAGATGACGCCTGAGCATATACGGAATAGTCTGGAAATTAGTGTGGTCTATTCGGACACGCAGGATTTTCGCGCGGGCGATATTACAGTGGTGACACGATACCGACTGAAAGCTATTACGCCGTTTGCCGGTTTGTTTACGGAAAACGGCGAATTTCATTTACAGGCAAGCTGTACCATGAAAATGTCTTAATATCGGAAGGGCACAGCGGCATATTTTACAGGCGCGTATAGAAATCAGCTTCTCATATAGGAGGGCGGATATGAAACGGAATACTTTACGACCCTTGACCGGTTTCGCGCGCAGCGAGCAGGGCGCTACCAGTGTGATTATTGCTCTGAGCCTGACGGCTTTGCTGGGACTGGCGGCGCTGGTTGTGGATATGGGGGTCGCTTACATAAAAACAGCGGAGACGCAGACGGCAGCGGATGCGGCGGTGATGGCCGCAGGGCTGATGCTGCCGGTGGGAAAGGACGATACGGCCCGCCGCGCGGAAATGGAACAGACCGTGCGGGAGTATCTTGTCAAGAACGGTGTAAAAGCGGAAACGGCGGCCGAAGTCACGTTTGCGCAGGAACAGGACGGTTATTATCATGCGGTGGGAGTCAACGTCCCCGCAACATCGGAGACCGGATTTGCCAAGATATTCGGCATCCGGGAAGTTACCTTTACGCGCGGAGCCGAAGCCCGGACGATCCCGTGCACCACGCTCAGCGATGCGGTGCCGCTGAGTGTACAGGAGGAAACATTGCAGGAGATCATCGCACAGGGAAAGATCTCACATGTGGTGCTGAAATACGGCAAAAACACCGGAGATATCGTAAACGGCGCGTTTGGAGCGGTGGATCTGGACGGCGTAAAAGGCGGCGGTGCGAACGATTATTACAGCTGGCTGTACGGGGGCTATCAGGGCAAGCTGCACATCGGAGACGTGCTGCCGATCGAATCCGGCAATATGGCGGGACCGACTTTGGCCGGCATTCGGCTGCGTTATGAGGCCTGCACGCATTACCGTACGACCGGCGGCTGCACGGCCGAGCATTATGTGGCGGGATGTCCGCGCGTGATGAAGGTGCCGGTCGTCGTGTATGTGAATAATAAAGAGGTCAAGCTGGTCGGCTTTGCCGCCTTTGTGCTGGAAGATTATCACACCTATGCGGCACAGGGCTATGTGATCGGAAGTTATGTGGACATGGTGAATATCGGCTCGGCAGACGGCGATGTGACCGGAACGGCGGAAAACTTCGGCATATACAGTTTGACGCTGAGCAAATAATAGGGTGATCGGCTATACAGCCGGGAGGGAAATCAAGCACAGATGAAAAAGGTGTATATATTGGCAGCTGTGGCGGCCGTTTTGACCGGTGTGCTGCTGTTCAGCTTCCTGAGTGGGCTGGAAAAGAAAAAAGAGATCAAACCGGAATACGAAACGGTTGTCGTGGCCGCGCAGGATATCCCGCCATACACGCCGATTACGGCCGAGCATGTACAGGCGATACAGCTGCCTAAGGGCGGCGGACATGAAAAAGCCGTGCGCTCGACCGAATTGGTCATCGGGAAAATGACCGAGAGTGTGATCTTAAAGGGCGAGCAGATTCTCGCCGAAAAGCTGAAAACCGTCGGGGAAAATCAGAGCGGGCTGGCTTATGTGATCCCGAAAGGGAAACGGGCGATGACGATCGCCGTGGACGATATTACCGGTGTGGCGGGGTTCATCCGGCAGGGCGATTGCGTAGATATTTTACTGACTCTTTCCGCCAATTATAAGCCGGACGGCGTGGAGCCGGAAACACCGGGGCCGATCACCACGGTTCTGGCACAGAATATTCTGGTGGCGGCGCTGGATAAGTCACTGAGCCCGCCGGCAAACAGCAACGGCAGCGTGGGGGGAACTTACACCTTTCTCACGCTGATTGTCACACAGGAAGAAACGATGCGCATAACGGAGGGCAGCAAAAACGGGCAAATCACTCTGTTGCTGCGGGCCGCGGGCGACGACGGGGCGAATACACAGCCGCCCATCGGCGTGGATGCACTTATTCGGCCTTGATGCGGGGAAGGAAATCTATGGAACAACTGCGTTTGATAACGGCGGCGTTTTCCGCCGAGGATAAAGACCGGCTGGCCGCGCTGCTGAACGACGAGGCATTCCAGATCGTCGCTTCG
>CATWUX010000149.1 GCA_958354085.1 uncultured Oscillospiraceae bacterium | reverse complement strand
GCACCAGAAAAGGCAGACGACGCCGCTGGGCTGGCGCCCAGCAAGGAGGATAACGTATTCTGGTGCAATTCAGACCGGAAAGGATGAAAGCGTTTCATTAGATTTTAGTATAAGCTCGTTTTTGGAATAAGTGGGAGGAATATCCGTGTTTGAACGTATGAAGGAAGACATCGCCACCATTCGCGACCGCGATCCCGCGGCGCGTTCTTCACTGGAGGTCATGCTGCTGTACAACGGCTTCAAGGCCATCCGTGCATACCGCAAGGCAAACTGGTGCTACCGGCACAACCTGAAATTTCTCGCGCGCTGGATTTCCCAGCGCTGCGTGCGCCGCACCAACATTGAGATCCATCCCGGCGCCACCATCGGCCGCCGCCTGTTCATTGACCACGGTACCGGCGTGGTGATCGGCGAAACCACCGTGATCGGCGACGATTGCACGCTGTATCAGGGAGTAACGCTGGGCGGAACGGGAAAAGATAAGGGCAAACGCCATCCCACACTGGGCAATCATGTCATGGTCGGCGCGGGTGCAAAGGTGCTCGGCCCGATCACGATCGGCAACGATGTGCGCATTGCCGCGGGTGCGGTCGTGCTCAATGAAATCCCGGACGGAAGCACCGCCGTCGGCGTACCGGCCCGCGTGGTGCGCCGCAACGGCGCAAAAATCTGCGAGCTTGATCAGGTGCATATTCCCGATCCCATCGCGCAGGAGCTGTGCCGCTTGGAGTGCCGGATACAGCAGCTGGAAAAACAACTGTCGGAGCAAACGCCGGCAGAATAAAAGAATAGTATAAGGCATTCACGGAAAGGAAGGTCAAACGTATCATGCAAATCTACAACACCCTGACCCGTCAAAAAGAGGAGCTGCGCACGCTGACTCCCGGCGTGGTCAAAATTTACGCCTGCGGCCCGACCGTATACAACTATATTCACATTGGCAACGCCCGCCCGCTGTGCGTGTTCGACGTGCTGCGCCGGTATTTGGAATGGCGCGGTCTGGAGGTACGGTTCGTGCAGAACTTCACCGATATCGACGACAAGATCATCCGCCGCGCCAACGAGGAAAACGTGCCGTACGAGGAGATCGCCCGCCGGTATATCGAGGAGTTCTGGGTAGACGCGAAAGGATTGGGCGTGCGGGAGGCGACGGTGCATCCCAAAGCGACCGAAAACATGGACGAGATCATCGCGATTATTTCCACTCTGGTGGAAAAGGGCTATGCCTATGCGGCGAAAAACGGCGACGTCTATTTCCGCACCCATCGGTTCGCCGAATACGGCAAGCTGTCGCACCAGCCGTTGGATGATCTGGAATCCGGCGCGCGCATCGACGTCAGCGAAGAAAAGGAAAACGCCATGGATTTCGCGCTGTGGAAAGCGGCCAAGCCGGGCGAACCGTTCTGGCCGTCGCCATGGAGCAACGGCCGCCCCGGCTGGCACATCGAATGCTCCGCGATGGCGCGCCGCTATCTGGGCGAGACCATCGACATACACTGCGGCGGGCAGGATCTGATCTTCCCGCACCACGAAAACGAGATCGCCCAGAGCGAATGCTGCAACGGCGTGCCGTTCGCCCGTTACTGGATGCACAACGGTCATATCAACGTGGACAACAAAAAAATGTCCAAATCGGAGGGGAACTTTTTCACCGTGCGCGACGTCGCGCAGCAGTACGGCTATGAGCCGATCCGGTTTTTCCTGATTTCCTCCTCCTATCGCAGCCCGGTCAACTATACGACGGAAATTATCGAGCAGGGGATCGCGGCGCTGGATCGGCTGTACAACTGCCGCTCGTCACTGGAGTTTACGCTGTCCAAGGCGGCGCCCGGCGAGCAGCCGCAGGACGCGGCGATACGCGCGCAGCTGGATACGCGCAAGGCGCAGTTTATCACGGCGATGGACGACGACCTGAACACTGCGGACGCGATCGCCGCGCTGTTTGAGCTGGTGCGCGACATCAACGTGCAGCTGGCGGCCGCCAATGCGCCGTCGAAAGAGCTGTACGAATACGCGCTGACGCTGTTCAACGAGCTGACCGGTGTACTGGGGCTGCTGTATGCCCGCCAGCCGGCAGAGGATTCGCTGGACGCGGAGGTGGAAGCGCTGATTGCCGCCCGCACGGAGGCGCGCAAGGCGAAAAACTGGGCGGAATCCGACCGCATCCGCGATCAGCTGAAGGCCATGAACATTGTGCTGGAGGATACGCCGCAGGGCGTGAAATGGCATCGTATCTGAGCCGGAAACAGACAGCAGGGCGCACGCCCGGATTATGGAAAGAAGGAATATCTTTTGCGCAGACATATTATCACCGTCACCCTCAACCCGTCTATTGACGTGACCTTGTGGGTGGACGGCATGCACCCCGACAAAACCAACCGCGTTCTCTCCGAAACCCGCGAGGTCGGCGGAAAGGGCATCAATGTTTCCCGCGTCGTACGCTCGTTCGGGCTGGAAAACCTGTGTATCGCCGTGGCGGGAAGCGATAATTGCCGGGAATTTTCCGACTTTTTGGAGCAGGACGGCCTGCAGTATGAGCTGCTGCAGGTGGATGGCCTGGTGCGCGAAAACCTGACGCTGCGCAACGAAAGCGAAACCATGAAAATCAACCGCAAGGGGCCGGCGCTGTCCACGCTGATGATCGGCGCGCTGATGGCGCTGGTGCAAACGCGGCTGCGCGCCGACGATATCGTCGTGTTCGCGGGCAGTCTGCCCGAAAACGTCTCGGTGCAGGATTATGTCGAGCTGATCCTCGCCATCAAAAAATCCGGCGCGCGCATCGCGCTGGACAGCGATATGCTGCGGCTGGAGGATTACCGCCGCATTTCGCCGTGGCTGATCAAGCCCAATATCCACGAGCTCAACAACATCATTCCCGTGCAGGGCACCACCATCACCGATGTGGTCGACGCGGCGCACACCTTGCGGGAAGCGGGCGTGGAAAATGTGCTGGTATCGCTCGGCGGCAACGGGCTGGTCTACGTCGGCGAAGAAGGCGTGGTACGCGCCGCCGTGCCGCAAGTCGAGGTGAAATCCACCGTCGGCGCCGGGGACAGCGCCTTGGCTGGCTTCTTGGTCGGCGCAGCCAAGGGACAATCGGTCGAGGATTCGGTACGTCTGGCTGCCGCGTGCGGCACGGCCTGTGCCATGCTGGACGGCACGGCTGTCGCGACCAAGGAAACCGCGGCTTTGTTGTTGGATCAGATCACGATTTCGTAAAGAAAGCGGGGAGGATATGAACATATCACGTTTTGCCAAGTGTATCGTTTACGAGGTCGTCACAGCACTGCTTTTGGGTATCGGCGTGGCATTTCAGACGGCGATGCATAATCCCGGCGGTCCGGAGACAGCCTATTTCCGTTCGGGCAGCTTTCTTTTTCTTCTGGCGATCACGCTGATCGGTACGGCGGTGTACTCGTTTTTGTCCTATACCCGACGGCACAGACAGCATCGGGCGGATTCGTTATTTTTGCTGCTGACCGGCTTGGCTGTGATGACCGTATCCCTGGTGGTTTTCTTCCTCTTCGGAGGCTTGGAGCGCCCGTTCCCGGAAACCGGGTACACGGCGGTCAACGTGAATGTTGCGGTGCTGACCGTACTGCCGGTACCGTTTTTGGTGCGCGCTTTCGTACTGGCGCTGAGCACGCGGGAGGAGAAACGCGCCAAGCGGCGCGGCGTGCAGATCGCGGCGCTGGCGCTGACGGTTGTGCTGGCCGTGCTGCTCGCAACCGGTCAGACACTGCACATGGTGCGCTATACCGGGGAATCCGCCAGCAGCAACAGCCTGTATATTTGACGATATGCTCTTTTGCGAAAAGAAAAGGAGGCGGACGCCATGGTGGACGTGCTGATTCTGGGCGGAGGCCCTGCGGGGCTTTCCGCGGCGGTCAATGCGGCGGCGCGCGGCAAAAGCTGCTGTGTGCTGACCAATGATTACCGCCTCAACCCGCTGTATAAGACGAAAACGGTGGACAATTATCTGGGTATGCGCGGCGTGACCGGGCAGGAAATGCTGGAGCGGATGCACGCGGAAGCGGAGCAGGCGGGCGTTCAGTTCCGCAGCGGACGGGTGATCTCCGTTCTGTCCATGGGCGACCGATTCATGGCCGCGCTCGGCAGCGAGCTGGTCGAGGGACGGCGCGTGATTCTGGCAACTGGCGCGATGGGCGGCACGCCGATTCCCGGCGAAACCGCCTTTGTCGGGCGCGGCGTCAGCTATTGTGCGACCTGCGACGGTATGCTGTACCGCGGACGGCGGGCGGTCGTCGCCGGGGACGCGGCCGATCTGGCGGAGGAAACCGCCTTTTTACAGCGCATCGGCGTGGACGTGACCGTCGTTGCCCGCCGCCCGGTCATCGGGCTGGCCGATACGATCCCCTTCGTGCAGGCGCGGGAATGGGCGATTGAGGGCGGCGAGCAGCTGACCGGCTTCCGCGCAGACGATGCTCTGCTGCCCTGCGACGTGGTGTTTCTGCTGCGCGAGGTCATGGCGCCGGATTCGCTTGTACCGGGGCTGAAGCTGAACGGGGAGTTTGTAGAGGTCAACCGCGCGCAGGAGACCAATATTCCCGGGCTATATGCCGCCGGCGACTGCACGGGCAAGCCGCTGCAAATCGCCAAGGCGGTGGGAGAAGGACTTGTTGCGGCGCAAAATGCCGCGAAATCTTTGAATTGAAAAGGAGAAGGTCAACATGGCAACAGCGGTACATTTGGACGAAAAGCAGTTTCAGGACACGCTGGCGTTATCCGGCGTGGTCGTGGTGGATTTCTGGGCAACCTGGTGTATGCCCTGCAAAATGATGGCGCCGGTCATGGATAAGCTGGCCGCCGATTACGCGGGGCGCGCCGTCGTCGCCAAGGTGGACGTGGACGAGGAACCGGAGCTTGCCGCACAATACCGCGTACAGAGCATTCCGATGGTGGTGTTTTTTAAAAACGGGCAGGCGGTTTCGACATTGATCGGTGTCCGCCCCTACGAAACGCTGGCGGCGGAGCTTGACAAACTGCTGAAATAAACAGAAGGGCGCGTTCCCCGCGGTGAACGCGCTCTTCTGTTTATTTTTCATCCATTTCCTGCC
>CATWUX010000148.1 GCA_958354085.1 uncultured Oscillospiraceae bacterium | reverse complement strand
GTCCTCTCCACGGGCATTGCGGGCAGCCATCAAATTCAGGGCATCGGCGCCGGCTTTGTTCCGGAAGTACTGAATACGAAAATATATGATGAGATCCTGCCCGTACCGAATGAAGCCGCATTTGAAACCGGCAAGCTGATCGGCAAACGTGAAGGCATTCTGGTCGGCATCTCTTCCGGAGCGGCTGTATGGGCGGGGATCGAACTGGCCCGCCGCCCGGAAAACAAGGGAAAAACGATCGTGGTTTTGCTTCCGGATACCGGAGACCGCTATCTTTCCACACCTCTGTTTGCCGATTAGTACAACAATCAAAGTGAATGAAAATGACCTCCGACTGTAGTCCTGATCCTACAGCCGGAGTTTTTTTGCTGTCCATGGCTCATCTGTCGGCGCCGATTCCTCTGTCCTCGCATAGTATACCATATAAAGCCGAGAAAGGAGACGACGATCGATGCCCTCACAAGGATCTCTGGTCGCCCATGCCATTACTTCCAATGCGATGATTCCCGTCGAGGATGCCACCATTACCGTTACACAAATATCACCGCAGGGGCTTGCTGAACTGCTTGCCGTCTGGATTACCGACGAGAGCGGCCAAACCACGACGCTGACGATTCCCACACCCGATTGCTCCGCCAGTCAGGCGCCATCCCGGGAACGGCCTTTTTCTCTGGTAACCATCATGGCCGAACACCCATTGTATGAGCGAATCATTGTAAATGACGTACAAATCTTTCCCGACACCGTGTCTGTACAAATACTGCAATTTATTCCGCTCAATGAATTTCCCGAACTTTGGGATCAAACCGAAGTCTTTGACGTCACACCGCAAAATCTGTAAGGAGGTGCCCCTTTTGCCAATTGTTATTCCCTATGTCCCGGAAACTATCACAATACACTTGGGCGCACCGGCCAGCGGCGCCGCCAACGTCACCGTTTCTTTTCCGGATTACATAAAAAACGTAGCGTCCAGTGAAATCTACCCCACATGGAACGAGAGCGCCCTGCGGGCCAACATTCTGGCACAAACGTCCTACGCTTTAAACCGCGTATACACCGAATATTATCGCAGCCGCGGGTACAGCTTTGACATTACCAATTCCACCGCTTACGACCAGGTGTACGTTCAAGGGCGCAACATCTTTGATGACATCAGCCGGCTGGTGGATGAATTATTTAACGACTACATTCGCCGCCAAGGCTTCGTCGAGCCTTTATTTGCCTCTTTCTGCAACGGCACGACGGTCACCTGTGAGGGCCTCAGTCAATGGGGATCCGAAAATTTAGCGCAGCAGGGTTACAATTCCGTACAAATTTTGAAAACGTATTACGGAAACGATATTGAGGTTGTTCTGGATGCACCGATCCAAAACATCACAGCTTCTTATCCCGGCACACCGCTGCGCGAAGGCGATGTAGGCCCCAATGTCATCGTCATCCAAGTATCCCTGAACCGGATTGCGCAGAATTACCCCGCTATTCCCAAAATCAACCCCGTCGATGGCGTATTCGGCCCTTCCACCACAGCGGCCGTACGGAAATTCCAGTCAATTTTCGGGCTGGCCGTTGACGGCATTGTCGGCAAAGCCACATGGTACCAGCTTGTGAAGCTATATGTAGGCATTAAAAATCTGGCAGAACTGAATTCGGAGGGACAAACTTTCACGGGGATCTCCTGGGCCTATCCCGACGCCATTGTGGAGGGGGATACGGGCATAAAGGTATCCCATCTGCAATATATGCTGGCGGTGCTCTCGCAATTTAATCCGCAGATCCCGCCGCTGCAAGTCACAGGTGATTTTGACGCGGCTACCAAAAATGCCGTGCTCGCGTTTCAAAAATGGTCCCGTCTGCCGGAAACCGGAGAAGTCGGCGCACCCACATGGGACGCCATCTACAATTCTTTTGCGGGCGTCACATTGACAACGCTGAATCGCGGTGAGCTTTTCCCGTTTCAAAGCAGTCCGGCTCCGGCCGCTTCTATACGGGATTTACAGGCACAGCTCAACAGCGTAGCCAATGCAATGCCCGACATGCCCCATCCGCGGGTAACCGGTGAATACGATGCCATGACCCGGCAATCGCTTGTCCGGTTTCAAAAGCTTTTCGGGCTTCCGGCTAACGGTCGTATAGATGCGGCCACCAAAGCGGCACTGGCCGACAATGCCGGCGAGCTGCGCTTTTCCCGCTCGGCGCGCTTCGCACAATACCCCGGACATATCCTGCGCTACGGCATGACAGACGACCGACGGGAGGTGGGATAATGGTCATTGTCAACGAACCGATCGGCCAACCCGTCCGCAGCCTGCAAACCATGCTGCGAACGATCGCGCAGTTCGACAGCAAAATCCCGCCGGTGATACCGGACGGTATATATTCCGATGATACCATGGCTTCGGTATCCTCTTTTCAGCAGCAGCACGGTTTCCCCGTAACCGGCGTGACGGATATGGACACATGGTATGCGATAGCGGCCGAATATCGGCGTGCGTTAGTGGAAGTCGGGCCGGCTGCTCCGGTAAACCCTATTCTTCAAAGCGGGCAGATTATCCGCGCACAGGAGGTCAACGAGCATTTGTACATGATACATGGCATGATGCGCGCCATTCATGAAAAGTATCCGTCCATGCCTCGCGTTCTCTGCAACAACGTGCATGATGACACATCGGTCGCGGCTGTGAAATGGTTGCAGGCACGCGCCGGCATTGAGCCCACTGGGGACATCACCCGGATTACCTGGAAAACGTTGTCCCAACTCTATCGGATTATTGTCGGAGACGGTACACGACACGAATAAAGCAAAAATCGGCAATGTTCATAACCGGCGCTGTATCGGACATCTTTATATACATCTATATTTGCTTTTTCTAAAATCCGTGCTATAATGAAGGAAACATAAAAATGGAGGTTTGTTTATGGAACAACGTTTCTTTATCTGTGAGCATTGCGGGAATATAATTGCCATCGTCAAGGACAAAGGCGTGCCGATTGTATGCTGCGGGCAAAAAATGACCGAGCTTATTCCCGGCACCACAGAAGCTGCTGTCGAAAAGCACCTGCCGGTATACCGGGTTGAGGGCAACACCGTCTTTGTCACAGTTGGCGAGGTCGAGCATCCGATGGTGCCTGAGCATTACATTGAATGGATCTCGCTCCAGACAAATCACGGCAACCAGCGGAAAGCGCTGAGACCCGGCGATGCGCCGAAGGCTTGCTTCGCTCTGTGTGAAGGTGACGAGGTACAGGCGGTATATGCCTACTGTAATCTGCACAGTCTCTGGAAAGCCTGAGCATTTTCCCGGTATCTCTTGTGACAATAGGAAAGGAAACAGGTGTAAAATGAAATGGATAAAAATGTTTCAAAACTGATCAATGAGCAGATCAATAAAGAGTTCTACTCGGCCTATTTATATCTTGACTTTGCCAACTATTACGCTTCGGTCGGGCTGGACGGATTTGAAAACTGGTATAAGGTACAGGCGCAGGAGGAACGCGACCACGCGATGCTCTTTTATCAATACCTGCAAAACAACGGGGAAAAGGTCACGTTTGAAACCATTGCTGCCCCGGATTGGACACCGTCCGATAATATGGCGCCGCTGAAGGAAGGACTGAAGCACGAACGCTATGTAACCGCGTTGATCAACACGATTTACGCCGCCGCCTATGATATTCACGATTTCCGAACCATGCAGCTGCTGGATTGGTTTGTCAAAGAACAAGGCGAAGAAGAGAAAAACGCGTCCGATATGATCACAAAAATGGAACTGTTCGGAACCGACGCCAAGGGTTTGTACATGCTCAATAACGAACTCAAGGCCCGCGTTTATACGGCGCCTTCGTTGGTGCTTTAAGCGAAACCCGCGCGATCTCGATCCGTATAAAAAGGCACGCCTGTGAGCCGTGGAGCTCTGCAGACGTGCCTTTTCATATAGGCGAACCTGTCTGACGGTTTTATAAAGCCGTTTCTTCAAACAAGCCCTCGCTTTGTTCCAAAAAAAAGCGAAGCCCGCTGTACCGGAGGGTTTTACGGTTATTATTCACCATTTCGGCAACAGTCGCCTGATCACCGACCAAGATCAGCAGCGATTTGGCGCGCGTGACCGCCGTATATAAAAGATTGCGAAAACAAAGCGGGCGCTGGTTGTGAAAAACCGGCATAATCACCGTTTCAAACTCGCTTCCTTGACTTTTGTGAACCGTCACCGCATACGCCAACTCCAGATCTTGCGCCTCCGGCTTGGTATACAGCGCCACACGGTCGTCAAACCGAACGGACAACACGCCCTCGCGCGCATCCAGATCCTCCAACACGCCGATATCCCCGTTGAACACGCCGGTACCGGTCTCCCCATCGTCCCGCGTCCAAACGATGTCGTAATTGTTCTTGGTATGCATAACCTTGTCACCGACACGCAGTATGGTTCCTTCCACGGTTATTTCCGGCTTTTCGCGAGACGGCGGATTGAGCAGTTCCTGCAGCCGGCGATTCAGTTCGCGCGTTCCCAATTCTCCCTTACGTCCCGGACACAGCACCTGAATCCCGTTGAACACCGTATAGCCATAGCTGCCCGGCAGCCGGCGATTGCACAAATCCAAAATCGTCTGCGTCACGCCGCGCGCGCTGTTTTGGGGCAAAAAGAAAAAGTCTCCTTTTTTTTGCCCCAGCTCCGGCAGTTCACCGCGTACGATGCGGTGGGCGTTGGTGACAATGCGGCTTTCCTGTGCCTGGCGAAACACCTCGGTCAACTGTACCACGGGCAAAACCGCACTGTCTATCAGATCCTGCAGCACGCTGCCCGGCCCCACCGCCGGCAGCTGGTCGGTATCCCCCACCAAAATCAACCGGCATCCGGATTTCAGCGCGCGCAGCAGACTTTCAAACAGCGACACATCCACCATGGACACTTCGTCCACCACCAGCGCATCCGCATCCAGCGGATTTTTTTCGTTGCGCGCAAAAACCGGCATATCCGCGTCGTCCCACTGCACCTCCAGCAAACGATGGATCGTTTTCGCTTCACAGCCGGTCAGCTCCGCGATGCGCTTAGCCGCACGCCCGGTCGGCGCGGCGATCGCCACCGTTTCCCCCATGCTCTCCAGCAGAGTAATAATTCCCTTGAGCGTGGTGGTTTTTCCGGT
>CATWUX010000147.1 GCA_958354085.1 uncultured Oscillospiraceae bacterium | reverse complement strand
CTCGATGAAGGACGATCCCGATACCATCCTGCGCAAATTCAAACGAGCGGTCACCGACAGCGAAGCGCGCGTCCATTACGCTGAGGGCAAAGACGGCATCAATAATCTGATGGAGATCTATTCCGCCGTCACCGGTGAAACATTAGAGGCGATCGAAGCAGCGTTTGAGGGAAAAGGCTACGGCGATTTCAAGATTGCCGTCGGCGAAGCGGTCATCGAAGAGCTGCGTCCCATCCAGCAGCGTTTTGCGGACTATATGAAAGATAAAGCCCAGCTGGAAGCGCTGATGAAGCAGGGCGCGGAGCGTGCGCAGCACATCGCCTCCCGTACCTTGGACAAAGCCAAGAAGAAAATGGGCTTTGTATTGGTGAAATAAAGCGGCTATAACAACGGCACGGTCATATAAACCGTGCCGTTGTTCATTCTGCAGTCAGATGATCCACTGCTTCGCCATCCTTTTCCTCCGTCGAGGCGCCTATGTCGTTTTTCCACACGGCGCAGGATTGAATCGCCGCATGGCCGTATTTTCCGCGAATACGATCCATCGCCGCCTCCAACCGCTCCTGCCGTTCCCGCCGTGGCGTCGGATCCGGCTCAAACAGCGACAGCTGCTCTCCCGTATCCTCGGTCGTCAGCTGCAGCGCGGTAATGGTCAGCATCCGAATCGGCGCACGCTCGTTCCAACAGCCGCGCAGAATACGCATCGCCGCGTCGCTGATCTCCCGCGCCAGATCGGTGGACGCGGACAGCGCCTGCTGCCGGGAAATGGACTTGAGCGCGGGATTTTTCACAATCACCTGCACCGTCTGGCATTTCAGGCCGGCCGCGCGCAGGCGGGACGCCACGCTGTCAGCCAGCGCAAGCACACCCACATGGATATCCTCCCAGCCGACAAGATTGCGGCTGAAGGTTATGCCGTTGCCCACCGATTTTACCTCCCGCTTATCGTCAATCGAGCGTACCGGGCTGTCATCCAGCCCGTTGGCATAATCGTGGATCATCTCCCCCAACTTTCCCAATGCCTTGACCACCAGCGTGCGATCCGCCTGTGCCAGATCGCCGATGGTGCGGATATACAGCTTATTCAGTGTCTGCGCCGCCGCTTTGCCCACATACAGCAAATCTGAAACCGGCAGCGGATAGACGATCTCCGCTACCTTGTCCCGCGGTATGACCGTGGTCGCATCCGGCTTACGATAATCGCTACCCAGCTTGGCAAAGACCTTATTAAACGACACGCCTACGGAAATCGTCAGTCCGAGCTCTTCCCGCACCTCACGGCGCAGCCGGTCGGCAATAGTGGGGCCATCGCCAAACAGTAATCGGCTGCCGGTCACATCCAGCCACGACTCGTCAATGCCGAACGGCTCCACCAAGTCGGTATACCGCGCATAGATCGCGTTCACCAACCGCGAATACCGTGCATATTCCTCGTGATGCGGCGGCACCAGCACCAGTTCCGGGCATTTTTTCCGCGCCTGCCAGATGGTCTCCGCCGTTGTCACGCCGCAGCGCTTGGCCAGCTCGTTTTTCGCCAGAATGATACCGTGACGATTTTCCGGGTTGCCGCAGACCGCCATCGGCACCTCACGTAGCTGCGGGGCGCGCACGCACTCCACCGACGCGAAAAAGCCATTGCAGTCACAATGCAGAATGGTTCGTTCCATGCGCACCCCTCCTTTCTTTCATAATACCAGTATACCCGAAAAAAAGCCCGCGTACAAGTGTTTTCACACTCTCCGCGGGCTTTTTGCTTCTTTGGATTACACCTCGAGCGCTTCCAGCCTTGCTGCACAGATTTTCCGCTTGCAGGATCAGTCCAGCTTATTCATGGTTAAACCGGTGATGAGCTTGGGATAAAAATAGGTGGATTTTTGCGGCATTTTTTCGCCGGCGGCCGCCACGTCGCGGATCTCGGTCACACGGGTGGGATTCAGCAGAAAAGCGCACTGGTACTGACCGAGCTTTACGTTGTCCAGCGCCTCCTGTAAGCTGCGGGTATAGGTCAGGTTGGTCTGGTTCGCCATATTGGCCTTATCAATGCCCATCAGCCGTTCCAGCACTAACGTGTGCAGCACATTGACGTCCAGCTGCCGTGACGCGGGCGACAGCTCCGGCAAAAACTGCGCCATCACCGATACATCCTTGAGCGTCAGCAGGGTAAACGAATCGCCGCCGGTATAAAAACCAAACGCCTTCTGCCCCGCCTGATAGGCGCTTTCCAGCGACTCGTCCAGCGCGTCGATGCCGATGTCCGGCGTAATTTCAAAATAGGCGGCGCAATCCGCCAGCAGTGCCTGCGGATCGAAAGTTTCCAAACCGCGCACCAGTCGGTGCGTCGGGAACACCACGAGTCCTGGATGGCTCATTTCGACCAGCATCATCATAACATAATCCGCATTTGTCCCCTCAGGCACGCCCTGCTCGCGCAGATAATTGCGGTAATTCAGCGCCGTTTCATAGCGGTGATGGCCGTCGGCAATATACAGCTTGGTATCCAGAAAACGGCGCTGGATGGATTCGATCATAGTCGGATCGGTGATTGCCCACAAGCGATGCACAAGCCCGCTTTCATCCGTCATCGCCACCAGCGGCTGCTCACGCATGACCAGCGCCAGAATATCCTGCGTTTCGGATTCGCCGCCGTCGTCCATGTACAGCGAATAAATGTTGCTGAAATTGCAGCCGGTCGCTTTCATCAGGTTCAAGCGATCCTGCTTGGCCTTGGACAGCGTTTCCTCGTGCGGCAGCACAATCCCCTTGGAGAATTCCTCTAAGTGTACCTGTGCGATCAGTCCAGCCACACTGCGGTCGCCGCCGCTGATTCCGCTGATGTCGCTCGCACCCTCCAGCAAAAATTCAATTTCATATACATAAAACGCCGCCTGCTCGTCAGGAGACAGGATACCATCCGCCAGCCACTGCCGCAGCACATTGCCGGCCTCCGCATATGGATTCTCTCCATCCTTGGGAAGTTCCAGACGGATGATGTTATGCGGATTACGCGCCAGATAAGCCAGCCGCTGTGATTCGGAAATGATGTCATACGGCGGGCAGGTCAACTCCTCGATCGGACCGGCAGCCTGCGTAAAACGCAAAGCGTGAAAAGGGCGAATTTCGGCCATAGTACTATTTCCTCCTGTTATTTCAAACGATCTGTATTTATTTTACAGGTCTTTCCCCCATCCGTCAAGGTGCAGAACGATTTTTGGGAGAAGATAAATATAGGTGACAACCGATAAAAAATAGCGAATAGAAACGATCTGTATTAAGGTAAAGCCACCAAGGCCACCCCGAAAGACAGACACCGCTCTATTCGCTAAGCATAGGACCGCTCTTTTTAAGTTTTTCCGTCGTCGATCGCCGATTTCTTCCCTATCCGGGCAACGCCACATCCCTTTTCTCCGGCACGGCGGATAAAAAGTCTATGCCACACGGCGTTTCCCATCGTGAATTATCCGACCGAAAGAGCATAGAAGATGTATATTATTCGCGTTTACTGTCGTTATCGGACAGCAAATCCCGGATTTCGCGCAGAAGCAATATATCCTCCGGCGGCTCTTTGGGAGCCTCTTCCACTTTGGGTTCTTCTTTTTTTCTGTGGAATTTATTCATGACTTTTATCACAATGAAAATCGTCAGCGCAATTAAGAGGAAGTTGATAACGCTCTGAATGAAATTTCCGTAAAGGATAGCGGCCTCGGCCACCTCATCGGTACCTGGAGTAATCACAAATTTCAACCCGGTAAAATTGATCCCGCCGATAATCAATCCGATGATCGGCATGATAATATCGTTTACTAACGATGTCACAATCGCCGTAAACGCACCGCCGATGACAACACCTACCGCTAAATCCACCACGCTGCCTCTGGAAATAAACTCCTTGAACTCCGCAATAAACCCTTTCTTTTTGCCCATTAACCGCACGTCCTTTCTGTTTTTCAGTTTTGGAAACATCCATTTTAAGCTAATAAAGAAAAATGAAAATCTTATCCGAGCAAATTATACAACCAAATGCAGAAGTAATCAAGAGCAAAACTACAAAAATTCGACCAAATTCGCGTCCAAGAAACACACAACCGCTTTTCAGATGGTAAAATCAAGGCGCCTCTGCATAGAGCGCACGAGAACGCCTTGACCGTCAAGCCCGGTCGTTCTATCCTATTTTCTCCAGCAGGGGCCCTGCTTTAGAATACCGCAAAACATATAATCGGCCATTTTGAGCGCTTCCTCTTCTACTTCATCGAATACGTGAATATCCTCCGCATACTGGCCGCTCAAACGAAGCGTTGTTTCTTTCTCCGTCATTTGCAAATGACTGTATAACAGGCTTTTCCATTTTGCCTCATCCCAGCACGGATTGTGTGTCGCTAAAAATTCCGCAATCTCCTCCGCATTCTTATACCATCGTCTGCGAGCCTCCTTAGCTTTATCGGCCTCCTGCGCTTTCGCCGCGTTTACCAGTTCAGCCGCAATCAGCAAATGCTGGGTAAAAAGCTCCTGAAACTGTCCGGCCATCTCCATGCCGTAAAACGTGGCAAACAGCCGCGCAAAATCCTTGGGGTTTTGCAGCAACCGGTTCGTGACCGGTTCCAAGTCGCCCAGCTCCGCCGCCGTGCTGATGATGAAAAATCGTGTCCAATATACATGCTGCGACCACAGCTTTCGCAATTGATTCATCAAACAAATCTGTTGCTGCGTATATCCGTTGCGCATACTTTCCCTCCTGTCCTGCCATCGCATGTTTTACTATCACTGTATGCAGCCGGAAGAAAAATGTGCCGTATGCTTGTCTCTTAGGCTATTGATAATCGATTTCCCTTAGCATATAATAGATGGTAAAGGCAACACTATCCGTCTACGGCTCCCCGCAGAGCCTGTGTTCCGTGCCACGCCTTTTACCAAAACATAAAGGAGAAACCGATTATGTCCCATATTTACACATCCGCTGATCAGCTCATCGGCAAAACGCCGCTTCTTGAACTCACACATATCGAAAAGGAATTGAAGCTGGAGGCGAAGCTCCTGGCAAAGCTCGAATACCTTAATCCGGCCGGTTCGGTCAAAGACCGCATTGCTAAGGCGATGATCGATGATGCAGAATCCTCCGGAAGATTGAAGCCGGAATCGGTCATCATCGAACCCACTTCCGGCAATACCGGCATCGGCCTTGCTTCCGTCGCCGCAGCAAAAGGCTATCGTCTGAT
>CATWUX010000146.1 GCA_958354085.1 uncultured Oscillospiraceae bacterium | reverse complement strand
ATAACCATTATATCGCTTTTTTGCGACAATGCAACTGCCTCATTTTGCCTTTCGGCAGTCGCATTACATATTGTATCAAAAACAAAGAGATTTGTATAGTGTTTTTTTGCGATTTCTACGCACTTTTCCCAACTTTTTGTATTAAATGTAGTTTGCGCTACCATCACGCATGAATTTTCCGTTGAAATTTCTTCGCTTTTGATCATTTTTTCCAACTGTTCCGGTGAAGAGAACACAAACGACTGTCCGGTGCAGTGTCCGCGGATGCCCATAACCTCCGGATGATGGTCGTCACCGGCGATCAATACCGTTTCGCCTCGCGCGGAATGTTCCCGCACGATTCGGTGAATTTTTGCCACAAACGGACAAGTAGCATCCTGCACCGGCACATGGCAGGAACGTATCCGGTCGTACACCGCCTCCGCCACACCATGCGAACGAATCACTAACACGGCACCGGGCGGCACTTCGTCAGGCGAATCGACAATACGCACGCCGCGCTGTTCCAGATCGGCTACCAGCTGCGGATTGTGGATGATGGGACCGAGCGTACAGACCTGCTCGCCCTCATCCAGTAATTGATACACAAGATGCACAGCCTTGTTAACGCCGAAACAGAAACCGGCCGTTTTGGCAAGCGTTATCTCCACGTTCACCCCTCCTGCTCCATCAGCTGCCCGATACGCTCCATAATGGAACGAGAGGCATAACGCAGATCCGGGTGTTCCGGATTATCCAGATGCAGCTCCTGTGCCGTCATAACCGGTCCGAACACAATTTTCGTCCGTTGAAACGGGCGCAGCTTTTGTCCTTTTGTCACCACGCACACCGGCAGCACATCCGCACCGGTCTGGGACACAATCAGTGACGCGCCGGATTTGGCGCGCAGCAGCTTACCGTCCTTGGAACGGGTGCCTTCCGGAAAAATTCCCAGCAGTTTTCCCTCGCAGACAATGGATTTTGCCACCTCCAGCGCACCGGTGTCCCCCGCGCCGCGCCGCACCGGGAACGCGCCCAACTGCTTGCCGAACAGCCAGTTGCACAGCTTGTTTTTAAAGATTTCTTCCTTGGCCATAAAAAACACATGGCGAGGCTGGCACATCTCCAAAAAGACGGGATCCATCATCGAAATATGGTTGCAGCACAGCACCACCCGTGAATTGGGTGCAGCCGGCGGAATATTCTCTTTTCCGACCGCCTTGAACGGAAACAGCAGCCATGCCAATGGCTTTAAAAAATGTATCAGGAAACGTCCGAACCACATGATCAGCGTCCCTGCCTTTCCAGCACCAGCTGCTTGAGCATAGCGACCGATTCCTCCAGCGTTTTGCCGGTCGTGTCCACCATAATGGCATCTTCTGCCGGCTTGAGCGGCGCGGCTGCACGCGTTTCATCGTCGTGGTCGCGCTTTTTCATATCGGTCAACACCTCATCAAAGGTAACCTGCAAGCCCTTTTCCTGTAATTCGATAAACCGGCGCCGCGCGCGTTCCTCCGCAGAGGCGGTGAGAAAAATCTTCACCTGTGCGTCCGGCAGCACAACGGTTCCGATGTCGCGTCCGTCCATGATCACATCATTCGCCGCCGCGGTATCCCGCTGCAGCTGAAACAGAAAACGGCGCACGGCCGGCAATGCCGATACGGCGGAGGCCGCCATCGACACCTCCGGCGTACGGATATAGTCGCTCACGTCCTCGTCGTTGACAAATACGCGCTGCAAACCGTCCGCATAACGCAGCTCCACCCGCAGCTGCGGCAGCACCGGTTCCACCTGCGCGGCGTCGCCGGGAGCCACACCGCGGGACAGCATAGAATAGCCGACCGCACGATACAGAGCGCCGGTATCGACATACAAAAAATGCAGCTCCTGCGCCAAAATACGGGCGATCGTGCTTTTTCCGGCGCCGGAAGGGCCGTCAATGGCGATCGCCAGTGTATTTGAAGTGTTCGACATGGGAAAACATCCTTTCCTATCCGAAATTATACGGCATTTCCGGCGGCAGCGCCGGTTGAAAACGCGATCTGTAAGTTGAAGCCGCCGGTATAGGCGTCCAAATCCAATACTTCGCCCGCAAAATATAAACCGGAAACCAATTTGGATTCCATCGTCTTGGCGTTGACCTCTTTGACGGAAACGCCGCCGGAGGTCACGATCGCCTCGGCAATCGGCCGGAAGCCGGCAATCCGCACGGAAAACGCTTTCAGCAGCGCTCCCAGCGATAACCGCTGTTCCCGCGTGATCGCGTTGCATTTGCGGTTGCCCGGAATCGCCGTTCGTTCTATTATAACCGGAATCAGCTTGCGTGGCAAGAGCTCGGTCAGAACATTTCCGAAATCGCTGTTTTTGTGTGCCTCAAACTCCCGGAGCAGCCGGGCATCCAACTGTTCAGGCGACAAAGCCGGCTTGAGGTCAAGCCAAAGCGTATATCGCTGCGGCGCCATGTCCCGCATATGCGCGCTCGCGCTGAGCACCAGCGGACCGGATACGCCGAAATGCGTGAACAGCATCTCCCCAAAGTCCTCGTATATCGTGTGTCCGTCGGTATTGTCGACGACTTTCAGCCCGCAGTTGCGCAGGGACAAGCCCTGCAGCTGCGCGCACCAGTCGTCTGCCGCCTCCAACGGCACCAGTGAAGGACGCGGCGGCACAACCGTATGTCCCGCCTGCTGAGCGAGTGCATACCCATCGCCGGTCGAACCGGTCAGCGGATAGGACAAGCCGCCGGTGCAGACAATGACCGCATAAGCATCCAACGTCTCACCGTTTTCCAGCTCCACGCCGCAGCATACACCGTCCTCCACCTGCAAGCCGGTCACGCGCGCCTGCCGAAACCGGCAGCCGCTCTTTTTCGCAAAGGACACCAGCGCATCCACCACATCCACGGCCTTGTCCGAACAAGGAAAAACGCGGTTTCCGCGTTCGGTTTTCAACGGCAGGCCCTGCTCCTCCAGCAAAGCCATCGTATCCTGCGGCGTAAAGGCGGAAACGGCGCTGTATAAAAAGCGTCCGTTGGCGGGAACATGAGCGATAAACTCCTGCACCGTGCAATTATTGGTGACGTTGCAACGCCCTTTTCCGGTGATCATCACCTTGCGTGCCAACCGCAGATTGCGCTCCACCACGGTCACATCCAGACCGCGCCGTGCCGCGCAACCGGCCGCCAGCAAGCCTGCGGCACCGCCGCCCACCACTATAATCTGCACGCAAGCCCAACCTTTCTGTATTCGTCCGCCGGACGCTGCCGGCTATTCCGACTCAGCCGTATCGCTGTCGAACGGCTGATAGACCTGATATTTTTCCCAGAGCTGCTCCAGTTCCTCCAGCACTGCCACGTTGCTGTTCATTTTTTTCAGGGAAACCGCAACGATCAGCGCGTTGATAATGCTCAGCGGCGCTACGAGCGAATCCACGATCGTTGCCATATCGCTGTGCGCAAGCAGCAGATAGGTTGCATAATCCGCAATCGGTGAAATCATGCTGTCGGTGATCGCCACCACCTTGGCGCCGCGGGAATGCGCGAAATGCATCGTTTTGACCGCCTTGCTGGAATAGCGCGGAAAACTGAGACCGATAATCGTGTCCTTCTCGTCAATATGCAGCAGTTCTTCAAATATTTCCGCTTCACTGGACGTATAGATCAACCGAATATCCCCCAGCAGCAGCTTGAGATAATACGCCAAGAAGTTTGCCAGCGCGCGGCAGCTGCCCGCGCCGAAAATATAAACGCGGCGCGCGTTCACAACCGCGTCCACCGCCTGATAGAACACATCGCGCGGCAGCTCCTCCAGCGTTTGCCGGATATTGGCCATATCGCAGCTCATCACATTATCCAGCACCTCGTCATCTGTCATGCGGGCACGGGTGACCTCAATGCGCTGCAAAGAAGTCAATTTGCTGCGGATCAGTTCCTGCATCGCTTTTTGCAGCTGCGGATATCCATCAAAGCCCAGCTCTGCCGCAAATCGCACCACGGTAGACTCGCTCACGCCGACCGTTTCGCCCAGGCGATATGCCGTCATGAACGCCGCTGTGTCGTAATGCTCCAAAATGTATTGCGCAATACGCTTTTGGCCTTTGGAAAAGCCGCCCATCCGTTCGGTAATATTGGCAATCAGTGTTGCTTTCACGCAAAACACCTCCGTCGTTTTTCATTCCATACGGGAGATATTGTAGCGTGTTTCGCAAAAAAATGCAAGTGAAATTATAAAATCCTGCAAAAATCGGAAGGCGGAGAACAGCCGCCGCACTTCATAATAACGCTTGCGCCGGCTTCTCCGCCTCCTTATATATGAAACAACCGTGTCAAACGCGGATGCCACGACCGCATATACAGAGTAATCACATTGGTCAACGCCAGATCGTAAATAACGAACACCACGTTTCCCATCGCCAAAAACGCCAGCGGAAGATTGACGCCGAACAGCTCAAACGTATCCGCCTCCAAACCGAACGCAAACAGCAGCAGCGTATAGGAAAGCACCATAGCGGCGTTGAACACCGCCAGCTTCAGCACCCATTCCAGCCAACGCCGGCGCAACCGTTCCAGTGACGCTTTCAAAATGGGATAGTACCCGAAAAACGCAATAAACATCATTTTAGCTTCGACGGACGGCGTGACGATCAGTGCCAACAGCGCCACCGCCGCATATACCATCCAGCCGGTTTTGACGCCGATTTCCAGCACGACCGGAATCAGCACCGCTCCCGCCAGCGCCGGAAGCGCATAGGTCGCATACGGAAATGCCGTCAAGAACAGACAAACCAGTGAAAGGGCGCCTAATACACCGCCCAGCGCCACCTTGCCGCTCTGTTTCATGCCAAGAATCTCCCTCCGGTTATGTCATCAGCAGCATGGGATCAAATCGCCGCCGAAGCATTCGCAGCAGCAATCGGCGCAAATCAGTCCCGAACACACATCGCAGCCGGTACAGCCGCCGGCATGTTGCTGCGAAGCGGTACGATAACCGCCGTTTTGACGCTGCGCGTTCATTTGGTTGACAGCCGCGCGATATTCCCCGTTCGTAGGATCCATGCGATTGGCCGTTGTGAAATGGTTATACGCATCCTCCAGCCAGCCTTTTTTATACAGCACGCTGCCTTTCAGAAAATACCACTCCGCATCGCGGGAGTCCGACGGAACACCGTCCAGCAGCATTTCCGCATCCAGAATACGGCCGGTTTGGATCATGGTGCGAATATCGCGGAAGCGAGAATTGCCGCCGGCATAACCGCCGTAAGCCGCGCTCGCGCCGCCTGTGCCGCCCTGCTTGCGCATACGGATAATGGTGTCATAGGCCTCGTTGATCTCCTGCATTTTCTCCTGCGCCAGTTCGGACAGCGGATTATTTGCATAGTTGTCGGGG
>CATWUX010000145.1 GCA_958354085.1 uncultured Oscillospiraceae bacterium | reverse complement strand
TTGACGAGCTGCACCAGTATTCCGGAGAGAGCGCGCAAGGTCAGGCAATGGCTGAGCTTGCCGGAATTGCGGATAAGGTCGTCTGTATGACCGCAACACTTGTAAACGGATATGCCAAAGGGATTTTTTACCTGCTATTCCGTTAGAAATCTCGTTTGATGCTGCTGGATCATCAAGACTATACCTGTTCGCGGAATTTTTGCTCACAGTATAGCGTAATCGAAGAAGTGTATGAACTGGAGAAATCGGTTTACTGTGATTTAAACAAACACGGCGAAAAGGTGTACCGAAGAGATGGACACCACTATGGAGTGGAGTCGGTTACGCTGGTGTTCATCGAGAATAACAGCCGACATCGGCTTTGAAAAACAAGTATGGGATGCTTTCAACAAAATGATCTGTTGGAGGACGAAGTCAATAAGCAGATTTTTGGCGGCAATCTGGGGGATTTGGTCTTTTCCCAAGTGAAGCCGATTCCAAACAACCATCAAAAGAGTATGAACGATACCGTATAAATCCGATGCGGATTTTACGATTATTTTTGTCTGTCGCTTGCAAAATCAATATGCTATACTGAAGTCAAATACCATGGGAAGGAAGGATTACATGTCTGAAATACAAGTAAAGCGTGAACAGACCACCATTCCGACTTATATACCCCAAAAAGCCCACGAGCTTCCGATGTTTTTTGAAAACAAGCCGTATCAGGGCGCATCCGGGCGATTATATCCGCTCCCCTACTCCGATGGAATCACCGACGAAAAAAGCAATGTGGCTTATGACATCTGTACCTTGGAGAACGAATACATCAAAACCCAAATTGCACCGGAACTGGGTGGAAAAATCCTGCGCGGATTCGACAAGGTCGGCCAATATGATTTTATCTATTATAATGAGGTAGTAAAACCGGCGCTGGTCGGTTTGGCCGGTCCCTGGATTTCAGGCGGCATTGAGTTCAATTGGCCCCAGCACCATCGTCCCACCACTTTCATGCCGCTGGAGGCCGTTATCGAGGAAAATCCTGACGGCAGCAAAACCGTTTGGACGGGAGAAGTGGAACCCTTTCAGCGGATGAAGGGCATGGTCGGTATCACGCTGGATCCCGGCAGAAGCTATATCAAGGCCAAGGTGCGCGTGTATAACCGCACAGCCATGCCGCAGGTATTCATGTGGTGGGCTAATCTGGCTGTTCCCGTTAATGACAATTACCGCACCGTGTTTCCGCCGGATTGCGAATGGGTGAACGATCACGACCGCCGCGCCGTGCTCGAATGGCCCATCGCCAAAGGCATTTATCACACTGCCCGTCCCTATGACTTTGGCACAGGAACCGATCTGTCGCACTATGACGCAGTCAAAGTTCCCTCCTCCTATCTGATCTCGCAAGGGCAGTCGGATATGGACTTTATTTCCGGCTATGACACCGGTTTGCAGAAAGGCATCGCCACCGTGGCAAACCACCACATCTCTCCCGGCAAGAAAATGTGGCATTGGGGAGCCGGCGATTTCGGCGATATGTGGTGCCACAATCTCACCGATGAAAACGGCCCCTACATCGAGCTGATGACCGGCGTCTACACCGATAACCAGCCTGATTTCACCTGGCTCGCCCCTTACGAAACGCGGGAATTTGAGCAGTATTGGTACCCGGTACGCGAGATCGGTGAAATCAAAAACGCCACCATAGATGCGGCTGTGAACCTTGAAGAACGGAATGGTAAGCTATATTTCGGCTTTAACGTCACCGGCACTTTCCCGAACAGCCGCATCATCCTCACGGAAAACGGGCGTGAAATCTTCTCGGAAACGGCGGATCTCGCACCGGACAAAGTGTACCAAAACACCATCGCAATGGCGGACCGTGACGTGCACCGCTATCGTATTGCACTGCTGGAGGAAAGTGGCCGGGTTTTAGTGGATTATGCGCCCTATCGCCGTGGGAAGAAACAACCCATTGAGGTGCGCCAACCGGTACGCCGCCCCGGTGAGTACGCCACCGTGGAAGAGCTGTACATCAACGGTTATCATCTGGAACAGTACAAACAGCACAATTATAAGCCCGAGGATTACTACATGGAGGGCTTGCGCCGTGACCCCGGCGACATACGTTGCAACACGTCCATGGGCCGTCTGGCATTAAAAAACGGCCGTTTTGTGGACTGCATACGTTATTGTGACAAAGCCATCGAACGTTTGACCAGCCGCAATCAGCACCCTACCGACACCGAAAGCCTCTATCTGAAGGGATTGGCACTGGAGTATTTGAACGAATATGACCAAGCCTATGACATCCTGTACCGTGCGGCATGGAACTATGCCCATCGCAGTGCGGCGTTGTTTGAGTTGGCCTGCATCGACTGCCGCAAGGGCGAGTGGAGCGCCGCACTGGAAAAACTGGAAGAATCCATTGGTCTCAACCACGGACACACCAAGGCACACAATCTCCGAACCGCTATTTTGCGCAAGTTGGGACACCCTTCGGCCGAAGCCGGCGCTACCGCCGGTATCCACGACGACCGGCTGGATCTGTTTGCTCTTATAGAATATTCCCACTTTGCCGATAACAAGGCCGCCATTGCCCCCTTCACACGCAAAGCCGAAAATCTGTTGGACGTGGCTCGCGACTATATGAAAGCCGGTTTCACAGAGGACGCACTTTATGCCCTTTCCTTCGCGGCGGAAAACCATCCGCTGATCGGCTATTACAAAGCCTACCTAAACAACGATCCGGCTCTGGTAGCACAGGCCGAAAAGCTGGAAACTGGCTATTGCTTCCCATCCAATCTGGAGGACATTGCCGTTCTGCGCTTTGCCATAGACACCGGCAACGCCGCCAACGCCTGTTATTATCTTGGCTCTCTCTTCTATGATCGTTTCCGTTATGAAGAAGCAGCAGATTTGTTCCGTGCCTGCCTGCGAATCAACGAGACGCACGGCAAAGCATGGCGAAATCTGGCGCTCTACTATTTTGATAAAGCGAACGATGCTTCGCAGGCGCTCCGCTGCATGGAATCGGCGCTGAAATACCGTCCCACCGATTCGCGGCTGCTGCTGGAGTATCAGCAACTTTTGAAAAACACCAATGCCAGCATCGAAAAGCGGCTGGCCGTCTACGATGCCTATCCCGCTCTTCTGCAGGAACGCGACGACTGCTATCTAGATCAGTTAACGCTGCTTTCCCAGCAGGGCAAATATGAAGAAGCCATCGCGCAGGCGGCAGCAAAGCACTTTCACATCTACGAGGGCGGAGAAGGCAAGCTGACCAAGCAGCACGCCTGGATGCATGTGCTGTACGGCAACGAACTGGTTGCCAAAGGTGAGATGGCTAAAGCTGAACAAATCTATCAAAACGGCATCAACATGCCAAAATCCTACGGAGAAGCCAAGACCTTTTTCAATCAGGAGGCCCACATTTATTATTATCTAGGCCAGCTGTATAAACAGCTGGACAACACAGAGAAAGCAACAGCTGCTTATCACAAAGCGACTGAGTACAAAGCGGCTGTCAGCGAAATTTCGCTGTTCCGTGCATTGGCGCTGCAGGAGCTTGGCAATCATGAGGAAGCCAACGCGGTGCTGGATGAGATGCTGGCTACCGCCCAGAATCTCATCGACAACTGCGACATGCGCCCCTATTACGGCGTGGGCAGCCCCAGTCCCATGCCTTTTGAGCTGGATGTGGTAAAGCAGAACCTTTTGGCCGGCAATGTGCTGAAAGCCTTTGCTTTATACGGTATGAAACAGTACAGCGAAGCCGAAGTATGCATACGCACAGCGGCCAAACTGGATGCAAACGATTATCGGATTTATACTTACCGGCAAATTCTGAAGCACGCAGAGCGATAGCCGCCATATGAGCAAATTGCTCGTCTTCCCTGTTAGGACGGAAAATACCAAGCCAAAATAGGATATACAAAACGTACAGGAGGATTTGCATGAGTTTCCCGATCACCATCAAGCGAAAGCAATTGCTGACAAAAAAAGACGACGTTCCGTGGATGGATACCATGGTGCTGAATCCCGCCATTATAGAGCAAGACGGCGTGCTGCACATGCTGTTCCGCGCCACCGGCACCAACGGCGGCGATCCAAAGGAAGCACTCCCCTATCCGATATGTCTCGGCTATGGAAAAAGTATCGATCAAGGCCGCACCTGGGAGTTCGACACCGCTCGTCCAGCTCTGATGCCCAAAGGCGAAAGCGTACTCGAAAAGATGTATATCACCAACCGAAACGGCGAGCGGGCAGTGAACTACGCCAATGGATGTATTGAGGATCCTCGGCTGTTCTGGCTGGAGGGCGTCTGCTATATGACGGTGGCCTGCCGGCTGTTTGCGCCGGGCGCTTATTGGGTCTATGATTGCCCCACGCAATGCGCGCCGGCATGGGCACGGCTGCCGAATTCTCTGGGGAAAGCCGCATGTGAAAACCTCACGGTTACCGTACTGTTTCAGGTCGACCTGGCGGCGCTGGAAACCCATGATTATGACGCCGCGTTTCACTATGTCACCAATTTGACCAATCCCGACTACGGCGACAATCGGGACGTCATCCTGTTTCCCGAAAAAATGATGATCGGCGGCGAGCTCTGCTATGTGATGCTGGAACGTCCCTCCACGCCGAATCTCTATCCCGGCATCACGCAGACAAAGCCCTCTATCCTCATTGCCGCCGCCAAACGGCTGGAGGACTTCACCTCCTCCGCCATTCGGCGTACGGTGTTTGCCGTGCCGCAGTTCCGCTGGGAAAGCGACCGTATCGGCGCTTCCGCTCCCCTGCTGAAGGTGGATGATTTCCATTGGCTGCTATGCTACCACGGTAAGCAGGACGCGGTACATGGCTACACGCAGAGCTTTATGCTGTTGAAAAATCAGGACAACGACTTTCCGGCCATCGTTTCCCGCCGGGATGAGGAGATGATCCGCGTGGCGGAAGAATGGGAAATGCCCGGCCGATTCCAAACTCCCTGCGTCTTTATCGACGGCATGCTACGTCTGGGCGACAAACTGGTACTCAGCTATGGCGCCGCTGACGAACGGGTTGGCATCATGGAGATGGACTTTCACCGGCTGATCGACTATTTGAAAGAATAACCGCGGGCAAGCCCGTTCAAATTCCGTCCCCGCATCGCTATTCTTCAGGGAACCAGCGATCATTTCGCCGTCAAAAAGTCTCGCTTTTCCGGAGCTACTGTATGGCAACGGAAAGCGGGGCTTTTTCTTATACGCTTTGCCTCGTGCGCAGAAAAAAAGGGGGGACGTTCCGTCCTCCGAAAGCACAAATAAAAATCCCCCGGCGAATGAACTGCTGAACTGCCCCAGATTGTGCGGACAGCACAAAAGAGCTCCCAAGTAGGAAATATT
>CATWUX010000144.1 GCA_958354085.1 uncultured Oscillospiraceae bacterium | reverse complement strand
CTTCTTTACCTTTGTTTTCTTACCGGTGTAAGCTCCGCTTACACCGGTTTTTTGTATACAGCGTATAGCCTATTTCTGATTGGTTTGTACCCATTCCCGGTTACGGACGACGTCATCGTCGCTGGGTTTTGCTACGCGTGTTTCCAGAAAGCGCGTGTAAGGGTCGCTGATAGCTTGTGTGGCAAAGGCGCCGGGTACAGCGCCCAAAATGGTATCGGTTGGGTCCGTTTTTGTAACAGGCTGAGCGGATTTTTTGCCTTTATGGCTCATAGAGGAACAGTCCTTTCTTATTTTCTTTTTTCGGTGGCATAGCGTACAAGAATAGAATGGCAGAGAAAGCAAAGATTATTCCACCTGTCCCTTGACAAACAATTACAGAAAATGCGATAATAAGTTCTTAAGAGGTATTGTCCGATTGTAAAAGGGGGAGCTTTATGGGAAAATTTACGGCTGAGGATATCATTCGGATTGTGCGCGAGGAAAATGTGCGGTTCATCCGGTTGCAGTTTACGGACATTTTCGGTTCTTTCAAAAATATTGCCATTACGGCAAGCCAGCTGGAAAAAGCGCTGGATAACAAATGCATGTTCGACGGTTCGTCTATTGAGGGATTTGTGCGTATTGAGGAATCGGATATGTATTTGTATCCGGATCTGGATACTTTTGTGATTTTTCCGTGGTATGCGGAGGACTGCAAGGCGGCCCGCTTGATTTGCGATGTATATAAGCCGGACGGTACTCCCTTTGAAGGTGATCCGCGCGGGCTGCTGAAAAAAGTGCTGAAGGAAGCACGCGATATGGGTTTCAGCGATTTCAACGTCGGCCCGGAATGTGAATTTTTCCTTTTCAACAACGATGAGCAGGGACATCCTACAACGCAAAGCCATGATCGCGGCGCTTATTTTGAGCTGGGTCCGACGGATTTGGGGGAAAGCGCGCGCCGGGATATGTGCTTGGTGCTGGAGGATATGGGCTTTGAGATCGAAGCCTCTCATCATGAGTGCGCCAATGGGCAGCACGAAATTGATTTCAAATACGACAACGCCTTATCAGCCGCGGACAATATTGTCACATTTAAACTGGTTGTAAAAACCGTGGCGCATATGCACGATATGTATGCCACTTTTATGCCCAAGCCGGTGTTCGGTAAGGCAGGAAGCGGGATGCACGTCAATATGTCCTTGATGAAGGACGGGAAAAACGCCTTTTATGATGCAAACGACGCACTCGGCTTGAGCAAAACAGCGTATAGCTTTATCGCCGGCATATTGGAGCACGCGCGCGGCATGAGCGCGATTACCAACCCGTTGGTCAACTCCTATAAGCGCTTGGTGTCCGGCTATGAAGCACCGGTGTACATCGCGTGGTCGGCCAGCAACCGCAGTCCGCTGATTCGTGTGCCGGCGTCCCGCGGGATGGGAACGCGTATTGAGCTGCGCAATCCCGATCCGTCGGCCAACCCCTATCTGACGCTGGCTCTGTGTCTGGCGGCCGGTTTGGACGGTATCCGCCGCAATCTGACGCCGCCCAGCTCCACGGATGGCAACATTTTTGAACTGACCGAGGATGAGCGCGAAGAAAAGGGCATTGAGAGTCTGCCTTCCAATCTCAAAGAGGCGATCCGCGCGCTGAAAAAGGACGCGTTGATTCGTGAGACGTTGGGCGAACACATTTTCAGTAAGTATGTGGAACATAAAACAGAAGAATGGAACGATTATAAGATCCGTGTTACCCAATGGGAACTGGATCGGTATTTAGAGCGGTATTGATCGCAAAAAGTGGCACAGAGAAAGGTATCTGTGCCACTTTTTGCAGAAGAAACCATAAAGAGGACGGCAGCCATCTCCAATACGCGATTTTTGTTGAAAACAGGAGTGAATATACGTGGAGTATACAATTCGACGGGTAAAAAAGGGCGCAGTTGATTTCTCTAAAGCGGAAACGGCGGTTGTGGCGCATTATGATTGGTGCGGCGATTATCGCCCCCGCGTAGAGGCGCAGGTTTTGTTTGAGGAAGGCACCGGTTTTCATTTGCGCATGACTGCCTGGGAAAGTGTCACACGAGTCGTACATACGCAGCACAATGCGATGGTATGTGAGGACAGCTGCATGGAGTGGTTTGTAGATTTTGCGCCGGCGGCCGGCGTGGGTTATATAAACTTTGAAATGAATCCCCGCGGAACGTCTTATATGGCTGTCGGACAGGCACGGGGGGAGCGCCGCTTTTTGCAGGAGCTTGTACCGATTCCGCCGGTGGAAGCCAAACAGCAGAGCGACCGTTGGACGGTACAGCTGTTCGTACCGCTGTCGCTGATCGACGCAATATATGGTGCGCAGACGTTTGCACCGGGGACGCGGCTGAAAGGCAACTTTTATAAATGCGGCGACGAAACCGCACAAAAGCACTATGGCATGTGGCAGCCAATTACATGGCACAAAGCCGATTTCCATCGTCCCGAGCAATTCGGTGATTTTGTGATGGAATAATGGCGATGGCGAAGGATGGATACTTTTCCTTGACGAAAAAGAACAACGGCCCCGGGCGTTTCATTCGCGCTTGGAGCCGTTTAAATTTCCAGAAATCTGCCAAAAATGAAATGTAAAGCAGTCGAAAGGGCCGAAAAAGAGAAAAAAGGCAAAAAAAATCGCCAATTTGCAAATTGCAATTGACAACGGACAAACAATGATGTATTATAGTATACTGCATAATCATGGGGAGATATACCTGTTCACCCGTTAAGTATAGCATAAGCTGAGAAAATTGGCAAGGGAAATTTGCAAATTTTTTAGTCATCCCCACCATTCTCCGCCGGATGCCGCAAGGGGTGGATGGGCAATGGAACCGCGAGTGTGCGCCTGCTTGGCAAGGAATTGGGACGGCGACCTTTTCCAAACGTCCCGAAAAATATAAAAACAGGAGTGATCGAGCCTATGGCGAATATCAAACCGGTAAAGCTTGGAAATAATGTTCGCATGAGCTTCGCAAAAATCAATGAGGTGCTGGATATGCCCAACCTCATTGAGGTGCAGAAGAACTCGTACAAATGGTTTCTGGAGGAAGGTCTCAAGGATGTTTTCCGTGACATGGCCGCCATCACCGATTATACCGGTAACCTTGTACTGGAATTTGTTGACTATCGGCTGGATGAAACTCCGAAATATACCGTGGAGCAGTGTAAGGAACGCGATGTGACCTACGCTGCGCCGCTGCGCGTCCGCGCGCGCCTGCTCAATAAAGAGACCGGCGAGATCAAAGAGTCCGAAGTGTTCATGGGCGATTTCCCGCTGATGACCGAAAGCGGTACCTTTGTCATCAACGGCGCGGAGCGCGTCATCGTATCCCAGCTGGTTCGTTCTCCCGGCGTTTATTTCGGCATGGATTACGATACGACCGGCAAAAAGCTGTTCAACGCTACCGTGATCCCCAACCGCGGTGCGTGGCTGGAGTATGAGACCGATTCCTCCGACGTGTTTTACGTGCGTATCGATAAGAACCGCAAGCTGCCCATCACCGTGTTTGTGCGTGCGCTGGGACTCGGCTCGGATGCGGAGCTGCTTGATTTCTTCGGCGATGACGAGCGGATGCATGCGACGATCGCCAAGGATATCACCAAAAATACCGAGGAGGCTTTGCTGGAAGTATACCGCAAGCTGCGTCCCGGTGAGCCGCTGACGGTGGAAAACTCGCAGCAGCATCTGGAAAGCCTGTTCTTCGATCCGCGCCGCTATGACCTGTCCCGCGTGGGCCGGTATAAGTACAATAAGAAATTGGGCATGTCCAACCGCCTGTCCGGCTGCACCCTCAGCCGTCCGATCGCGGATCCGACCACGGGCGAGCTGCTGGCGGAGGCCGGCGAGGTCATCAGCCGTGAACGCGCGATGGAAATCGAGGATGCCGGCGTGACCGAAGCGTATGTGTCCGTAGACGAGCACGGCGAAGTGCGCGAGGTCAAGATCGTGAGCAACGGCATGGTCGATATCCATAAGTATGTGGATTTCGATGTGGAAGAGCTGGGCATCAACGAGCGCGTGCGTTTTTCAGTCCTGCGCGAGATTCTGGATACCTGCGAGACCGACGAGGAGAAGAAGGAAGCGATCCGCGCGCGTGCTGCCGATCTGATCCCGAATCATATTCTCATCGACGATATGCTGGCCTCTATCAACTATATCAATTGCCTCGGCCATGACATCGGCACGACCGACGATATCGACCATCTGGGCAACCGCCGTATCCGTTCGGTCGGTGAGCTGCTGCAGAACCAGTTCCGTATCGGCTTCTCCCGCATGGAGCGTGTGATCCGCGAACGGATGACGCTGCAGGCGCAGGACATGGATGTCATCACGCCGCAGGCGCTGATCAATATCCGCCCGGTCGTGGCGGCGATCAAGGAATTCTTCGGTTCTTCGCCGTTGTCCCAGTTTATGGATCAGAATAACCCGCTGGCTGAGCTGACGCATAAGCGCCGCTTGTCCGCGTTGGGCCCGGGCGGTCTGTCCCGTGACCGCGCCGGATTTGAGGTGCGCGACGTGCATTACAGCCACTATGGCCGTATGTGCCCGATTGAGACGCCGGAAGGCCCGAACATCGGTCTGATCTCCTATCTGGCGACTTTTGCCCGGATCAACGAATATGGCTTTATTGAGGCGCCGTTCCGCCGCGTGGACAAGGAAACCGGCTGCGTCACGGACGAGGTCGTGTATATGCCCGCCGACGTCGAGGATGATTTCATCGTCGCGCAGGCGAACGAGCCGCTGGATGAAAACGGCCGCTTTATGCGCGCGAAGGTCAACGCCCGTTACCGCAGCGAGTTCTTGGAAATCGACAACGCCAAAGTGGATTACATGGATGTTTCCCCGAAGATGGTCGTATCGGTCGCGACGGCGATGATCCCGTTCCTGGAAAACGACGACGCCAACCGCGCGCTGATGGGTTCCAACATGCAGCGGCAGGCGGTGCCGCTGCTCAAAACCGAATCTCCGATCGTGGGCACCGGTATGGAATATAAGGCCGGTGTGGACTCCGGCGTGTGCGTGCTGGCGAAAGAAGCCGGTACGGTTGTCGCCGTGTCTGCCGACCGCATTGTCCTGCGCCGCGACAGCGATGGCGGTCAGGAGACCTATAAGCTGATCAAATTTGCACGTTCCAATCAGGGAACCTGCGTCAACCAGCGCCCGGTGGTGTCCTGCGGACAGCATGTCGAAGCGCATGAGGTCATTGCCGACGGCCCCTCTACTTCGGGCGGCGAGATTTCGCTGGGCAAAAACGTCCTCATCGGCTTTATGACGTGGGAAGGCTACAACTACGAGGACGCGGTCCTCATCAATGAAAAGGTTGTGCGTGACGACGTGTTTACCTCCATCCATGTGGAGGAATACGAGGTCGAATCGCGCGATACCAAACTCGGGCCGGAGGAGATCACCCGCGACATCCCGAACGTCGGTGAGGACGCGC
>CATWUX010000143.1 GCA_958354085.1 uncultured Oscillospiraceae bacterium | reverse complement strand
CCGAAAATTTTGACGAAGCGGCGTTGGAACGCGCGGTGGCCTACTGTCATGCACGCGGCGTTGCCGTGCATCTGACGCTCAACACCTTGGTGCGGCAGGACGAATTGCCTGCCGCGCTGGAAGTGGCGCAGACGGCCTGCCGCCTGGGTGTGGACGCGCTGATCGTGCAGGATATCGGGTTGGCGCGCTGTATCCGCGCGGCCGCGCCGGATATGCCGCTGCACGCTTCGACACAGCTTTCCTGCCACACGCCGGCGGGCGTGGAGCGGCTGCGGGACGCGGGTTTTCGGCGGGTGGTGCTGTCCCGTGAAATGACGCGGGAGGAGATCGCCGCCTGTACCGGACGCGGCGTGGAGATCGAAGCGTTCGTGCATGGTGCGCTGTGTATGTGCGTGTCCGGACAGTGCTATTTGTCCGCTATGCTGGGCGGCCGCAGCGGCAACCGCGGTTTGTGTGCGCAGCCGTGCCGCCTGCCGTTTGAACCGGCGGACAAGGCGCGCTGCGCCGAAAACAGGTATGCGCTGAGCCTCAAAGATGCGGCGCTGACCGCGTATGTGGCGGATATGGCGGCGCTGGGCGTGTGCTCGCTGAAAATCGAGGGGCGCATGAAGCGCCCGGAGTATGTGGCGGCCGCGGCGGCCACATACGCGGCGGCTGCACGCGGCGAAGCGCCGGATGAGGCGTTGCTGGCCGATTTGCAGGCGGTGTTTTCCCGTTCGGGCTTTACCGACGGGTATTATACCGGCAAGCGCGGGAGCGCTATGTTCGGCGTGCGCCGCCTTAAGGATGTGACCGCCGCCGCGCCGGTGCTTGGACGGCTGCAGCGGCTGTATGAAAAAGAAACGCCGCGTGTGCCGGTAACGATGCGGCTGACACTGCGTGCCGGGCAGCCGGTGACGTTGACGGTTCAGGACGGCGACGGACGGGAAGTGACCGTTTCCGGCGGCGTGCCGGAAGCCGCGGTCAATCGTCCGCTGGAGGAAACGCGCGCGGCAGCGCAGCTGAGTAAAACCGGCGGTACGCCGTTTGCGGCGCAAGCCGTGTCGTGTGCGATCGAACCGGGGCTGACCGCGCCGCTGTCGGCGCTCAACGCGTTACGGCGTGAGGCGCTGGAACAGTTGGAGCAGCGGCGCGGTGCGCGGGCGCCGATCGCTTTTGATCCGACACGCTTGCCCGCTATGCCGCCTGCGGTGCGTACGGGCGCTTTTCCGGTGCACACCGGTTCTCCTCTGCGTATCGCGCGGGTGGCAGCGGCGGCGCAGCTTCCCGCAGAGGCGGACAAGCTCGCGGATATCTGGATTTTGCCGCCGGATGCCGGTGAACAGCCGGTGTCCCTGCCGCTGTGGGGCGTGGAGATTGCGCGCGGAATGTTCGGACGTGAAGAACGCCTGCGCGAGCAGCTGCGTGAGGCAAAAGCCGCCGGAGCGGCATATGCGCTGTGCGGCAATGTGGGCGCGATCCCGCTGGCACAGGAGGCGGGATTGAAGCCGATCGGCGGGTTTGGACTGAATCTGACGAACGCGCAGGCGTTGGCAGAGGCGGCGGACTGGGGGCTGGCGGCGGCAACGCTGTCTTTTGAGCTGACCTTCCGCCAGATGGCGTTTGCGCGGGAAGCGGCGCTGCCGACGGGCGTATTCGTCTATGGGCGGCAGCCGCTGATGCTCACACGCAATTGCCCGCGGCAGGCGGCGGTCGGCTGTGCCGGCTGTGAGGGGCAGGGACGGCTGGTGGACCGCAAAGGCGTGATATTCCCGCTCGCGTGCGCCGGTGGCTGCACGGAGCTGCTCAATTCCGCCTGCCTCTATTGGGCAGATCGGCTGGACGAACTGCCGCAGACGGATTTTTGGCTGCTGCATTTTACGGAGGAAACGCCGGAGCAGGTCGCACAGACGCTGCGCGATTACCGCTGCGGCGGCGCGCCGCGCACCGGCATTACCCGCGGGCTGTATCTGCGGGGCGTGGAATAGGAGGAAAACGGAATGGCGATGCAACTGAAGATACGGCGGCTGGATGAACGGGCGGTTTTGCCTGAACGCGGTACGGCGGGCAGCGCGGGGCTGGATCTGCGCGCACTGCTGGATGAGCCGCTGACGGTACCGGCAGGCGGACGCGTTTGCGTGCCGACCGGTATCGCGATCGGGTTGCCCGGCGCGGAGACGGTCGGGCTGGTCTATGCCCGCAGCGGTCTGGCGGTCAAGCACGGTTTGGCGTTGTCCAACGGCGTGGGCGTGATCGACAGTGATTACACCGGCGAAATTCGCGTGGGGCTTGTGAATCTGTCGGACGTGCCATACACGATTCAGCCGGGTGAGCGCATTGCACAGCTGGTGATTACGCCGGTGCTGCTGCCGGAGCTGGTCGAAACGGATCATCTGGACGAGACGGCACGCGGCAGCGGCGGTTTCGGTTCGACCGGCAAGAAATAAGAGAGGTGTTTTCTGTGAAAGCAAAAAATAATCTGATCCTGGTGTTTTTGGTCCTGTCCGCGTTGGTGCTGTCTGCGCTGATCGGGCAGCTGACCAGCGGTATCGAATTTCTGAAATGGCTGACATGGGGCGAATCCATCGGCTTTGACACGATCAACCTGAATCTGGCAATTGTCAACATCAGCTTTGCCTTTAAGATGCAGGTCAATGTACTGCAGGTCCTGTTTGTCGGCGGTTCACTGCTGCTGTACAAAAAGATCCGCTGATGGGGGAAACGGTATGCAGCCTTATATTTTGGCGTCTGCCTCGCCTCGCCGGCGGGAGATCTGCGATTTGCTCGGGTTTACCTATGAGGTGATCCCGGCGCAACGGGAGGAGACGCTGAACCCGGCCCTTCCGTTGGAGGAGGGCGTGCTGGCGATCGCCCGTGCAAAGGCGGAGGAGGTGGCGGCTGCCCACCCGTCCCGGATCGTGATCGGTGCGGATACGGTTGTGGCGGTGGATGCGGACGGAACCGGCGAGCGTGTTCTGGGCAAGCCGGCGGATGCCGCGCAGGCGGCGGAGATGCTGCGCCTTTTGCAGGGACGGCGGCATCGGGTGCTGACGGCGGTCTGGGTGGCGGCTCCCGGCGGGGGCCGCGGCTTTACAGAACAGACGCAGGTGGAATTCCTGCCGATGAGCGAGGAGGACATCGCCGCGTATCTGGCGACCGGTGAACCGCTGGACAAAGCGGGCGCTTACGGCATTCAGGGGTACGGTATGCGGTATATTCGCGGTATCTGCGGAGATTTTTATACTGTGATGGGACTGCCGGGGGCGCGTTTGCGTCTGTTTATGAAGAATTTTTGAATTTTTTCTTGAATTTACCGGTTTACGCCGAAAAAGCGCTTTTTTTTGTTGAGAAAATTTTTGTGTGCGTATATAATAGTAACGCAGACGGTCAAATATACTACCATAAGAGACTTAATTTCCATAAAATGGAACACACAGTGCGGCACATGCGGCATTGCATATAGGAAAGGAAGAGGAATATGTTTTTTAGTCGGGATATCGGAATTGATTTGGGTACAGCCAATACCCTCGTCTATATGCGGGGAAAGGGTATTGTTATGCGCGAACCGTCAGTGGTCGCCGTGGATGTAAAGAACGAGGTTGTCATGGCGGTTGGCAGCGAGGCCAAGGAAATGATCGGCCGTACGCCCGGCTCGATTTCCGCCGTTCGTCCGCTGAAGGACGGCGTGATCGCGGATTTTGAAGTCACCTCCGCCATGCTGCGCCATTTTATAAAAGCGGCGCTGAAAAGCACCTTCCTGAAACGTCCGCGTCTGATCGTGTGTATCCCCTCCGGTGTAACCGAGGTGGAACGCCGCGCGGTCGAGGAGGCGGCGCGCCAGGCCGGTGCAAAGGACGTGGAGCTGATCGAGGAGCCGATGGCGGCGGCGCTGGGCGCCGGGCTGGCGGTTGACGAGGCGGCCGGCTGCATGGTCGTGGATATCGGCGGCGGTACATCGGAAGTGGCGGTCATTTCTCTGGGCGACATCGTGACCAAGTGTTCCGTGCGCACGGCGGGCGACGACTTTGACGAAGCCATCATTTCCTATGTGAAAAAGAAATACAACCTGCTCATCGGCGAACGTACCGCCGAGGACATCAAAATCAAGATCGGTTCCGCTTTCCCGTATGAGGAAGAATCCACGATGGAGGTCAAGGGCCGCAATCTGGTGGACGGTCTGCCGAAGAATATTACCATTTCCTCGGACGAGGTGCGGGAGGCGCTGGCGGATCCGGTCGGCGCGATCGTGGATGCGATCCGTTCCACACTCGAACGCACACCGCCGGAGCTGTCGGCGGACATTATTGACAACGGCATCATGCTGACGGGCGGCGGCGCTATGCTGCGCGGTCTGGATGTACTGGTAAACCGTGAAACCGGTATGCCGGTACACGTGGCGGAGGATCCGCTGGATTGTGTCGCCATTGGCACAGGCAAATGCCTCGACCTTGGCATGACCAGCAATTTCCGTTCCAATCGCGCCCGCTAAAACGGGTACCGGGGAAGAAAGGAGGCTGCTGTGAAAGATTTTCTCAAAAGCTTGGGGTTCAAGGTGCTGGTCACGATATCGCTCGTGCTGATCGGCATTATGATTTACGCGGCCTCCACCGGCGGCATTGCCACGATTCCGGCGACGGTCGCCGGCGTGATCGTGGCGCCGATCCAATCCGCATGGACGAGCGTTACCCAAAGTATCGGTTCGTTTTTCGGAAATCCGGCAGCCTTGAAAGCGGATAACCAAAAATTACAGGATGAGATCAACCAATTGCGGGAACAGCTGGTCGATTATCAGGATATGACGCTGCGCTATGAGCAGCTGGTGGAATTTTTAGAGCTCAAAGAGCAGAACCCGGATTACCGGTTCGCGCCGGGACAGGTGATCGCCGCCGATCCTTCGGATAAGTACGGCAACTTCACGATCGGCTCCGGTTCGCTCAGCGATATCGCCGTCGGCGATCCGGTTATCACGGCGGCCGGCTTGGTCGGGGTGGTGTATGAGACCGGCCCAAACTGGGCAAAGGTGCGCACGATCTTGGATCCGTCCACCCATGTAAGCGCCTACGTCAGCCGCACGATGGACGGCGGCGTGACCAGCGGCAAGGTGACGCTGGCGCAGGACGGCAAGCTGCGGCTGGAGGAGCTTGGCCGGGACGCCAAGGCGGCGGTCGGCGACTATGTGGTGAGCTTTGGCGAGGGAGGCAACTACCCATCTAAACTGCTGATCGGTGAGATCGTGGAGATTGCGCCGGAATCGGATGGCCTGTCCATGTACGCCGTGCTTAAGCCCTTCGCAAATATCGGAAAAATCACCGACGTGTTGGTGATCACCGACTTTAACGGCAAAGACGCTTCCTGAGGAGGCGCCTTTGCGATTTTATACTCTTCTTCCGTGAAATAGGGGAGAAACACGATCTTGACCGCGACACAGGGAGGTGCGTCGATTTGAATAAGCCAGGTATGCTGACCGAAAATCCGCCGATGCGCCGTCTGAGTGCGCGGTACTTGAGCTGGACGGCGTACGG
>CATWUX010000142.1 GCA_958354085.1 uncultured Oscillospiraceae bacterium | reverse complement strand
TGCGCCGCATACGCCGGCGGAAAAGCGGGATTTTTGCACGGCTCCCAACGGCTCAATAGGACTGGAAACATCGCTTGCCGTATGCATCACCGCCTTGGTGCTGCCCGGCTATCTGACGCTGCCGCAGCTGCTGCATCGGATGTCCACCGCGCCTGCACAGCTGCTGGGTATCCCGGCGGGGACGCTGGCGGTCGGCGCACCGGCTGATTTGGTGCTGTTCGATCCGCAGGCGACGTGGACGGTCGATGTGGATAAGCTGCACAGCCGTTCCCGCAACACGCCGTTCAAAGGACGGACGCTGACCGGGAAAGTGAAAACCACGCTGCTGGGCGGAAAAATCGTGTATCAAGCGTGTGAATAAACGGAAAGGGTGCTGCAAAATGAAACATTTTGCAGCACCCTTGAAATTTCGGTGGGTGTAATTTTTGCCGAAAAATCTATATGTCCGAATTCCATCAGCGGTTCTTTAGAAAAGTTTTCCTGAAAATTTTTTAAAAGAGGCTTGACAAAATGCAAAAAGGCATATATAGTATATATTGTAATCATTACAAATAAAAAACGATTACAGAAAAGAGGAGGAGTATGGAAGCCATGAACGCCGGGGCGTCCGGCAGACAGATCGCAGACGTTTTGTCTCAGCGTGGTCTGCGGCCAACGCAGCAGCGGATTGCCGTGTATCAATACTTGTTGAAGCACCCTATCCACCCGACGGTCGATACGATCTATCAAGCGTTATCCGGCGAGTATCCCTCTTTTTCGCGCACGACCATCTATAATTCCGTATACGCGTTGGTGGAGGCGAAACTGGTGCGCCGCATCACCATTGATGCGGAGGAGCAGCGTTTTGACGGAAACCCTGCGGAACACGGGCACTTCAAATGCCGGCATTGCGGCGAGGTGTTTGATTTTCAATTGGACAGCCAGCAGATTCACCGGCTGTGTCCGTCCGCTTTTGAGGCGGAAACCTGCGATGTGTTTTTTAACGGTGTTTGTCCTGACTGCGTGCAATTGTCGCAGTCCCAAAAATAAAATTTTATAAAGAGTATGGAGGAAATGACAATGAAAAAATTTGTATGCTTGATCTGTGGGTATGTTCACAACGGCGATGAGGCACCGGCTGTTTGCCCGGTTTGCGGCGCAGGCGCTGACAAGTTTAAGGAGATGGGCGCGGCGGCTCCCGCGGCAGCTCCGGCTCCGGCGGCGAAAGCAGCGAGCGAGCGCGTATGGGCGGATGAGCATCGCGTAGGTGTTGCAGCAGGCTTGGATAAAGAAGTTGTCGAAATGCTGCGCGCAAACTTCAACGGCGAATGCACAGAGGTCGGTATGTATCTGGCGATGGCGCGTGTGGCTCATCGTGAAGGATATCCCGAAATCGGCCTGTATTGGGAAAAGGCCGCCTATGAAGAGGCCGAGCACGCCGCGAAATTTGCCGAGCTGCTGGGCGAGGTTGTCACCGACAGCACGCAGAAGAACCTTGCTATGCGCGTCGAAGCCGAATGTGGTGCGACCGATGGTAAAATGCAGCTGGCCAAGAAGGCGAAGGAACTGGGTTATGACGCTGTCCACGATACCGTCCATGAGATGGCAAAGGACGAAGCTCGTCACGGCAAGGCTTTCGAGGGCCTGCTGAACCGTTATTTCGGTAAATAAAAAACGGCTTTGAGAGGGTGGGGCGTGAGCTTCGCCCTCTTTTTGCGTGAAGTTATGACCGCGTTATCGTCCGCTGTCCGTCTTTCGCTTTGCCCTCCGCTTTTGCCGCAGTGACGGAGGAAAACGATGATACAGTGGTATACACCGCTGCGCACAAAATATCAGGAAGTCGAACGGTATCTCTGCTATCATATTATCAGACGGAAGGAGAGAATTTATGGACTGGATTACCGGCATACAGCGCGCGATCGACTATACCGAAGCACATCTGACAGACGAGATTGATTATGCGATTGCGGCGAGGGAGGCCGCCTCGTCGGTGTTTCATTTTCAGCGGATGTTCAGCATGCTGGTCGGTTATACGCTGGGCGATTATATCCGTATGCGCCGTTTGTCTCTTGCCGCAGAGGAGCTGCATCGGACGGACGATAAAATTATCGACATTGCGCTGAAATACGGTTACGATACGCCGGAAAGCTTTTCCCGTGCGTTTGCCCGGTTTCACGGTATAACGCCGACCGAGGCCCGCCGCGGCGGCAGCATCAAGTCCTTTTCCCGTCTTTCCGTAAAACTGATTTTGGACGGAGGCAATCTAATGGATTACAGAGTGGAAAAAAGAGACGCGTTCAAGGTCGTCTGCCGTAAAAAGCAGGTCGACAAGCCGCAGGGGGATACCGCTACTGCCGCTATTTCAGCGTTCTGGAACGAGTGTGGTCAAAGCGGCATGATGGAGAAGCTCTGCCGGTACGCCAGCTTTGACAACTTCCACGGCATACTCGGCATCTGCTTCTCCGGTGAGATGGCGGATTCCGGTTTCCCCTATGGCATCGGTGCGGAGTGGAACGGCAAGCCGGTTGTGGAGGACGGCTTTGACATTGTGGAGATTCCGGCGCATACCTATGCGGTGTTCCAGTGCCGAGGCAAAATGCCCGACGCGTTTAAGGACACCTACAAGAAGATTTGCACGGAGTTCTTCCCTCAGAGCAGCACCTACGAATACGGCAGCGGCATTGAGCTGGAAGTATACCCTTCGGCGGATGTCCAGAACCCCGACTATACCTGCGAAATCTGGATCGCGGTAAACGAGAAAGTATGACCCTGACTCTATACGCCAAGGCGTTCGAGAGCTTGCAAGAATGGTGAAAAATGCGAAGTCCCTGCTGACAAATACGTCAGCAGGGACTTCTGTAATTTATGCGGCGGAAGATTTTCTCTTTCTCCACCGCACGATATCAATCGTAATGCCGCCGATGAGCAAAACGCCGCCGGCGATTGCCGCGTGCAGCAGCCAAACCGGCCGAGGCGGATTCGGGTCGTTGGATAACAGGGTATCTGCCGGGGGATCGGGTAATCCGAGCCGCTCCCGCCGCTCGATTTCCCGCGCTTCAAATTTGCCGGTGTTCAGGTACTGCTGAACACGTTCGCCTTGACCGATGGGTTCTTGAATGACCAGCGTTTTGGTATCCAGCGTATCCACTTCCCACATATGCACAGGCCCATTTTCTGCCCGGCGAGCGCAAAGATAGACCCTGCCGACACGCAGATGGCCATCGTATAAATAACGGGAACGGAACGTGCGGCCCGGTGAAAAGTCGCCCTTGACGTGTTTACACGGCGAAATTGTCACATTCTGGGTGGTTGCCTCTTCAAGCCTGCCGAAAAAAACCTGTGCCGAATCCTCAAGCAGCAAATCCTCCGGGAGGGTGTTCGCGCTGACTGCCCAAGCGACAATCGTACTGAAAACAAGCAGGCAGAGCATACAAACGAGCCGTTTTTTCATTTTTTCCATCCTCCTGATTGCATTTCAAATTTTTCAACCGATTGCGGGCAACGTGGATCAAGGCTTTGACGGCCGCCGCCGAAAGGTCAGCGTGTTGCGCAGTGGCGAGGGGGATCTCTCCAGAAAAATATCCGCGGCACTGTCGAATAAGGCCAGAACTATCAAGAAAGTGCCAACCAGCTTCGGCGTGAAAAGCGGATATTCCACCATGCTGTTGGCGCAGAAGCCAAGCGCGAATATAACGAATACACCGCCCAGTATGCGACCATCCGTATTACGGCACAGCATCTGGATACCGCGCCGGCACAGCACGACGCCCATGCCGAGAAACAATCCAAGCGCAATGATACCGCCTTCTGCCAACAGCTGTAAGACCAGATTATGCGCGTGCGGGACATTCAATCCGTTTTCCATCAGCGTGTCCCATACGTTTTGAATGCCGGGGCCGAGACCGAAAATCGGATGTTCGCCGATCACGCCGAACAGGATATGCCACGCCTGAAGCCGTTCCGAAACCGCCTCATCCGTAAAACTCATCGACAGCAGCCGTTCCATGATCGGCGCGGGGATAAGCACCAGCACCGACACGCCGATCAGCAGCCACAGCGGATAGTTCCGCATATACAGTATGCCGAAAGCGACGGCGATGACCGCCAGCGCCACATAACCGCCGCGGGAGAAAGAAAATGCCAGTCCGCCTATGGCAAACAACAAACAAAAGCGGCAGAGCATTTGCACACGGGAGCGGCTGCCGTGGAACGCGCAATAAATCAGAAAGGGAAACACCATCACCAGATATTCCGCCAGAATATTGGGGTTGGTGAAGGTGGCCGACACGCGCAGACCGGTTATGCGCAGGCTGATCTCCATCGGCAAGAGTTCAAAAACACGGGAGTCCAGCCATTCCCAGAATTGCAGCGGCGCGTCCGGCACCAAAAAGGCAGCCGTAACATACTGCGCCAGACCGATCAAGCCGATGATCCCCGCTGTCAGCGTGAGGCCGATGAGGGCGGCTTTGAGCCGCCGGCGATCGGTGAGCACCGTGGTCAGCGCCAGATAACCGCACAGCATGACGCACCACATCAGCCAGGTGCATACGCTGTTGAACGTATTGTCCGAATAGAGAATCCCGACGGCGGAATAGGCGATAAACAGGAGCACAAGCTTGCCGAGTGTACCGACCACGACCGGGCGACCGGCAGCGTGTGCATCCCGAACAGCGGCGATCAAAGCGGCGATCGCCAGCAAAGGCGCGATATATTCGGGGAAAAAGGGAATTGCCGCCAGAAAGATAATCGTCCAGACCCAAGGCTGCCGCAGCATTTTGGGCAACGTGTCAATTGGCGTGTTCACAAAATCCCCCTTCCGGTTTCAAATTTCTGCCGAAGACATTTCTTCCTGCACTATAGCACATCCGGCGTTTTTCTTCAACGATTATTACAAACCTGTTATTATTTTTGCCCATTCCCCTATTATACCAGTCCCGCTCTATGTGTAATTGTACAAAAAAGTAAAATTCCAAAGCTTCTGCCGGCAGAATTTGACAGGAAAGACGGGAAATACTATAATGAAAGGAAGATTTTCAGAGGGAGTGAGACCGGTGCCGCGTTATCGTCTGTGTTGGTTGGGGTTGGCGTTGATGGTTTTTCTGGGCGGCTGTACGCGATCCGCAGCAAAGCCGATCGAGCGCACCGCTTTTTTGCTGGACACGACTGTTACTATTTCCCTGTATCAACCGCAGGATCCCTCCGTTTTGGATGGCTGTATCCAGCGTATTCAGCGGTATGAGCAGCTGTTCAGCCGCACGGTTGCGCAAAGCGATATCGGTCGGCTGAACGCCGCCGGCGGGCAGCCGGTGACGGTTTCGGCCGATACGGCCGCGCTGCTTCAGGCGGGGATACGTTACAGCGAACTGTCCGGCGGCGCATTTGACTGCACGATCGCCCCGGCAGCGGCCTGCTGGGATTTCACCGCCGAGCCGCCGCAGCTGCCGGATGCGGCGGCGCTGGCAAACGCGGCGGAACAGGTGGATTATCGCCGCATCCATGTGGAGGGCACACAGGTGCAGCTCGACGGTACGCAAACACAGGTGGATTTGGGCGGTATTGCCAAAGGCTATATCGCGGATCGGCTGCGGGACTATCTGCTGGAACAGGGCGTGGAAAGCGCGCTGATCAATTTG
>CATWUX010000141.1 GCA_958354085.1 uncultured Oscillospiraceae bacterium | reverse complement strand
GGGCGTTGTGGAACGAATCAGCGGATTCGGGCTGGTACCAATCGGCATCACCATACAATCGACATCCAGCGTGAAGGTGCAGCCTTCCTTGGCCACCGGACGGCGGCGTCCCGAAGCATCCGGCTCGCCCAGCTTCATTTCCTGGCATACAATGCCCTTCACCCGGCCGTTTTCATCTCCCAGCACTTCAACCGGGTTGGCGAGCGTTTTGAAAATGATGCCTTCTTCTTCGGCATGCTCAACCTCTTCCTTGCGGGCCGGCAGCTCGTCCATACCGCGCCGGTAAACAATATATACATTTTCCGCGCCCAAGCGTTTCGCGCAGCGTGCCGCATCCATGGCGACATTGCCGCCGCCGACGATCGCCACATTCTTGGCATGCTGTACCGGCGTTTTGGCGTCTTTCTTATAGGCTTTCATCAAATTGATACGGGTGAGAAACTCGTTGGCGGAATATACGCCGTTGAGGCTTTCGCCCGGGATGCCCATAAAGCGGGGCAGTCCGGCACCGGAGCCGATAAAAATGGCTTCAAAGCCCCTATCAAACAGGTCGTCGATGGTCAGCGTACGGCCGATCACCACATTGGTCTCGATATCGACGCCCAGTTCACGCAATCCGTCGATTTCCTTGCGCACAATCTCCTTGGGCAGACGGAATTCCGGAATTCCATACACCAGTACACCGCCCGGCGTGTGCAGTGCCTCATAAATGGTCACCGCATAGCCTTTTTTTGCCAGATCGCCCGCAGCCGTCAGGCCGCTCGGACCGGAACCGATCACCGCGACCTTATGCCCATTGGGCGTTGGCTTTTGCACAGCCTCTTTGGTATGCTCCCGATGCCAGTCGGCGACAAAACGCTCCAGACGGCCGATACCGACCGGTTCACCCTTGATACCGCGCGCGCATTTTCCCTCGCACTGGTTTTCCTGCGGGCATACGCGCCCGCACACGGCCGGAAGTGCCGAGGAAGCCGACAGGACGGCATACGCGCCCTCCATATCTTCTTCCGCTACCTTGGCGATAAAGGCCGAAATATCGATGCCGACCGGGCAGCCGGTCTGACAGGGCTTGTGCTTGCAGTGCAGGCAGCGTTTGGCCTCCCCCACCGCCATCTCATAGGTATAGCCCAGCGCTACCTCCCTGAAGTTTTTGTTGCGGACGTCGGGATCCTGCACCGGCATCGGACACTTTTTCGGATCCATATTCGGCATATCACTCAACCTCCTTTTGCAGCAGATTGCAGCCTGCCTCGCGGGCATGCGCTTCAAATTCGCGGTACATACCGCCGCGGTGCATCGCCTCATCAAAATCAACTTCATGACCGTCAAAATCCGGGCCATCCACGCAAGCAAATTTTGTTTGGCCGCCCACCGTCAGCCGGCATCCGCCGCACATACCGGTGCCGTCGATCATAATCGGATTCATGGACACGATGGTCTTGATGCCATATTCTTTCGTCAGCTTGCAGACAAATTTCATCATGATCAACGGACCGATGGCAATCACTTCATCATACTGATTGCCTTCCTTGATCAGCTTCTCCAGTGCATTGGTCACCAGACCTTTTTCCCCATAGGAGCCATCATCTGTCATCATCACAAGCTTTTCCGAAACCGCTGTGAATTCGTTTTCCAGAATCACAAGCTCCTTATTGCGGAACCCGACGACAGCATGCACCTCCGCGCCCAGGCTGTGCAGCTTTTTGGCAATCGGATAGGCGATCGCGCAGCCAACGCCTCCGCCGACTACCGCCACTTTTTTGAGACCGTCCACATGACTCGGCGTGCCGAGAGGCCCGACAAAATCCGTCAGGCAGTCGCCTACATTCCGGGTGTTAAGCTCCATCGTGGCGCCGCCGACGATCTGAAAAATGATGGTGACGGTGCCCTTTTCACGATCGTAGTCCGCGATGGTCAGCGGCACCCGTTCGCTGTCCTCGAATGTGCGGAATATAATGAACTGCCCCGGCTCGGCCTTTTGCGCCACGAGCGGCGCGTCGATAACCATTTTGGTTACCGTGGGGTTGAGCGCCACTTTCTCAAGGATCTTATACATTTCCAATCCTCCCGGATATTTATGCTATTTTCGAAAAAAGCGAAGCCACTATTGGTCAGCGGCTCCGCTTTGTTGTTTCGGCATAACCCCGGCCTTTCGTCAGGGTTATCCTCCCGCTTACAAAAGCATGGAAATCTTGTTTAGAAGTCGATCTCGCGGTCGTAGTAAACAGCCAGCAGCAGCTTCTCCATTTCTTCCTGGCTGGGCTGACGGGGGTTGGAACCGGTGCAGGCATCGCCGATCGCGTTGGCCGCAACCATCGACAGCTTGTCGTTAAATTCCTTCTCGTCAATGATGCTCTTGTCCGCAAGCACGCCGCCCTCGCCGTAGTTCTGAATGGACAGCGGGATGTTGAGCTGCTTATTCATCTCACGCAGCTCGGCAATCAGCGCGTCAACCAGTTCTTCGGTCGTGGTGCCCCTGAGGTCGATGAACCGGGCAATTTCCGCATAACGCTCAGCCGCTTCCGGATTTTTGGCGTTGTATTTGATCACCTTCGGCAGATACATCGCATTCGCCGCGCCGTGAATGATATGGCCGCCGGAGAAAGCCGCACCCGTCTTATGCGCCATGGAATGGACGATACCCAACAAGGCGTTAGAGAACGCCATACCGGCCAGGCACTGCGCATCGTGCATACGATCGCGCGCTTGCATATCCCCGTCGTAGGACTTCTTCAGATCGTTATGAATCATCTTAATGGCATGCAGCGCCAGCGGATCGGTGTAGTTGCAATGCAGGGTGGACACATAGGCTTCGACCGCGTGCGTCATGGCGTCCATACCGGTATGGGCGGTGAGCTTCTGGGGCATGGTCTCGGCCAGATCCGGATCCACGATGGCGACGTCCGGCGTAATGTTGAAGTCCGCAAGCGGATACTTAATTCCCTTATCATAATCGGTGATGACCGAGAAAGCCGTAACCTCGGTGGCAGTGCCGGAAGTGGACGGAATCGCGCAGAAATGCGCTTTGGTACGCAGAGTCGGGAAGCTGAAGGGCGTGATCAGCTGCTCGAAGGTGCACTCCGGATACTCGTAGAACGCCCACATCGCTTTTGCGGCATCAATCGGAGAACCGCCGCCCATGGCCACGATCCAGTCGGGCTGGAACTTGCGCATCGCTTCGGCGCCCTTCATCACGGTCGTTACCGACGGATCCGGCTCGACCCCTTCAAACAGTTCCACCGTCATACCGGCTTCCTGCAGATACTGGACCGCACGATCCAGAAAACCAAAACGCTTCATGCTGCCGCCGCCAACGACGACGATCGCTTTTTTACCGGTAAGATTCTTCAGCTCCTCCAAAGAGCCCTTTCCATGATACAGATCACGAGGCAGAGTAAAACGTCCCATACTAATTTACCTCCTAAAAATTTTGACAACGTGGCGAAACTGTTATGCTGAAACGCCGCTTCGTCTTTGCTTGTTAAAAATATATCATACTTTTTCCGTTTCGGGTAATGTATAAAAGGAATAAGCTCATATAAAGTTGGAATATGTCAAAACTTTAACAATCCTAATCAAACCGGAATATCAACCGAATTCGAATCCTCCTCCCCTGGATATCCCGTTCACCGCACAAAAGCCGACGCCGAGGCGACCGAAAAGCAAGGACGTTACGCATTGCAATGTGAAAAAAGCTGTGATACAATACTTGGAAAGAACTGCGAAAGGAACGAAGCGATATGAAGCTGGGAATTTTAGGCGCCATGGAATCGGAGGTCAAGCTGCTGCTGGAACAGTTGACCGATACAAAAATACAGGAAACAGCCGGCACGCGGTTCTATACCGGCACGCTGGAGGGAATCAACGTCGTCATCGCGCAGTGCGGTATCGGCAAGGTTTGCGCCGCCATGTGCACGCAGGTCATGATCGACCGCTATCAGGTGGACGCGGTCATCAACACAGGAGTGGCCGGCGGATTGGATCCCGCTTTGTCGATCGGCGATATCGTCATCAGCACCGATGCGATCCAGCACGATTTTGATGCTACTGCTTTCGGATACGCTAAAGGGTATATGTGCAGCGGCGGCGACACGGCGCAGCCTACCCGCTATCCGGCGGACGCCGGTTGGCGCGCCCGTTTTCACGCAGCGGCCGAAGCGGTACTGACCACGCAGCATTGTATGGACGGCACGATCGTTTCCGGCGATATTTTTGTATCCGACTCCGCACTCAAGCAAGAGCTTCTCACACGCTTCGGCGCAGCCGCAGCGGAAATGGAAGGCGCAGCGGTAGCGCAGGTTGCCTGTGCCAACCATGTCCCCTTCGTGGTCGTGCGCGCCATTTCGGATTTGGCCGGGCAGGAAGCCTCCGTATCCTTTGATGAATTTGAAAAAGCCGCGGCTGCAACTTCCGCACAGATTGTATGTAAGCTGTTGCAGCTTATTTAAAGACACACCAACAGGGAAAGGAAAGAGAAAAGCATGGAGCGTTATGCATGGAAGGCGCGAATCGTTCCCGGGCAAAAAGAAGAATATATTCGCCGGCACAACGAAATCTGGCCGGAATTGGTGGAGGTGCTCAAGCAAGCGGGAATCGGCAACTATACCATCTGGAATACCGGTGACGAGTTGTTCGGCTATTATGAATGCGCCCACGGCGCGGCATTTGCTGCAAAAGTGCAGGCGGAAAGTCCGGTCGTGGATCGCTGGAATGCCTATATGAAGGATGTTCTGATCATGGAGATGGATCCGGAAACAGGCGCACAGCCCATGCTCACGCCGGTATTCTTCCTCGCATGATGTCATCACCGCAAAAGCTAAAGGCTGCCGCTGAAACCAGCGGCAGCCTTTAGCTTATTTATTTTTCCGAAGCCGATTCGGTTTTCACAATCGCAATACCCAAATCCCGCAGCTGCTGCGTATCCACGGCTGCCGGACATTCGGTCATCAGCTCGGTCATGTTCTGCACTTTCGGGAATGCAATCACGTCGCGAAGCGTCGGCGCACCCAGCATCTGCATAACCAGACGATCCAACCCGATACCCATGCCGCCGTGCGGCGGCGCGCCATAGCGGAACGCGTTGGTCAGGAAACCAAATTTCTCCTGCGCCTCTTCATCCGACAAACCCAGCGCACGGAACATACGTCCCTGCAGCTCCGGATCGGTGATCCGAATCGAACCGCTCGCCAGTTCAATACCGTTGAGCACCATGTCGTACGCTTTGGCAAACACCTTATCCGGCGCACTGTCCAAATACTCCACGCACTCGTCCAACGGCGCGGTAAAAGGATGGTGCATCGCCACATACTGTCCGGCCTCCTCGTCCCATTCAAAGAAGGGGAACTCGGTGATCCACAGCAAATTGTATCCCTCGCGGGCAATATTCAGCTTGTTCGCGACCTCCAGACGCAGTGCGCCCAGCGTGGTCAGCACATGCTTTTTCACAGTATCGGCAACGATCAGCACCACGTCGCCCCGCTCGGCGCCGGCGGCGTTCAACAGGGCGGTCATTTCATTCTCGGTGAGGAATTTGCCGAACGAGGAAGCCGGAGCTTCCTCCACCCAGCGCACCCACGCCAAGCCCTTGGCGCCGATACCGCGGACGAATTCGGTGAGCTTGTCTACTTCCTTG
>CATWUX010000140.1 GCA_958354085.1 uncultured Oscillospiraceae bacterium | reverse complement strand
TTCATTCAGCCAGTGTCTGCAAATCAATTTTGCGCATAACTCTTGACAGTACCTTTCTTGGGCGGTTGTACTAGGAAATCTCTAGCGCTGTTTCGTTTGCCTTCATTCGACTTTTTACTCACACAAACTACCGAAGAGCCTCTTTTTTATGCTTTTCTTCATCCAATCGATGCGCTTTTTCCCTGATCTGATATTCCTTTGGAGTGGTATTATATTTTTTTCGGAACATGGAAATGAAATAGGATACAGAGGAAAAGCCGGACTTTTCAGCGATTTCTTCAATGGTCAGAGTGGTATTTTCCAACAGCTTAACCGCATGCTGCATACGCAAATCCGCTACCAGTTGCATGCAGGTGGTGCCGAGAGTTTGTTTGAAAAGCACGGCCAGATGGTTCGGAGATACATGCGCTTGTTTACCAAGATTCTGCATGGTGATTTCTTTACGAAAGTTGTAAAGAATATACAGCATTGTCTGATGGACAACGGGATTGGTTATATCACAGCCGTGAAAACGGTCAATGTTTGGTTGGCTCTGCTGGATTATGTATAAGCAAAGGTAGGATAAAATCAGCTTGGTGTCGAGTTCTTGATAGGTCGATTTGTCTTCAAAACATTTCGTCAATTCATTGAACTGCGTTAGCAAGCGATCGAAAGCTACGCCATCAAAGCGTACCGGGCAGGAATGTTCATGCCGCAGAAGCTCATGCCGAACCTCTTCGGTGATGGCTTGGTCGTCAAAGCGAATATGGATGAGATGAAGACTGGTGTCGGTATCGGGAATTAACGCGTGTATGTCCATGGGTGTAAACAGATAGGCGCACCCCGGGCCAAGCGGAAAACGGGAACCATTAAAAAGATGGGTTCCGGATCCGTCCAAGATGATCTCGATTTCAAAATGATCGTGCCAATGCGGGTTGCGGCTGGGCCAATCCGGATGAACAAATCGCTCATCAATAGCTAGGTAGTTTGGATTTTACCGTTATTGCGATTCAAATCCTTATGTCCAGTTGGGTACTGTCAAGAGTTATGCAGCGGGGGAAAGGGAAAAATAATAAACAAGTGAGGATAAAAGGTCCCACTTTGCCCGCAACATATTATCTTATGTGATTTGTATGAGTTCATCCAGCATAGGCTGTAGTTCTTCTATGCTGAAATAAACCTCCGACATATAGGTGGTTATTACATTGAAGTTTTTATCGACGGCTTGAACCATAAAGTAAACGTCCTCTATATTCGGATAGCCAAATATGATGGCTCTGGCGGTGTAATTGGTATCGATATACACCTTTGCATCGATGGTGCCATATGGGATATGAACCATTCGGTACAACAACCAAATCCCTTGCATTTAAAAAATGCTATACCGTATATCACAAGATGCCGCTTGCGGAGATGAAAGCCTCCTTAAGCGGCATCTTGCTGTATCCATAACACTTTCATCTTTTTCTTGGAAAATAGTCGTCGCGTATATTTTCGCTGCGGTTTGGGAAAATAGCGATAGAGAAAAAGGAAAGGATGGATACACATGGATATGACCGGACAGGAATATCGGCAGCTGAGCAAGAAAGTGGCGCCGAAATCGCCGGTAATCAAAAATTGTATCAAAGCGTTCCTCATCGGCGGACTGATTTGCACCATCGGGCAGCTGGTGGTCCATTTTGCACTGAAAGCGGGAATGGAACTGAAGGATGCGCGTCTGGTATGTTCGATTTCGCTGATCGCCGCCAGCGTTGTGCTGACCGGGTTCAACATTTACGACAACATTGCCAAGCACGGCGGCGCGGGGACACTGGTGCCGATCACCGGCTTTGCCAATGCGATCGTCGCGCCCGCGATCGAGTTCAAAAGCGAGGGCTATGTTATGGGCTTGGCGGCGAAGATGTTTACTATTGCCGGTCCGGTACTGGTTTACGGCATTACCGCGTCCATTCTGTATGGCTTGATTTTGCACATCTTATCTTTATTTTAACAACGCAGGAGGGGTATGCGATGCCGGAACGCAAAGGACAATATACGGTTCTGCTGTCCAATCGCCCGACGATTCTCGGGTATGCCGCCGTGGTCGGCAAAAAAGAGGGAGAGGGGCCTCTCGCCCGCTACTTTGATTATATTTTCGAGGACACGACGCTGGGTGAAAAAACATGGGAAAAATCCGAAAGCGCCATGCAGCGGGAAGCGTTTACGCGTGCGCTGGATAAAGCGTCCTTTTCGCCGTCGCAGGTCAATTACATTTTTGCGGGCGACCTGCTTAATCAGAACATCGCGTCCACCTTTGGCCTGCGGGAATACAACGTGCCGTTGTTCGGACAATTCGGTGCGTGCTCGACCATGGCGCAGACGCTGGCGATGGCGGCGGTCTACGTGGACAGCGGCGCGGCGGATATTTGCAGCGCGGTTACGTCGTCGCACTTCTGTTCTGCTGAGCGGCAGTTCCGTTTTCCGCTGGAATACGGTGGGCAGCGGACGCCGACCTCGCAGTGGACGGCGACTGCTGCCGGTTCCGCCGTGGTGGGGATGGGCGGCAAGGGCGTGCGTATTGCGGCGATGTGCGCCGGGCGCGTCACCGATCTGGGGGTGACGGACGCGAATAACATGGGCGCGGCCATGGCGCCCGCAGCGGCGGATACGATTTACAATTTCTTGACCGATACGGCGACCAAGCCCGACGACTATGATTTGATCGTGACAGGTGATCTGTCCGCTGTGGGAAGCCAGCTCCTGCTGGAGCTGCTCAGCCGCAAGGGGATAGACCTGGGCAGCCGCCATGCGGATTGCGGGCTGATGATATATGACCGCAGCAAGCAGGATGTACACGCCGGCGGTTCCGGCTGCGGCTGCTCGGCCGCAGTGCTGTGCTCGTATTTGCTGGGCAAAATGGAGCGCAAAGAACTCAACAGTATTTTGTTTATCGGTACCGGCGCGCTTATGTCGCCCACTTCCTCGCAGCAGGGGGAGAGCATCCCCGGCATTGCACATTTGGTGCATTTGATGAGTGAGTAAAAAATCTCCCGCGTCATTTCCGTTGGAAATGGTGCGGGAGATTTTAGTATTATTTCGGTTCGCGGGTGGTCAGCCACCAAACGGCACGCTCGATCGCGTCCTTGGAGTTGCCCCAGTCCGCATCGCTGCCGTTGTTGCGATAATCAAACATTTTGCAAAAGTGCGACACGTCGCCGCGCAGCTCGGTCAGATATTTTCGGCACAAAGCGGAGGCGGCTTTGGCAAAATCGGGTGCGTTCTTTTTGCTCATGCGTGCGCCGGCAGTGTCCGTCAGCAGAGAAAAATGCGGCAGACACAGCGCGGTCTGCTCGTCAAACAGCTGCCGAAAATCCCGCTCATTTTCCCACAGCCGGCACACGGAGGCAAGCATCCGTTCCATTGCCCAATCCAGTTGGCTGCAAATAAAGCAGCTGCCGGCCGCCTGACCGGCGGATTTCCCCTGCTTGGCCGAGCTTTTGCCCAGCAGCGGCACACCGGCGAACACCTGCTTGTCCAGTTCGTTCAGATGGCTTTCCAGCATCAGCGCCACGCCCAGCCGATTGCGCTTTTTGAGCATCATTTGATAATGGGTAAAACAAAACCCCTGCTTGTTGGTTTCGATGCGCACATCCGGCTCCATCATAGCCGCGCCGGTAATATACTCGACTACGCGCGCCTCCAGCATATCCCGCATTCGGCAAATGGGACAGCCGTCCCGCGGTTCAAACACTTCGCTGATCGGAATACTGGTAATATCCTCCCGCATGGGATCACTCCTTGTCTGGATGAATTTTTCTGTTTTATAAGTATAACACATTGTGCTATACTTTGTACAGGAGGATTCGACATGAACATACAAAATAGTCCCGCCGGTGTGCGGGTAACGGGAATCAAACGGTTTGATTTGGAGCAAACGTTAGAGTGCGGACAGTGTTTCCAGTTTGCGCGCCGCGCCGACGGCGCATGGCACGGTGTGGCGGACGGCCGGGAGGCGGTACTGCACGCGCTGCCGGACGGCGTTTGGCTGGAGGGCGTGGACGCCGCGGCGTTTGAACAGTTTTGGCGGCGGTATTTGGATCTTGACCGCGATTATGACGCGATCTGCACGGCGTTTTTGGAGCGGCCTGCGCTGCGTTCCTCTGCCGTTTTGCGGGAGTGCGTGGCATATGCGCCCGGTATCCGTATTTTGCAGCAGCCCGCGTGGGAGGCGCTTGTGGGCTTTCTCATGTCTCAGAACAATCATCTGGCGCGTATCAAAGGCATTGTACAGCGTTTGTGCCGCCGGTTCGGTGAGCCTGTCGGTGAAGGCTGGGCGTTTCCCGCGCCGGAGACGCTGGCGCGGCTGGAGGAAGCGGATCTGGCGGAGCTGCGGTGCGGCTGGAGAGCGGCCTATTTACTGGATGCGGCGCGGCAGGTTGCGGACGGTACGCTGGATCTGGAGGCGGTTGCACAGCTGCCGCTGAGTGAAGCGCGTACGCAGCTGCAGCGGATCAGCGGTGTCGGGCCGAAGGTGGCGGAGTGCGTGTTGCTGTACGGCATGGGACGGTTGGAGGCGTTTCCGCTGGACGTTTGGATGCGCCGGGCCATGGCTCAGCTATTTGAAGGGCTGACACCGGCTGATTTTGGTGCGTATGCCGGTATCGCCCAACAGTACATTTTTCACTATTGCCGTTGCCACACAGAACAATTGCGGCAATAATCGGCAATTTTCACAAGATTCCCGCGCGGGGAACGGGTTATTTATCGACGCTCCCCTCTTTCTATTTGCCGAAAAATGGTGTATACTAAAAATACAATTGAAATTTTTTAGGAGGTTGAAGGTATGCCCCTCGTTAACACAAAAGAAATGTTCCAGAAAGCCTATGAAGGCGGTTACGCCATTGGTGCTTTCAACGTGAACAACATGGAAATCATGCAGGGTATCGTCGAAGCTTGTAAGGAACTCAATTCCCCCGTCATTCTGCAGGTGTCCGGCTCTGCGCGCAAATATGCGCATCACGCTTATCTGTATCACATGGTGCAGGCGGCGGTCGAGGAAACCGGTCTGCCCATCGCGCTGCATCTGGATCACGGTTCCAGCTTTGAACTGTGCAAGGATTGCATCGACGGCGGTTTTACTTCCGTTATGATCGACGGCTCGCATCTCAGCTATGAGGAAAATGTCGCGCTCACCAAGAAGGTCGTGGATTATGCCCATGCCCGCGGTGTCACCGTTGAAGGCGAACTGGGTCAGCTCGCCGGCATCGAGGATGAAGTCAGCGTGGACGGCGACAAAGCGTCCTATACCGATCCCGCGCAGGTGCAGGATTTTGTTACCCGCACCGGTGTGGATTCCCTCGCGATTGCCATCGGCACCAGCCATGGCGCGTTTAAGTTCAAGCCCGGCCAGAAGCCGCAGCTGCGCTTTGACATTCTGAAAGAAGTTATGGATCGTCTGCCCGGTTTCCCGATCGTGCTGCATGGCGCGTCCTCGGTTCTGCCGGCGTATGTCGCGACCGTCAATCAGTTTGGCGGCCAGATGGCGGATGCGATCGGTATCCCGGAGGATATGCTGCGTGAAGCCGCTTCGCTGGCGGTTTGCAAGATCAATGTGGACTCCGACCTGCGTTTGGCGATGACCGCCGGCGTGCGTAAGCACCTCGCCGAGAATCCCACGCATTTC
>CATWUX010000139.1 GCA_958354085.1 uncultured Oscillospiraceae bacterium | reverse complement strand
CGCGTGCAAAATCGTTTCGGAGGTGGATTGCCCGGGAACCAGCGGATGAAAATACATACTCTCCTTATCATAATGCCGCCGTTTGACCTGATAGGCATACGCCATGATGGTGGGGAGCCGGGCAATCAGCTCGATAGACTGCCGAAGCACGTTTTCCATGGACAGCTCTTCCGGATTGTTGTCATAGGAATACAGCGCCAGCACCGACCGCGCCAGCTTGTTCATAATATTGGGAGACGGCGCTTTGATGATCATGTCCTCCGCAAAATATTCCGGCAGCTCACGATAAGACGACAGCAGTTCGCAAAAGCTGTCCAGCTGCTCTTTGGTGGGCAGTTTGCCGAACAGCAACAGCCATACGGTTTCCTCAAAGCCGAACCGGTTCTCGTTGACCGCGCCGGCTACCAGATCCTGAATATCAATACCGCGATAGATCAGCCGCCCTTCCACAGGCGCCTGCTCGCCTTCGTTGATAACATAGCCGTGCACATTGCAGATCAAGGTCAGGCCGGCGACAACACCGCTGCCGTCCTCATTGCGCAGGCCGCGTTTGACTTGATATTTTTCAAATTTTTCCGGATCGATCCGGTTATTCTTTCTAAACTCATCGCATAAGCTGGAGATAGCGGCGTTAGACGCACGTTCTTTTTCCATAGATCGCCCTTCCTTTCCGATATATTGTATTATAACATCCGAAAACGGAAAGTCAATATCCTGAAGGCATATTATTGCAACATCCATTTCTTTATAATTCATAAAACTCGCTTTTTCAAGGTAAAAAATCCAATATATCTTTTGTTTTAGAATTGAAAATGAAATATCATCCAATGAATTTTGCAAACAACAGCCGTGTAACAGAAAGGAGCGCCCCCGATGAAACGCTATGTGATCCTGTTCTCTCTTGTCTTTGTACTTTTGCTGCTGATTCCTCTGCCGGCTCTCGGCGTGCTGGGAACAGACAAGCTGCCCCGCCCGTCCTCCGACGCCTCCTCCGCTGCCTCCTCCAAGGCCGGCACAGACTCCGCCGATTCCTCCCCTGCCTTGACCTCCGGCACTTTTCGGATTTTGGACACCAAAAGCGGACAGGTTATCGAAATGCCGGAACGGCAATTTATTATCGGCACCGTAGCCGCGGAAATGTACCCTACCTATCATGTGGAAGCGCTGAAAGCACAAGCCGTTGCCTCTTACACCTACTATGGGTATAAGCGCACCCGCGCACGTGCCAACCCCTCCTCCGATCTGCAGGGGGCGGATTTTTCCGACGTTCCCTCCACCTTTCCCACGCTGTATACGGAGGAAGGCATGCGCCAGCGCTGGGGAAATAATTACGATACCTATTATAACAAGATTGCCGGCGCGGTGGATGCGGTGCTGGGCAAAGTCATTTGTTATGATAATGAACCGATCATGGCCGCCTACCACGCCATGTGTTTCGGCAACACCGAAGAAGCCAGCGTGGTCTGGGGGCAGGAGTATCCCTATCTGAAATCCGTGCCGTGCCCGGGCGATAAGCTGTGCCCGTCGTTTGAATCGGTGGAAATTTTTACGCCGGAACAATTTGCCAAAGCAATGAACGAGGGGATCGAAGGGATGGAACTGACCGGCGACCCGTCCAAATGGCTGGGTGATGATCTTCAGCATTCCGCCGCCGGCACGGTCACGCGTCTGTCCGTGGGCGGCAAAGCACTGACCGGACGGGAGATCCGCCGTGTGCTGAATCTGCGTTCCGCCTGCTTCACCGTTGCCTTTACGGACAATACGTTCCGCTTTACGGTGCAGGGATACGGACACGGCGTCGGTATGAGTCAATACGGCGCGGATTATCTGGCGCGGCAAGGGAATAGTTGGCAGGAAATCCTCCAATACTATTATACCGGCGTCACCATTGCCGATGCCGCCTGAACGAATATAGTGGCCGCCCAATAAAAACACTTGACTTTGAGAGTAAAATAATATAACATGGTATCAGAAACTATGTGAGTGCGTGAGCTTTTTCATACCCACAGGCGGGCGGCAGACTTCAACGCCGCCTTTTTGACAGGAAAAGCAAGGCCTTTCGGCCGTGTATCGAAAAAAACAGGAAACAGAAATTAGGAGGAACCATCATGAGCTATCGTATCACCACGGATTCTACCTGCGATCTGCCGCAGTCGTATTACGCGGAACGGGACATCGCCTGTATCGGTTTGACCTTTCGGATCAACGGCAAGGAATATATCGAGGGCCCGAACACCGGCATTACCGCCAAGGAGTTTTATGATGCGCTACGTGCGGGCGAACAATCCACCACGATGCAGATCAACACGTATCAGTTTATGGAATTTGTCGAGCCGTTTTTGCAGGCTGGTGAGGATGTTTTGCATGTTGCGTTTTCCAGCGGGCTCAGCGGCACCTATGATTCGTATATGCGCGGCGTTGAGGAGCTGAAGGAAAAATATCCGGAACGCACGGTGCGCGTCGTTGATTCGCTGTGCGCCTCGCTGGGCGAGGGGCTTCTCACGCATTACGCCTATGAAAATTGGAAAAACGGTCTGTCGCTGGAAGACAACGCGCAATGGCTGGAAGAGAATAAGCTGCATCTTTGCCACTGGTTCACCGTGGACGACCTCATGCATCTCCATCGCGGCGGGCGCGTTTCCAAAACCTCCGCCGTCATGGGTTCACTGCTGGGCATCAAACCGATCCTGCATGTGGACGACGAAGGGCATCTCATTCTGATGAGCAAAGTGCGCGGACGTGCCAAATCCATGGAGGCGCTGGCTGATAAGATGAAAGAGACCGCCTTGGATAACGTCAAGGAACAAGCGGTTTTCATCAGCCACGGCGACTGTGAGGACGAAGCCCGTAAGCTGGCGGAAATCGTCACACAGAAAACCGGCGCAAAGGTCATGCTGATCAACACCATCGGCGCCGTTATCGGTACACACTCCGGCCCCGGCACACTCGCCCTGTTCTTTATGGGACACCACCGATAAAAAGGGGAAGCGGCGCCAATCCTGCGATTATCCTAAAAGCTGTAAAGGCGATTTTCGAATACTCCGAGTATCGGAAATCAACCATTGCCGGATAAAAAAGAAAAATGGGCTTTTGATGTTTCAAAATAAAGAGGAGCAAACATGATGAAAAAAGTTTTATTGCTCGGCGACTCGATCCGAATGGGTTACGACGAATACGTTAAAGACGCGTTAAAGGATACATGCGAAGTGTATTACAGCGAAGATAACGGTCGGTTTGCACCCTATACCCTCTGGCAGGCCAATCAAATGTTCAGAGAACATGGGAACTTTGACCTGGTACATTGGAACAACGGATATTGGGACATGAATATAGAAGCACCCATGACTGAACCCTTGCTTCCGCTGGAGGAATATCTATATTATCTGCGCCGCATAGCCCGTACGCTCAAGAGTTGGAATGCCAAGGTCATCTTTGCAACCACCACACCGATCTTAGAGCATGGACGCTCGTCCGATATCCAGACGGGTGCCAAGTTGAGCTATAACAATGAATGGGTAAAGACCTATAACAGCGCGGCAAAGATGCTCATGGCCGAGGAACATATACCGGTCAACGATCTGTATGAGCTTTGCCTCGAGGACGAGCAGTACTATAAATGTGACGATATGCTCCATCTCACCGAAAAAGGCTATAAGAGATGTGCCGAGCAGATTTGCCAGTATATACGCCAATATTTGGATTGATACTTCAGAACGGTTCGGGAACGCTATCCACCTTGTTTTCCGTAATGTCCCCTTATGAGCAGAAGGTTCTTGGCGTGCCTTCATTCGGCTGAGGGTTGCCCTTTCATTCCGGAATGTTCTTGTTAGTGGTTTTTCGTGATGAACAAGAAAGACAGTGCAGTCAAAAGGCTGTGCTGTCTTTCGTCTTTCTCAAAATATGCGGTATCGGTATAGGGAATCTCAGCAAATTTTTCTTGGTTACCCGGGCAAACCCATTGACAATTGTCTATATGTTGCCTATAATAATACATGGATAAATGTTATGGGGGTGTTTTTCAGGTGGATGAAAAGAAAACGGCGTTGATCTTCAAAGCCTTTTGCGATGAAAACCGTATCCGCATTATGAAAATGCTGAGATGCGGAGAAAAATGTGCCTGCAAGCTGTTGGAAGAACTCAATGTAACACAGCCTACGCTGTCTCATCATATGAAAATCCTCTGCGACTCCGGCATTGTGGTCGGTCGCAAGGAAGGGAAATGGATGCACTATTCCATTTCAGCAGAGGGAGCGAAAGCGGCTGCGGATTGCTTGAAGGAACTGACATCCATTGAGGGCGAAAGCAAAAACGAGCCGTGTTGTGAAAAGTAACGACGATTCAAACGCTTTTCCGCACGGCTTCTTTCCAAGCCAATAAATAGATGTATTTAAATATATTGATACTTATAGGGGCACTGGATATGGAAACATTAAAAAACGCATGGGATTTCTTTCAAAACGAAGTCCTTGGCATGGGCTGGCTGAGTAGGCTCATTGGAACAATTTTGAACGCTTGCGGGTTGGATACCGCAAGCAAAATCGGCGGCAGCGTTCAATTCTTTATCTACGACACGATCAAGATTATGGTATTGCTCGGCGTTTTGATTTTGATGATCTCATATATTCAGAGTTACTTTCCGCCGGAGCGAACCAAGCAAATACTCGGCAGATTTCACGGTATCGGAGCAAACATGGCAGCCGCCTTGCTTGGAACGGTGACGCCGTTTTGCTCCTGTTCGTCTATTCCCTTGTTCATCGGATTCACAAGCGCAGGGCTTCCGCTTGGTGTAACCTTCTCGTTTCTTATTTCTTCCCCAATGGTCGATCTCGGCAGTCTGGCTCTGCTTATGAGTATTTTCGGCTGGAAGATTGCCGTGATCTATGTGCTTATCGGCTTGGTTATCGCCGTTGTCGGCGGTACGCTTATCGAAAAGCTGCGGCTTGAAAATCAAGTGGAAGAGTATATTCGTAACGGTCGTACCCTCGATATTCCGCAAGAAAAATTACACAGCAAAGACCGTATCAAATACGCTTGGGAGCAGGTGGTTTCCACCGCTAAAAAAGTTACGCCTTATGTGCTTGTCGGTGTCGGTATCGGTGCCATTATTCACAACTGGATCCCCGAAGATTTCATTGTAAAAGTTCTCGGAGGAAATAACCCCTTTGGTGTTATTCTGGCTGTCCTTGCCGGCGTTCCGATGTACGCAGATATTTTCGGTACTATCCCGATTGCCGAAGCGCTGCTTGCAAAGGGGGCTTTGCTTGGTGTTGTGCTGTCCTTTATGATGGGCGTTACCACTCTGTCCCTGCCGTCGATTATTATGCTTCGTAAGGCGGTAAAACCGAAGCTTCTGGGAATTTTTGTAACCATTTGCACGGTTGGAATTATCCTTGTCGGATATTTCTTTAATCGGATACAACCCTTCATTTTATAAAATATCAGGAGGTAATGAAGATGGCATTGTTTCATTTTGGAAAAAGAAAAGAAGAAAAAAAGGCACCCGCTCCCGCCTGCAACTGTGGCGGAAGTGCGACCGACAAGATCGCAAATGATTGCTGCGATGCAGCCGCAAACGGGATCGGTTGTATCAAGGTTTTAGGTGCAGGCTGTGCATCCTGCCATCAGCAGTATGAAAACGCCAAGGAAGCCGTAAAAACGATGGGATTGTCTGTGGGTACTGTCAAGAGTTATGCGCAAAATTGATTTGCAGACACTGGCTGAATGAAG
>CATWUX010000138.1 GCA_958354085.1 uncultured Oscillospiraceae bacterium | reverse complement strand
TTCCAGATATTTTTCCACATAGTGCTGGACAGTCTGATCGATCGTGAGGACAAGGCTGTTGCCGTCCTGCGCATCCACGGTCTTTTCATATTTCAGCGTCGTCGGCAGCTCGTCACCCCAGCCGTTTTTAGCGGTCACGATACGCCCCGGCTTTCCCGCAAGCACATCGTTGTATTTGGCCTCCAATCCATACAGGCCGTAATTATCGGTACCGATAAAACCCAGCACGCAGGACGCGAGGCTGCCGTACGGATACACGCGTTTATAATCGGGAATAATGCGAAAAACGTTGGTAAGGCTGTTTTCCTGCGCCCATACCGTGAGCGTTTCCACCACCGAACGTTCGATTTTCTTTTTGACCACTTCGTATTCCGAGTTGACCTTCGTGGTACTCTGATACAGCTTATCGCGGTTTACCTCCAGCATCTGGGACAGCTCATCGGCGATCAATACACGGGTATCCTCGTCCGCAATATTTTTCGGCGACATGATGACCGTCCACACCAGCTTGGACTCCGCCAGTTTATTCATATTGGTATCATAAATGGCGCCGCGGTTCGGCGAGATCACACTGTCGCTCATCTGCTGTGCGACAGCGCGCTTTTGCCATTCGTCCGTCTGCACAATCTGCAGGATCACCAATTGCCCGATGATCGCCGAAAAGCAAAAGCCGACGAGCACCACGAGCACCCCAAGGGAGCGCCGCCACATTTGTCTGGTCGGCGCTTTTGTTGTCACGTCCGGTTTATGGGCTTTTGCCATTGTGTAACCCCGCCTTTCTGAACCTGCTGCCGCGGCTATCCGCCTGTGTTTCGTTGTACCGGCCGTCTCCCCTGCAACGAACCACCATCCTCGGCGTTTCCGCCGGCCGCGCTCGCCTTTTCCCTTACGCAACAAATGCTCCTGTCTGCCAATTAAATTCCCCGAGAACAACAAACGGCGAATGAACGAATCGTGTTCATCCGCGCGCTGTCATAGGGAACGCCACGCTGAAACCGCTCTCTATCCATCATATGTATGCGGCAAGCGCCGCCGGTATGCCCGGCAAACCTATTGAAAGAGTCCGGCAACCGCCGCACATAATTTTTCCAGCCAACCGACTTCCTTCGTGTCGGCCACCTCGATCTCATCACCGGAAGCCACGCTCAGATACTGGATCTGATGGGATTCGACCTTTTGCATCCCGTTTTCCCGGATGTAATCCTCCACACTCTGGGCAGAGGTTTTCATGGCGAGTTCATTGGTCAGTGTCTTGGTCTCGCTGATGAGGATCTCCAGCTCCGCCTGCCGGGCTGCGATTTCCGTATTGAGCTCAGTCAGCTGAACCCGTGTGACAATCATCATCGCCACCACACTCAGCACCACGGCGGATACGCACAGGGTGACCGCGGCATTCACAATCTTACGCAGACGCGCCTGCCGCTTTTGCGCTTTCTGCATTTTTTTATTGGGCTGAAGCGGAATGATTTTTGCCTTTTTCGGCTCAAACAATGACAAATCATACGCTTCCGATCCACGCGGATTCATAGCCACAGCACGTCCTCCTTTTTATCTGTACTTCGGTAAAATACGGTTGTTTATATAGAATATCGCTCGTGCAGCCGTTCCATACAGCGCAGCCGAGCACTGCGGCTGCGGGGGTTGTCCGCCAACTCGGTCGCCGAAGCCTCCGCCGGCTTGCGCAGCACCAGCCGGCACGCCGGCGTGCGCCCACAGGTGCACACGGGGAAATCCGGCGGACAAACGCAGCCGGTACGCCAGTCGTTAAAGCGCTGCTTGACGATCCGGTCTTCGAGCGAATGGAAGGTGATGACCGCTAAGCGTCCGCCGTCTTTCAGGCAATCGAAAGCCGTATCCAGCGCGCTGGACAGGCAATCCAGTTCTCCGTTGACCGCGATGCGCAGCGCCTGAAACACCTTTCGCGCGGGATGTCCCTCCCGGCGCACCGCCGCCGGAACCGCTTCGCGAATGATATCCGCCAGCTGCAGCGTCGTGGTAATCGGCGAAACAGCACGCTGCTGTATGATCGCACGCGCGATACTGCGGGAAAATTTCTCCTCGCCGTATTGATAAAAAATGTCCGCCAGTTGCTTTTCGGAGAGGGTGTTCACCAAATCCGCCGCCGTAGTTCCGCTTTGGCTCATGCGCATATCCAGCGGCGCGTCGTAATGATAAGAAAATCCGCGTTCCGGTGCATCCAGCTGATGTGACGACACCCCAATATCCAGCAGGATGCCATCCACCGCCTCGATCCCTAAGCGGTTCAAAACCGTTCGCATTTCAGTAAAATTCGAACGCACCACCGTCGCGGGCAAACCGGCCAGACGTCGGGAAGCCTCGGCGATTGCATCGGGATCCTGATCCAGCGAAACCAGCCGTCCGGTAGTCAAGCGTGAGGCAATCGCGTACGAATGTCCGCCGCCGCCCGCTGTACCGTCCAGATAGACACCGTCCGGATGGATTGCCAGCGCCTCCAAGGTTTCGTCCAACAATACCGGAAGATGGTATTGTGCATTTTCTTTCTCTTTCATACCGTTCTCCCGCATGCTTTCATCAGAAGCCCAGCTCCAGGAACTCCGCTTCCACTTCCTCGGCTGTCATGCCGCCAATATCGGTTTCATAGCTGTCCGGGTTCCAGATCTCGGCGCGGTTGCCGGCGCCGATAACCAGCGCCTCCTTCTCCAGAGAGGCATACGCCAACAAATGCTTGGGCAGCAGGATGCGCCCCTGCGCGTCAATCTGCACATCGGCGGCATTGGCGGAAAGATAGCGCTGCAGCTTGCGTGCTTTGGTCATCGGCATTTCGGCCAAGCCCTGCTGCAGTTTGTCCCATTCTTCCATGGAATACAAGCAGACGCAATGATCCATGACGGCCGCGGCAATAAACGAATCGCCCAGCTTTTCACGCAGCTTCGCGGGCACAAAAATGCGCCCCTTCGCATCAATATTGTGTTGGTATCGACCATACAACATGCGCGACCTCATCAACGTACGACGGTTGTCCCGTCGTGTATTTTGCGTCTGTGGAAATTTCGGTGAAAAAACCGTGAACCTTTTCGGTTTCACCACGTATGTGGAAAACTATGTTGAGAATGTGGAAACTCACCACTTTGCTCCACTTAGCCCTACTTTTCACCACGTAAGACCATTATAAAGGCTTTTTTCAAAAAATGCAAGGGCTATGTAAAAGTTTTCCGTGGTATTTTGTGCCATATTTCTCTCAAAATACGGAATATTTCAAATTTTACAAGAATTTTCCATAAAGCCTTACCGCCTTTTGCAAAAAAAGCGCTTTTAACCGGCTGCAAAAAACGGTCCAATCCGGTCATATCCAGTTCTCAAAACACGAAAAAAGCATGATTTTCTCACACGAAATCATGCTTTGACAGATCCTATACCGAGACGGTCTGCGTCCTTATATCGCCTCTGCGTTTTCTCGCTTTTCGTTTTTCAACAGGCGCAAAAAATGTGGAATGTGAAAATGTGAATTTGTGGAATCCTGTCGAAGTCAATATTGGACGGTAGCAATCGCACACAATTCAACGATTTATGTAAGTTCGAAACACCCAAAGCACAAAAAATATGGCCGGATCCCTTTTTGAAGGATCCGGCCATATCCGGTACATACAAAGCAGCGGCTTTCCATCCGTCAAGCCAGCACGCGCGAAAGTCCGACGATGAGCGGCATAGTGATCATCGACAACAAAGTGGATAAGGATACCAGATTCACTGACAAGCGGGTATCCTGCTCATATTTGGTAGCAAACATGGTGGTTGCAGCCGCAACCGGTGCGCTGGCTGCAATCGTGCATGCCACCAAAACCGTGGAACCCACGCCGCACAGCCATGACGCTCCCACCGTGATCAGTGGAATAACAACCAGCCGCAGCGCCATCACAATATAACCGCGCCGATCACGTAAAGCGGCACGCAAATTCGTATCCGCCAGATAAAACCCGATAATCAACATGGGAACCGGCGTATTCAGCGCCGCCAGATGGCGCACCGGCGACATCACGACCTCCGGCAGCGACCACGACAGCAAAAACAGCGGTAAACCGACCAGCAAACCGATCATTCCCGGATTCAGCAGTAGCTTGCGCGGGGTAATCGTGCTTCGGTCGCCGCTCATCGTCAGCAACCCATAACTCCACAAAAACAGATTAAACACCGCCACATACGCGGCACCGTAAAAAACGCCTTCACTTCCGAGCAGCGCCTGCTGAAGCGGAAGCGCCATATACCCGGCATTGGAGAACACCGTCCCAAACCGTAAAACCGTCCGGCGGGTACGGTCAGCATCCCGAAACACCAACCGCGCAATGCCAATGGAAACGATATGTACACCCACCGCCGCCAAGGCGGCAATGCCCAGACCACTCAGCATGGAAGCATCCAACGGCCGCTGAAAAGACTGCACAATGACACACGGCGTGGAAAACAGCAGCACCAGATCCGCACAACTTTTCACAGCCGCCGTATTTAATATCTTCGCCTTACCGCATATCACCCCAATACCGATCAACAAAAACAGCGACATCACCTGCTGCGCAACGGTTAGAAAACTCTCGCCCATCCTCTGCCCATCCTTTTATGTTCTTCCGCTTTTCTTATGCGGAAGCGGTATGGGTTTGATCATACTCCAAAATCCGGAAAAAGGCAAGCAAAACTGCATCAGGCGCAGCAGGAATCCTCTTGATCCGGCACACGCGCCGGCAATGCGCGCAACAGCTCCCGGCGAAGCTGTGCCCGAGCAGCATTATTTTTCCGGGCGCGCCGGCGGGCATAGGCCGCATCCCGGCGAATGGCGAGGACACAGCAACCGGCGATCGCCAAACGCAGCGCGATGAGTAAAGCGGTCAGAATCGGGAATGAAACCGGATGCAGCAGCCCCGCCGCAAAAATTTCCATTGCACATACGCCCAGAGGCACAAAAGCCAGCTGCCGCGTACTCGCCAACACCGATTTACGCATCATATATAGAAACAGTTCGCCCATAACCGCAACCGTCAACAGATTCAGCATCATACCCATCGCGTCCTTTCCTGTACACCCGCTCTTTCCAAACGAATGTTCCGAACAAACGTTTATGCTCTTATTATACACATCCTTTTCTAAAAATCAAGCGCAATCGAACAAATTTTCGGATTCTTTCAAATTTACCACATTCATCCTTTTTCCTACAGAAAACGCGGGAGATTTCTGCATACCGCAAAAATCTCCCGCGTCATTATAACTACCACCGATCGGTTATTCCACCAACAGCGCGTTCTGCAATTTTGCCGCCATCAGTGTGTTCTTCAGTAGCATCGCGATGGTCATGGGGCCGACGCCGCCCGGCACCGGCGTAATATAACCGGCAACCGGCTCGACGGCCGCATAATCCACATCGCCGCACAGCTTGCCGTTTTCATCACGGTTCATTCCCACATCAATCACGGCCGCACCCGGCTTCACCATATCGGCGGTCACAAATTTTGCCTTGCCCACGGCGGCAACCAGAATATCCGCACCGGCGCAGATCTCTTTGAGGTTCCGTGTGCGGGAATGGCAGATCGTCACCGTACCGTTTTTGTGCAGCAGCAACATTGCCATCGGCTTGCCGACAATATTGCTGCGCCCGATGACCACACAATTTTTCCCCTCCACCTCAACGTCGGTACGCGCGAGCAGCTCCATCACGCCTGCGGGCGTGCAGGGCAGGAAATGATAATCGCCGATCATGATGCGTCCGACATTGGACGCATGAAACGCGTCCACATCCTTGGCGGGAGAGATCGCTTCGATCACGGCTTTATCATCCAAGTGCGACGGGAGCGGCAGCTGGCATAAAATGCCGTTAATATCGCTGCGGTTGTTGAGACTCGCCACCAGCGCCAGCAGCTCATCCTGCGTCGTATCGGCCGGCAGAGCAAAC
>CATWUX010000137.1 GCA_958354085.1 uncultured Oscillospiraceae bacterium | reverse complement strand
CCTCATGAGGATGGTTATGTAATAAAAACCGCATAATCGGCGTATCGTTCAAATTAGCCTTTCCCGTCACCGGCTGCAAGACCACCCGCAGCCGCTCGCCCGTGTCGTTGAGCGCGATCAGGCCAGCCTGCCGCAGGATCTCCAGCCCCAGACGCAGCTGCACATAGCCGAGCGTGGGATCCTCCACGTTGTGATACAGCTGCTCCAGCGTGCCGGTCCAACCGGGAAATTTACGCAAAAAATTGTAGATCTTTTTCATTTGCTCACGGTCGGGCGTCCAGCCTTCACAGCCATCCGTCCATTCCTGCCGTATCACCTGATCGTATTGTTGTCCCGCCTCCAGCAGCTCCTCCTGCCGTGTATCGGCATACCGGATGTCCTTGATCACAATGGAGGGGGAAATCGTGCCGCGATACTCGCTTTTGTCCAGCGTTACCGCCAGATTCAGCACCGCACCGCAGGGAATGGGAAATTCCTTTTCGCTCACTTGAAAGCGCAGCGCCGACAACCGGCAATCGTCGCGGGACAGCGACAAGCGCAGGTGCTTGCCGTTGCCGATCGGCGTGATATTGTCCAGCCGCATCCCAAAAAGCCCGAATACCGGCGACGGATTGCCCGCGCCGAACGGCTCCAGCGCCGCCAGCAGATTCAGCTTTTCCACATCAATCTGCGACGGGCGCAGCTTGCAGTCGATCGCCAGCTCCGGTACAGGCATCACCGGGAAATTCTCCGCCGCATAGGCGTTGATCCTCTGACGAAATTCCCCGATTTTTTCTGCTTCGAGTCCCACGCCGGCGGCCAGCTCATGTCCGCCATAGTGCAGCAGCCCCTCTGCGCACGCCTGCAGCGCCGCAAACAGGGAAAAGCCCTTGATACTGCGTCCGGAGCCTTTGGCAATTCCGTCCGACACCGACAGCAAAATGCAAGGTTTACCGAAACGCTCCACCACACGTGCCGCCAAAATACCGATCACGCCTGGATGCCAATTTTCGCCCGCCAAAACCAAAACCCGCTGCGCCATCCAAGCGGGATTGTCCTCGATTTTCTGCAGCACCTCGGTGAAAATCTCGCTTTCCACCTTCTGCCGTTCCAGGTTGCATTGGTGAATCGCAGCGGCCAGCGTTTCTGCCTCCGCGGGATCCTCCGTCATCAGCAGCCGCGCCGCCTGTTCCGGTTCGCCCATGCGTCCCGCCGCGTTGATACGCGGCGCCAGCGTGAACACGACCGATGTGGAGGTTTGCTCTTTGCCTGCCGCGCCGGCGGCCTCCCGCAGCTTGACCAGACCGATCCGCTGTCCGCGGTTCAGCACCTGCAGCCCGGCGCGCACCAGCACGCGGTTCTCACCGCGCAGCAGCATCACGTCCGCGAGCGTTCCCAGCGCCACCAGATCGCCGTATTTGTCCAGCACGGCGTCGGCATCGCCCTCCAGCGCGCACACCAGCTTGAAAGCCACACCCACGCCGGCATAATCTTTGCACAGGCTGCCGCAGTCCGCGCGGTGAGGATCCACCACCGCCACCGCGGGCGGCAGGATGTCCTGCGGCTGATGATGATCCGTCACGACCACATCGATACCACGCTGATGTGCATAGGCAATCGGTTCCGCAGCGGCGATGCCGTTGTCCACCGTCACGATCAGCTGCGCTCCCTGCTCGGCGAGCACATCCACCGTGTCCGTGTGCAGTCCATAGCCCTCTCCCTCACGCTTGGGAACATAGTAGCTGACGTGTGCGTTCTTTTCTTTCAAATACGTATACAGCAAAGCAGTGGACGTTACGCCATCCGCGTCATAATCGCCGAAAACCACGATGTGTTCGCCATTTTCCATGGCACGCTGGATACGCTCCACCGCAAGATCCATATCCGCAAATCCAAAAGGATCGTCCTGCAGCTCGTCCCCCAACAAAAAATCGCCGGCCTCTTCCGGGGTGGATATACCGCGCAGCGTGAGCATAAGCGCCAAAAAGGGATGCAGGCCGCAGTCCTCGGCCAGCTGTGCGGCTCCCTCCTTATCCAGTTCGGGCAAAACCCAACGCTTTACACTCATACCGATCTATCCATTCCTTTTTCCGGGATGTGCGCATCTTCTTTCCCGTATATTGCATAATAAATTATTCTACCATTTTCCGACCGAATATTCAACTAAAATCGCGATTTTCTCCCGGTTCCCGCAATTTGCCTGCGGCTGCGCGCAAAAAATGCTCTGTACGATTGTACAGAGCATTTTTTAGAAGCTATATCGGAATTACAGTTCCGCGAAGTATTTAATGGTGCGAACCATCTGGCTGGTGTAGGAGTTCTCGTTGTCGTACCAGGACACGACCTTAACCAGCGTTTTGCCGTTCTCCATCGGGGTAACCTTGGTCTGCGTCGCATCGAACAGAGAACCGTAGGTGATGCCGATGATGTCGGAGGAAACCAGCTCTTCCTCGGTGTAACCGAAGGAAGCGGAGGTAGCCGCTTTCATCGCCGCATTCACGTCCGCGACGGTCACATTGCCGTTGCACACCGCAACCAGCTCGGTGATGGAACCGGTCGGGCAGGGAACGCGCTGCGCAGAGCCGTCCAGCTTGCCGGCCAGCTCAGGGATAACCAGGCCGATCGCTTTTGCAGCACCGGTGGAGTTCGGAACGATGTTGACAGCGGCGGCACGGGCGCGGCGCAGATCGCCTTTGCGGTGCGGGCCGTCCAGAACCATCTGATCGCCGGTGTAGGAGTGGATCGTGGTCATGAAGCCTTTTTCGATCGGCGCCAGCTTGTTCAGCGTGTTCGCCATCGGAGCCAGGCAGTTGGTGGTGCAGGAAGCAGCGGAAATGATGGTGTCTTCCTTGGTCAGGGTCTGCTCATTAACGCTGAACACGATGGTGGGCAGATCGTTGCCGGCCGGAGCGGAAATAACAACCTTCTTGGCACCGGCATCGATGTGCGCCTGCGACTTGGCTTTGGAAGCGAAGAAGCCGGTGCACTCCAGAACGACGTCCACATCCAGCTCTTTCCACGGCAGATCTTTCGGATCCTTCATGGAGTAAATCTGAATTTCCTTGCCATCCACCACGATGGAATTCTCTTTCGCCTGAACCTTGTCGCACAGAGCGTAGCGGCCTTGAGCGGAGTCATACTTCAGCAGGTGAGCCAGCATTTTGGCGTCGGTCAGATCGTTGATGGCAACGACTTCATAACCTTCGGCACCGAACATTTGACGGAATGCCAGACGGCCAATGCGGCCAAAACCATTGATTGCAACTTTAACGGACATACTATATACCTCCATACTTTTTAGATTCTTCTCTTATTCTATCCTGTTTTTCAATTTTTTTCAAGGAGTTTGTCAATTATTTAACCGTATATTCAAACTTTCGTTACGTTTCACAAATCTTGCAATTTTCCCCGACAAAAGGGATATAATAACACCAAACTTCCGCTTTCATTCCCCATTTCACATTGATTAGGAGTACAAATATGCGTTTTGGACGCTTTTTTCATAAAAAAAACGCCGCTTTTTTGCCCGACTCCCCCTGTACCTCCAAGCCGGGGCACTTGTCCGAAGGACAGTTGCGTGAGCAGTTGGCAGCCTACTTTATCACGTCCCCGCCGCTCTCCCGCCAAACGCCGGAGCAAAAGGCCAAAACGGCGCAGGCTTTGGAGCTGCTTTGGCAAACAGAGGTGCAGTCCGTCCGGCACTGCCGCGGTCTGCCGCGCCCCCTCGCCTACGGCGACTTGTCCTCCACGCTGCTGGCGATTGCGCAAGCGGCGCAGATTCTGATCGGACAGCAGCGGCTGACGCTGTATGCGCCCCTTCCCCGGCCGCTGTACGCGGCTTTTGAACCGCGGCTGTTGCAGCTTGCCGTGGTGGGGCTTTTGCGTGCGGTATGCCATACGAACCCGGCCGCTCCCGTGCAGATGGCCGTTACCCACACAGCCGGCACCGTGTCCATTCTGGTGACCGGCAGCCGGCCTGTGCGCGATCCCGCGACGCTGAGCATGGTCAAAGAAACAGCCAGACTGCACGAAGGCAGTCTGGCTGTCTGCGGCGGCACCATCGGGTTCTCGCTGCGTACCACCTTATCCTCTGAGCGCCCGTATACCGCTCCCACAGCCAACGAGCTGCTGCAAAATCTGGTATCCGGCGTCTGTGCCGGGCTTTATCTTCATCCGCGCTAAGAGCGTTACTCCGTTCTATCGGAATCCACCAGCACCGCCGGTTCCTCGGCGGCAGTCTCGGTTTCATCGGCGGCGGGCTGTTCCTCCTGCGGATAAGCGAAAGCCAACGCAAATGCCAGATACAAGGCAAATATACCGATGCACAAATCCGTCGGGCCAGCCAGCTGGCTCGCCAGCACGCCGTCCAGCTCATTCGTCAGATACAAGCCAAAACGCGTCAGCGGCCCGCTGATGCTCAGCAAGCCGGTACACAGCGCAAACGTCAGCAACTGTTTCGGCGAGCGCGCGCCCACTCCGGACACGTACCGTGCAAAAGCAAAAAAGAACAGCAGCATCACAATCAGCATCATAAAATCATAAAAGCTTTGGCCGATGCTGACCGCGCTGGCATAGGACATCTCATACCGCGCCAGACGCATCCACACCCATAAAACCGGCGCAAGCGCCATCAGCCGGAAGCGGCCGGCCACGCTGCCGTTATCCGATACCCATTGCAAACCAAGCTGGATCAGAAAAACGCCGCCGAGAATGCCGAACACAATGGCACAGGCCAGCATGAACGCATCAACATTGCCGAGAATACGGTCGTTCGGAGGCGGCGTTTTTCCTTTGCTCAGCCACATCCAACCGTCATAAATCGTCGTAACCAGCATCACCGAGCCGCAGAGCATACTCAGCACGGCGCCCGGGATCAGAAACACGCCCCCAACCGCCGGCAGCGGCTCCCGCTTTTTATTCACCAGCACCGCCATCACGAGCATCGTTACAACCAGCAGCCCGATCATGCCATATTGAAACCACGCGGTTTCCGCCTGCGTGACCAATACGACACGCAGCACCGTCACCCCCACAGCCATCAATACGGCGATCACGGCAGCCGCCTTTTTCCCTGAATCCTGCATCGTTAACCCATCCCTTTCTGCGGCAATCGACCATTGCCGAGGAACATTATCCTTTAAAAAGACATGCAAAAAAGAGCACAGCACGCTGTGCTCTTTTTATTGTATACCAAAATCAGCGCTCTGACAAGGGGGTATATGGCTGCCGGCCCGCGATTGCCTTGTAAGCAGGGCGGATAATACGGCCGCCGGTCATGATCTCCTCAATCCGGTGCGCACACCAACCGGGCATCCGCGCCACGGCAAACAGCGGAGTGAACAGATCCGGATGGATGCCGAGCGAGCGGTATACCAAGCCCGAATACAAATCCACATTGGCGCAAATCGCCTTGTCGCTGCCCTTCACTTCGGCAAAAACACCGGGAGTCAGCCGTTCGACCGCTTCCAGCAGACGGAATTCCGGGCCGTAGCCTTTCTTCTCCGCCAGATCATACGCGTACTTTTTCAGAATCAGCGCACGGGGATCGGACAACGTATACACCGCGTGTCCCATACCGTACACCAAGCCGGATCGGTCTCCGGCCTCCTTGTGAATCATCTTCGTCAGGAATGCACGGATCTCGTCCTCATCGTCCCAGTCGCGCACGCCTGCTTTGATATATTCCAGCATCTCCATGACCTTAATATTGGCACCGCCATGCCGCGGCCCTTTGAGCGAACCGATCGCCGCGGCAATCGCGGAATAGGTATCGGTTCCGGACGAGGACAACACCCGCGCCGCAAAAGTCGAATTGTTGCCGCCGCCATGCTCAGCATGCAGCATCAGGCACACATCCAGCAGCCGTGCTTCCTCCGGTGTAAACACAGAATCCGCCCGGATGCTGTGCAGGATCGTCTCCGAGGTGGATAAGCCGGGAACCATCGGGTGAAAAAACATGCTTTCCCGGTC
>CATWUX010000136.1 GCA_958354085.1 uncultured Oscillospiraceae bacterium | reverse complement strand
GGTGATTTCGATATTGGAAACGCCGGTGCCGTGACGCATAAGTTGTTTCAACGTTTGCTTGCCACGGTGGGGCGTATCCCGTTTCTTGCGGTAAAGCTGCATGAACTGTCGCAGTGCTGCTTGCAGCACCTTTCCGTCCAGCTTTGCCGTCTTAATTGCAAGTGCAATGGTCTTACTTGTTACTTCTTCCTGCAAAATGTACCTCCTTTCGCAGATATATGGAAAGTGATTGCTTTCGTTGTGAGAGGCATTATTGCCGCATATGTTTTGCTTATTATTCTTGTGCAGGTTTTCAGCTTTTCGCCAAAACATTCACAATGATAGAATTAAAAAGTGAAAATGGTAACTTCCAGTTTGTAGTATTCAACAACTGCGTCTGCCTGACACACTCGCACATATCCCTCCTATCGGGTGCAATGTACCTGCCGGGAGGGATCTTTGAAATATGCGAAAAACTGTTGACAAGTTAACTTGGCACGAGTATAATAAAGCTATGCCAACAAAACTTGGCAAATTCTATGGAGGTGTTCTTATGAACAAGGAAGATATTTTGAAGATGAGCCAACGGGAAAACAAAGGGAAACTTGATGAACGAGAATTGGCGGCTTTTTGCAAAGCATCACGAGTCGGTATGCTTGTCGGGGCTTTGCTCTGCATTGTGTTAATTCTTGTCAGTGAATTTGTTTTGAACAAGCCCGAACTCTCACTGGTAGGGTGGATGGTCTATTTTGCTATGCAGGGAAGCAGCAACATGGTTCTGTTTAGGTATTTGAAAACCCGTTCTAAACTGGTCTATGGCATTATCGGAATTGTTTTTGCCGTCGCATTCGCTGTTGCACTTGTTTTTAAGACGGTGGTGTAAGTATGGGCGATAAACTAATCTTAAAGAACAATCTGAGAGACGCCCGCAGCGAAAAAGGATTGTCACAGCAACAACTGGCAGATATGGTCGGTGTATCTCGTAATACAATCAGTTCTATTGAAACGGGGCAGTTTAGCCCCACGGCAAAGCTGGCGCTTATCCTGTGTATTGCATTGGATAAAAAATTTGAAGAGATATTCTATTTTGATTAAATCAGCTACACGCTCTTCGGGGACTACTTCCTCCCCGACCTGAAGCTGTCCGAAGAAAAATTTTTACGGCTTGGGACGCTTTGGCAGAGCAAAATTTCGTCACTTGCAGAAATGCCGCAAGGCGCTGCTGACGAGCCTGCGGACAAGCGAATCGCCGCCGTCAAGGAGGAGGTGCAAAATGACGAGCCTGTGTCCGCTTAATCCCTTTTCAGCCTGTGAAGTGCTGCTCTCAATGGGCGGCACTTTCCTTTTGCCCTGATGTCACCTTTATGGGGGTATCACTAAGGTGGATGCACCCGCTGATACAGGCAAATCCTCATAGGCTGTCTGCTCCCTCATAGCTGTAATCCGGGATGCCACTTTTGGGCTTGCCCCAATCCGGCTGTGCCATATCGTGTGCAACAAGGGCGGTATAGTAGCTGTCAATAGTGCTGGGGGCATTAAACAGCACCGCCCGGAGATATTGCCGGATGTTGCGGATCTTAGTGGTGTTCTCCCGCAGACAGTCAAAGACAAACTCGATATGACTGCTGTTCAGCTTCATAAACTTGCTTTTTACCAGCTCTGCTGGGTAGTCGTCACCGGCAATGCGGATCTTCTTACGGGAACTGCATACCGTTTCCAGAATAATGTCCACAATCTCGTCCAGGCGGTCACGGTCAATGCGCTTATCCTGCAAAAGGATGTCGTATTCGATGTTATTGCAGATAATCTCCCGGTAAATCCTATATGCTTCATTTTCGCTTTCTGCCGTTTCCTTTCGCTTCCGTTCCGGCGGCGCAGCCGCTTGTTTCCCGTCCACGCTCAAAGGGAAGGGGTAAGGGGAAAGGATAGGAATGGAATCGGTACTTGATAGATCTGTAATTGATTTTTCTTTTTTTGATAAGTCAGTTCTTAATATATCTTTATTTAATTGCGTTGGATTTTCCAACGTAGGGTTTTCCAACGTAGGATTTTCCTGCGTTGGATTATCCAATGTTGGATTTTCCAATGTAGGTAAATCCGATACTGGCTTTTGAGGAAGCTCATAGATTATGTAGTCTGCGCCGCGCAAGCGTCCTTTTTCGTCGCGTTCCCGGCTGCGGACAATATATCCGGCTCTTTCCAGCTCCCGTATTGCCTCCCGGATCGCGTCAATCTTTTCCCGGTTGATAAGGGACAGACCTTTCAGCGTGTAGTCCCAGTTATCCGGCAGGGACAGCATTTGGGACAGCAGCCCCTTTGCTTTTAGGGAAAGCTCCTGATTGCGTAGGTGGTGGTTGGACATAACGGTGTAGCCGCTGTTTTTTTCCACCCGAAATACTGCCATAGGTTATCAGCTCCTTTCGCTCACTCTGCCTTGCTGCGCCGGATTGCGGTCTGTCTGCCCGGTTCATACGGACACTCGGCATATACACAAAACCGATATTTCCAGTGCGGACGGTAGAAGTGGCAGGTGTTACAGTCCTCATGCTCGGTGCAGCCGTTCTCGTACCGGTCAAATCCGGGCTTTCCCTGCATGAGCGTTTCAAATGCGCGGCTTTTACCGCTCATAAAGTACATTCCGGCTGCGCCTCCTTTCTGAATTTGGGCAGAAAAAAACGCCGCAGACTTCTTTCAAAATCTGCGGCGTTGGGGTATGCGAAAAGGGATGCTGCCTTGCGGTAACATCCCTTTTGTCGCTTGGTTATTCGATTTTTGAGCTAACCTGTTTGCCCACTGCCCTTAAAAGCGTTGATTTTACTGGATTTTTGCTTGTTTTCTTATGTCAACGCTCTTAAAGGGCGGCTTTTTATCTTGCTTTTTGAAAAAAGAACAAATTGGGATAACCATCTATCAAAACTAGTACATTGTACAACCCTTGGTTTCGTGTTACACTATACCTGAGAATCCAGTTTTGTTCTTACTATTTTTTAATAAAGGAGCGAGTTATCATGACACATTTTTCTTCCCCACACGCGGAAAAGGCGGCGGCATACCGCACGGTTTATCGTGATCAGCTTTTGCAGGATGTCATGCCTTTCTGGATGAACAGTGATCTGCTCGACCATGAAAACGGCGGCTATATTTCATCAGTTGACCGCGAGGGCAAAAGCTATAACGACGATAAATCTGTTTGGTTCCAAGGCCGCGGACTGTGGACGTTCTCCGCTCTGTGCAATCATTACGGCGCACGCGAAGAATGGCTGGACGCGGCTCGTCTTGGTAAGCGCTTTTTGGAGGATCACTGTGTCGATACCGACGGTCGAATGTTCTTCCAGGTAACGAAGGAAGGCAAGCCGCTGCGCAAGCGCCGTTATATGTTCTCCGAGAGCTTTTATGTGGTCGGCATGGCGGAATATGCGGCCGCGACCGGCGATGCCGACGCGCTGGCGAAAGCCGAGGCCTGCTTTGAACAAATGCTAATGCTGTATCGCACACCGGAAAACGATCCCTTTAAGATTACCCCGAAATCCTATGCGGAAACCCGCACCGAGCGTTCCGCAGCCGTACCGATGGTGCTCGTCAGCAGTGCGCAGGTGCTGCGCCGCTGCGATCCCGCCAAGGCGGATTACTATACAGCGGTTGTGCGCGAGATGGTAGATGCGCTTATGAACTATCATTATCAGCCGGAACTGAAGTGCGCGCTGGAAAGTGTGCTGCCCGAGGGCGGTCATATCGACAACCCCGCCGGCCGCACTATCAACCCCGGTCATTCCTGCGAGAACTCCTGGTTCCTTATGAACGAAGCGGTTTATTCGCATGACGAGGGGCTGCTGAAAAAGGCGCTGAATCTGCTGGATTGGTCGCTGGAACGCGGTTGGGACAAGCAGTACGGCGGTATGCTGTATTTTGTAGATGTGGATGGCCGTCCCTGTGAGCAGCTGGAATGGGATATGAAGCTGTGGTGGGTACATAACGAAGTGTTGATCGCCACGCTGATGGCGTATGGACTGACCGGCGACGAAAAATACTGGAGCTGGTTCGAGAAGGTACACGAATACGCGTTCGGTCATTTCCATGATGCGGAATACGGCGAATGGTACGGCTATCTGCACCGTGACGGTACCGTTTCCCATACCCAAAAAGGTTCTATGTGGAAAGGCCCCTATCATCTTCCCCGCTGCCTGATGGTGTGCGACGAGTTGCTCGGCATGATCGCCGGAGGCGAGGAGATCCGCACGATTCTGTAAAGCAAGCCGATAAAAATCCCGTTTAGAAGAAAATTCTTCTAAACGGGATTTTTTCAATACCCCAGCGGTTCACCGACGAGGATCACTTTGATACGGCCCGGAATGCGCTGATGAGCGGACACAACATAGGAACAGCAGATACGTGCAGAGCTGGCGCAGCCGTCTGTCATATCGCCGCTTAGCCCTTTACATAACCCGGTTTTGGCACAATAGGTCTCGCAGCTCAGTCGTACGGCGTTTGCGGGCGCGGCATGTTGCTTGACACGGGCGATCGCGGACGGAATATCCGGTACGATCTTGTTGCAGCCAACCACCAAAATGACCGATCGCGGCCCGTAGCAAATCGCCGCTACGCGGTTGCTGTTGCCGTCCACGTTGTACAGCTCGCCCTGCATCGTTACGGCGTTTGCTGAACAGAGATAGGCGTCTGCGTCAAAACTGGCACGATGGATTTTTTGCACCTGTTCCGGAGTAAGTCCACTCGCATACCGATCCAGAAACCGATACTTCCCCTCACGCAGCAAGGACAACACACCGCATTGTTCCAGCGTCATGGAGCCGCCCACCGCCACCGTATCGCCTTCGTGCAGCAGCTGCGCCACCTGCGCCGGTACGTCCGCTGCCGAGTCCACATAATAGCCTTGCATATTATTTTTCAGCAGCTTATCAATCACCGCGGCGGCCTGCTGCCGCACTGCTTCCTTTTGATGCTTATCCATGGTTTATACCTCCACAACCAGCCCAACCGGGCAATGATCCGATCCGAATATATCGGAACAAATAAACGCATCGCGTACCTGCTCTGCCAATCGATCCGACACCAAAAAATAATCGATCCGCCATCCGGCGTTATTCTTGCGCGCCTGAAACCGATACGACCACCAGCTGTAAGCACCGGTTTCCTCCGGATGAAGATATCGAAAGGTATCGGTGAAACCGGCAGCCAACAATTCCGTGAACGCGGCGCGTTCCTCGTCGGAAAAACCGGCATTTCCGCGGTTGGATTTTGGATTTTTTAAGTCGATCTCCTGATGCGCTACGTTCATGTCCCCGCACAGGATGACCGGCTTTTCCTTATCCAGCGCGCACACATACGCGCGAAATGCCGCTTCCCAGTCCAGTCGGTAGGCAATGCGCGCCAAACCGTCCTGCGCATTGGGCGTATACACCGTTATCACAAAGCAGGTGGGAAACTCCAGCGTGATTACACGCCCCTCGTGATCGTGTTCGTCTATACCCAATCCGTAACGAACCGACAACGGATGCTGTCGGGTGAAGATCGCCGTACCGGAATAGCCCTTTTTGTCCGCGTAGCACCAATATTGCTCATAACCGGGCAGCTCCAGTTCCAATTGCCCTGCCTGCAGCTTGGTTTCCTGCAGGCAAAACACATCGGCGTCCGCGGCTTGTACAACATCCAGAAAGCCCTTGCCGATGCAGGCGCGAATACCGTTTACATTCCAGGAAATACAGCGCATTCGTCGTTCACTCCTTTGCAATCTTCTCTAAAAATGCCGTGAAATACGGCGGAAGCGGAGCCATGAAAAAACGTATTTTCACTACGACAAAGACGCCGAGTCACGGCAAGGAATATTCTATCAAAGTGGATATTCCCAAACTGACCTGCGTATATTTGACAAAAATAGACTGATTTAACATTCAGGGGGTTTTATTATGCAAAGAAAAAAGGAATGCGTCGCCATGCTTCTGGCCGGCGGACAAGGCAGCAGGCTG
>CATWUX010000135.1 GCA_958354085.1 uncultured Oscillospiraceae bacterium | reverse complement strand
CCGCGCGCAGCGGCAAACCGGCCAGACCCAGCATATGCAAAATTTCGGTAAAACTCATCTCATACTGCAGCGTAAAACCGATAAAATCAAACGTATCGATAGGATCGCGGCTTTCCAGCCCAAACAGCTTAATATTGTGCTGCCGCATCTGCTGCTCCATGTCGGTGTCCGGCGCAAATACCCGCTCGCACCAAACGTCCTCTTGGCTATTGAACAGCCCGTACAGCAGCTTCATGCCCAGATGGGACATTCCCACCTCGTATAGATCCGGAAAGCAGAACGCAAAGCGGATATTGACCTCCGCCGCGTTTTTGGTAACGCTGTTCAGTTCACCGCCGGCATAGCGCGCCGGTTTCTGTACCGAAAGCAGCAGGTCGTCCAAAGAATAGGTCATGGTGTTCCTCCCGTAATGGATTGTGAAAACAATCGAGTCGGTTACCATTGTACCGTACTTCGGAGGAAATTTCAACGTTTCTTTTTAAACAGCAGCAGCAAACATAAATACAGGCACAGCGCAAGCAGGGTGAAATTATAGCCGCTGTAGATCAGCACCGTGAACCCCAGCACCGCCAGAGGCAAAATCGTCGCAATGGATACGCCAAATACGATACGATCTGCTTTGTCCTGCTCCAACTGCTGTGCCAGACAGCAAAACAGTGCCTGTCCCCCGTCCAGCGGCTCGACCGGCAGCAAGTTCAATAACCCCATCACCAGATGCACGCTTGTGGGAACGCTCCAGCCGCCGGACGCCAGCAAAATCGCAAACGACAGTAAATTGACTGCCGGCCCCGCCAGCGATACCAGCACGTTTTGCCGGTAGCTGAGCGGTGTGTGGTTGTTCTGTGTCACACGTATACCGAAAATGCCTACGCAAATCTGCGCAGGCTTGTTATGCACCGCCAGAAGCGCCAAAAAGTGGCCGGCCTCGTGCATGGCAGATGCGGCAACGCACCACGCCGCCATACCGGATGTATCCAACGCCAAAAGCACAACCAGCATTGCCGGGAACAGCAGACTCAGCCGGATTTCGATATTCAATAAATGAACGATGATCATGTCTATTCATATTTCTCCATCGGCAGAATATACGCCGGGTCATAGGATACCCCATCCACCTTGACCTCCACGTGCAGATGATCGCCGGTCGAATCGCCGGTGCTGCCGACCTTTGCCACGGTTTCACCTGCTTTTACCACGACATCCTTCTGCACGAGAATTTCCGAGCAATGCGCGTACAGCACCTCCATACCGCCGCCGTGATACAAACGCAGATAGTTGCCGAGGCTGTCGCTTTTCCCCACCTCGATCACCACGCCGAAAAACATGGCGGCAATCGGCGTGCCCGCATCAGCCGCCAGATCCGTGCCAAGGTGAAAGCTGTCCCCGCCTTTTGTCGGATGCTGGCGGTATCCGAATCCGGAGGTGAACACCGCTTCAGCCAACGGTGCGGCCGCACGCTGGTTACAGCTCAAGGGTGCAAAAGTAGCCCCTTCCGGGGCATATAAGATCTTGACCGCGCCCATCGGCACATCCTGCCCGCCGACAGCAGCCGATCCGGTTGCGCCGGCAGAGGACGAGACGTCCGTCTCCGGAACCGTCGTGGCGGTTACGTTTGTTGTGCTCTCGGTGTCTGAAGTCTTATCCGACGCGGCGGTCGTTGCGGCAGTGTCATCCGACGGCGCGGAAACGGATTCTTCCGGTTGAAACAGGGCCGCCAGCGTAGCGGTAAAGGTGTTGTCCATAACCGCTTTATTAAAGCTTTGCCGCAGCTGTGCAAAAGCCGATCCACCGGCCAGCTTTATAATCAGCACAACCAGAATCACGACCAAGCAAGAGATGCTTTGTACAAGCAGCAAATGAAATCCGGATTTGTTTTCCGAACTTTTATGAGCCGAGGAAGCCAGTGTGCGGCGCGGCCTCCTTCTATATGGTCTTTCTTCTCCCATGCTCCGTCCCATGCCTTTCTGAATGCCCTCCCCACGATTTTACCGAGCGGGGAGGGCACATCTTCTCGATTAAACAATGATACATATCAGGCCGCTGCAGCCCTCGTTGATAATGCGCTCCACCGTCTCTTTCAGCTTTAGACGGGCATCCCCCGGCATACGGTACAGCTTATTATGCAGCCCTTCGTTGACCAGGCCATACAACGATGTGCCGAAAATATTGGATTCCCAAATTTTTCCCGGGCTTTCCTCAAATTCACGCAGCAGGTAGCTGACCAGCTCCTCGGACTGCTTTTCCGATCCGACGATCGGCGATACCTCGGTCGTGATATTGGCTTTGAGCATATGGATAGACGGTGCTTCGGCACGCAGACGGATACCGTAGCGTCCGCTTTGCTTGATGATTTCCGGCTCCTCCAGCGTCATTTCTTCCAAAGAGGGCATGACGATGCCGTAGCCGGTTGCCTCGACCTCTTCCAAAGCGTTTTTCACCTTGTCATACTGCGTCTTGATCGCGGCCAATTCCATCATGGTACTCATCAGTGCTGCCTCATCGGCAATCGGAATACCGGTCGTTTCACCCAACACTTGATAGAACAAACCGGGCTGAATCGTCATGGCTACCCGCGCGCAGCCGGTTCCGAGCTCGACCGCTGTCAGGCGTGCAGTGTCAATGTATTCGCAGCTCAGCATGGCGCTGGTCATAGCCGATACCTGACTGATCTTCTCCAGCGTGGAAGCCGCCGTACGGATGGAATCAAACACGGATTTGCGGATCGGGTGGGTTTTCGCCAGCGTTGTCATCCAGCGCGGCAGCTCTACGGCAACCTCGCGTACCGGAAATTCAAACAGGACGCGTTCCAAAATCCGGCGAATCTCCGCCTCGTTCATTTCCAGACAGTTCACCGGGCAAACCGGTACGCCGTATGTGGTTTCCAGTTCGGCGCACATTTGCAGGACACCGGACGCGGTGGGGTTCATCGTGTTCATCAGCACAACGAACGGCTTGCGGATCTCTTTCAGTTCGTTTACCACGCGTTTTTCCGCTTCGGCGTATTCCTCGCGCGGAATATCGGTGATGCTGCCGTCGGTCGTCACCACCAAGCCGATGGTGGAATGCTCGGTGATCACTTTGCGCGTGCCTATTTCCGCCGCCATGTTGAACGGAATTTCTTCTTCATACCACGGCGTTTTGACCATGCGGGGCGCGTTGTTTTCAATGTACCCCAGCGCGGACGGCACAATGTAACCGACGCAATCGATCATACGTACATCCAGTGTGGCTGTGCCGTCCACGGTAATGCTGACCGCCTGTTCGGGAATGAATTTGGGTTCGGTCGTCATGATCGTCCGGCCGGCCGAGGATTGCGGCAGCTCATCCGTTGCCCGCTCGCGCCGGTAGGCGCTCTCGATATTCGGAATGACCAGCGTATCCATAAAGCGTTTGATAAACGTGGATTTGCCCGTGCGCACCGGCCCTACCACGCCGATATAAATATCGCCGTCCGTGCGCTTGGCAATCACGTCATAAATGTTTTGTCCCTCCACGATTTCTCCCCCTCTTAGCATAATGGAACCATGAGCATGGCATCATCCGTCAACACATCCGACTTCAGCCCGTTTTCTTCCATAACGGCTTCCATGGATGTATGGCAGCTCTTGGCGATTTCCCAAAGCGATTCCCCTTTATTGGCAAAATACAGCTTAAGCGCCGCTTTTTCTTCGGGGAATTTTCCCGATTCATCCGCTAAAATATTGGTCACCGCCATACAGCTTTCCGCGTGGTAGCAGCAGCGCGCAGCGCTCAGCTCCACGCGAAGCTCTACCTGTTTACCGCCAGTCATCGCATAATCTGTATGCACAACCTGCATATTGGCTGTCATGGCTTCGCATGTATCGTCATATTCCAGTGTAAAGTCGTTCATGCGTTCATAGTACGCCACGATTCCCGAAGCATCCTTTGCCAACATACAGATCATCAGTCTGCCGTCCACACAGCAGCGCTCTGTTTCGCAGCGGCAGCCGGTCGGCATCGCTTCGCACCAAATGTCCACAATTTCCGCCACACCGTCCGGAGGAAGATCCATCTTTTCTTTTAAAGTCCGTTTGTCACGGTACACCCCCAGCAAATGCTCCGTATCCAGCCGCCGGTTCTCCGTTTGCAGCGGATAATGCGCGCTGTAGGCGTCTACGATGACTTCAGAGGAGCCTGTGCGATAGCACTGCACGTGCGCCTGTATCTTGACATTGACCGTCAGCAGACAACTTTCCCCGTTCTGGTTGACGGTGATATGTACGTCGCTGGACAGCACTTCCAGTGCAACATCACACAGCCATTCGTCGTCCATGCCGTCCACATCCACGATCTGGCTGAAGGGAATTTCATGCTCAACCTGTTCCATCATCCCGTTTGCCATATCGCTGACATATAGGTTTTTCAGAAACAAATCGCCTTTGAGAATCAGTTTATTCGGAAGCACTTTGCAATCGCTGAGAACCGGAACGGCCTCTTCGCGAATCAGAGCTTCTGCTGCCGGTTTACCGCTGCCCAGCTCCAACACTTCGCTGATGGTGAAGGCTTTTTCCGCAGACGCCGCCGGCACAGAAAAATAGATGACATCTTTTTTGGTAAACAGCCTGTCGCCTTTGGCACCGGATACGACATTGACGCCGCCTTCCGCCGTGATCTTCAGCTTCACCGTGAACGCGCCGTGCACATCCAGCCGGCGTGGGCTGGTCGCGCGGCAATTCACATAATCGGTTTTGGCCGTCACACGCATACAGGCGTTCACACCTATGTTTTTGAGCGGGAAGGTGCTGCTGAACGGCTGGCTGAATTCGCAGCAACGGACACATTTGCGCGCCTCGTCAAGATACATTACGCGGATGTTGGCGACACCGTCTACCACCATCCGGTCGCCGCTGAGCTGTTTTGACTGCACGACTGGCTTCAATGTGCATTTCAGTACAGCCGCGATATCCGGGCAATAATCCGGAAGAACGAAATCGCAGTCGACCGGGCGTTCATCAAAGTCGTCAAACAAGGTCTCGCAGACGGCAATTGCCTTGTTTATCACCTTAAAATCCATGAATACACCTCTCCTTTATGCTCTGCGCATATTCTCTATGGAAAATATATTCGCCCTGTCCATAGAATATGCGTGTGATTTGGAAACGGAAAAGATTCAAAGACTTCATCGGTTCTGTACAGTCAACAAGCGGGCAGCAGCGGTCTTCTTGGAAAGAAAACCGTTGCTGCCCGCTTGCTTTTTTGATAGACAAGGATGGTTAATCTATGTAGTTTTCCTTTTTAATACCAAAAAGCCGGCGCAGAATACCGCTGAACATTTTGGGGCTTTTCACAATGACGATTTTCATATGCGTGCCTCCCATCAATTTTTTCCGTAGGAACAGCCCATGAGAACAAGGGCGATTGCAGCAAGAATCAGCATAACCTTGGGCGGACACAGGGTTGCCGTGAGCAAACCGGCGCCAAAGGCGAAAAAAAACACACCGGAACCTCTTCTGCTTCTGCGCTTCATAAAAAACACCGTCCCTCATTCTGCTGATAGAATCGCGGCAATTCCCGCGTCTCAATATCAGCATATTCCGGGACGGTGATTTGGTGTCAATCTTTTGAAAGAAATATCATTAAGATTCCCTGTGTAAATGAAATTTCGACAGCTTCATCCACAAATTCATTGCTGACTCCTAACGGAAACGCCGTGGTCAGCGTGGCATCGCGCAGCGGATATGCCGCGCCGCGCAGCGTAACGCCCTCGGCATTGCCCGCGTACGGCAGCAACGACAGTTTGTAACCGTTTTTCGAAGGAATCGTGTAATGCCCCGGCTTGACCAGACGCAAAAAATTATTTTCATCGGCCAGCTGTGCATTCGCGCCATTTTCCAAAAGATATTGCAGCACCGCAATATTTGCCAGTGTGTGATCCAATCGTCCGCCTGTACAGCCGAGCAGCAAAAAATTCCTATAGCCCCGCTTCAGCGCGATCTGTACCGCTGCCAACGTGTCGGTGCAATCCTTTTCTACCGGCAGCCGCACAACTTCCGCGCCGGCAGCCAGAGAAGCG